>JBDNGO010000066.1:0-15774 GCA_041689245.1 Flavobacteriaceae bacterium | reverse complement strand
ACTTGCCATGGGCAACATTGCAGATCCTTCGAACTGAAAATCGTAATCGTAATCATCTTCAATAATAGCAAATCCGTATTCTTTAGCAAGTTGCAACAAGGCTAAACGACGTTCTTCACTTAATGTTACGATCGTTGGATAATCTCTATGAGCACAGATATACACACATCTAATGCTTCCTTTTACAAAATGTTTTTTTATGTATTCAATATCTAAACCATCAGTATCCACAGGAATTGTTTTGATGGTTGCACCTGCTTGTTGAAAAATCATATTAGCCGCATAATTACTTAAATGCCCTACTAACACTACATCGTTTTGTTTTATTAATAATTGAGAAACAATGTACAAACTCATTTCTGTACTACGCGTATTTATTAAATTATTTGGACTTATATGAAAACCTCTAGTCGCATTTAAATAATTACATAGTTGAGTTTGAAATAAAGAATAGGAAGATTCCCTTGGTATGTTCCATTTTTTCATCAACGTTTTTCGTTTCATGGCAGCACTGTACCATCTTGTAAATTCATGTACAGGATGCAAGCGTAAATCAGGTTTTCCGTCGTTAATGATATACTTCGCATTTGTTAACTGAACAGTTGATGCTAAATGAAATGATTTTTGAAAAGGAAACCCTGTTGTTTTAGTAGATGTATATGCTTGATTTATTTTTTGAGAAGGGGCTTTTATTTTTGCTGTTTTTAGCGCTGGATCTAAAACAAATGTACCTTTATTTGGTGTTATTTCTACCCAACCTTGAGAAGCCAACTCTTCGTAGATAGCAATTGCTGTATTTCTATGGACTTTTAATAACTGCGCTAATACACGGGTTCCTGGTAGCATTGTACCTTTGGTTACATATTGACGTTGTATCGCATTTACAATTTGCTGTGAAACCTGTATATACACAGGTTGAGACATTGATTTATCAAAATCAATTAGTTGTTTAAATAGTGTATTAACCGGACTATCTATCATTTTAAAACTGGACTAGTTTAGTTGTTCGAAAAGTTACGACTTTTGCACTGTTTTTAAATTAAAATAACAATTAAAATGAACCAAAGAAAATTACTAATTATTGCAGTTTTACTATTGCATTTGAATTTGTTTTCTCAAGAAAAAAATAAAGTATTTGAATTAGATACTATATTCATTTCTTCTAGCAGAATAGATTTACCTTTTAAAGAAAATTCTCGAACAATTTTAGTAATTACGTCTAAGCAAATTAAGCAAAGTGCTGTAACAAATCTTACAGATTTATTGCAACAAGTTGCAGGTATAGATATGCGTAGAAGAGGTGTAAACGGAATGCAAGCAGATTTATATATTCGTGGTGGTAGCTTTGATCAAACCTTATTGTTAATTGACGGAATTAAAGTTGAAGATCCGCAAACAGGACATCATACCATGAATATGGCTTTGCCGCTTGATGTTATTGAACGTGTTGAAATTATTAAAGGAGCAGCAGCACGAATTTTTGGTCAGAATGCTTTTACTGGAGCTATTAATATTGTTACCAAAAAGGATGCAAAAAATGTAAATTCTGCAGGAATTCAAGTAGGTTCATTTGGTCAAAAAAATGGTGCTATTACGGTTGGAAAAAATCTTAAAAATAGTTCGATTATTGCACACGCATCTATAAATTCATCTGATGGATATAGACACAATACAGATTTTAAAAATCAGAATTATTTTATAAAAAATACATTTAACAAAAATAAGACACCAATTGATTTTATTGGATATTTTACAGAAAGAAATTTTGGCGCTAACGGGTTTTATGCGTCACCTTCGGCAATAAATCAATATGAAGAAACACAATCTAGTTTAGTAGGTTTATCGACTAGTATTAAAGGTGATAAGCTTACTCTAAAACCACGTTTGTATTGGAAAAGAAATCAAGATATGTATGTGTTTATTCGTAACAATCCTTCGGTATATAGAAACCTACATATTTCTAATAAAGTTGGAGCTGAGGTAAACGCTTCGTACAATTCTTCTCTAGGGATAACTGGTTTTGGAATTGATCTTGCAAAAGTATTTTTAACAAGTAACAATTTAGGATCTAGAGAGCGGTTTATGGCGAATTTGTTTTTAGAACATCGCTTTAAATTATTTAATGATAAAATGGATATTACGCCAGGTGTTGCCATTAATTACTTTTCAGATTTCAAGTTTCATGCGTTTCCAGGAGTTGATGTTGGATATACAGTAAGTGACAACTTTAAGGTGTATGCAAATGCTGGATATACATACAGAATTCCGACATACACAGATTTATTTTATAGCGATCCAACGACCTTAGGAAATGAAAATTTAAATCCAGAAGAAGCAATCTCTGAAGAATTAGGATTAAAATATACCTCATCAAAAATGGATTTTTCTGCAGCTATTTTTAACAGAGATTCTAATAATTTAATCGATTATGTTAAGGCAAATGCAAACGATAAATGGCAAGCAACAAACATTCAAGATTTAAACTCTTTTGGATTTGAGTTTAATGGATCATTTCGTTATAAAGTAAAAAATTTTATACAAAACCTTTCTTTCGGTTATACATTCTTAGATGAAAACTTAGAATCTGTAAAAGCTAACTTTTCTAGATATTCTATCAATTCTTTAAAACACCATTTTACATCAACATTTAGATCTCAATTCTTTAAAAACATAAGTCAGAGTGTTATTTATAAATTTGCAGAAAGATCAACAGGAGAAAGTTATGGCATTGTAGATATGATGTTTACACTAAATTTAAAACCTTTTGAAGTATCGCTTATTGGAAATAATATTTTTGATAAAGAGTATACAGAAACCAATTTAGTGCCTATGCCAAAAGCAAATTTTTTAATTGATTTAAAGTATAAATTTTAATCTTATAGAATTAAAAAAAGTAAATAATTCTACTTTTAGAAAACAAAATATACGTATAAGTACTTATATGTGTTTAGGTAATTATTTATAGATTTGCTTAAATATTTGTTCCCTAACAATGAAATTTTGCCCTAATTGTAAGTCTTATGCAAGACATAGATTAAAACGTCTTGGTATTTATAAACATATTTCAGGTATTAGAAAATATGAATGTTATAAATGTGGACAGAATTATGTATGGATTTCTTTTCTTAATAAATCTATAAAAGTGAAAAGAAAAAGCTTTTGATTTTAATCAAAAGCTTTTTTTAATACTTGTATTTAGGTCTTTTTATTTAAAAAGCCATCTATAAACATCATTTCCATTCGCAAAAAGTAGTAAGGCAATTAATAGAATAAAGCCAATAACTTGTGCGTATTCTAGAAATTTATCTCCAGGTTTTTTACCGGTAATCATTTCCCATAAGGTAAACACAACATGACCGCCATCTAAAGCCGGTATTGGCAATAAATTCATAAATCCTAACATAATAGATAAGAATGCTGTAATGTTCCAAAATGTTTGCCAGCTAAATTCTGATGGAAAAATACTTCCTATAGAAATAAACCCACCTAATCCTTTATAAGCTCCAGTACTTGGATTAAATATTTTCTTTAATTGTTTTATATAACCTGTAAGTGTTTTCCAAGATTTATTTAATCCGGCAGGAATTGCTTCAGAAAAAGTAAACTCGTTGTTTTCTAATTCATAATACCCTAGCTTCTCTAAATCAGGCATTGATAATCCAGCAAATTGTACACCTATAAATCCTTTATCAGTAGTTTTAACATTAATGTCTACTGTCTCATTTCCTCTCTTTACTTTTAAAGTAATATCTTGATCTTTATATGGTTCTAAAACACTTTTAGCTTCGTCAAAGTATTTAATTGGTGTACCATTAATACCAATAATAATATCTTTTACTTTTAATTCACCATCTAAATTAGGAGAATCTTTAGATATTTTACCAACCATAAATGGATATCTTGGTAATAAAAAAGAAAGTTCGTTTTTGCCTCTTTCTATTAATTTAGAAATAAAATCAATCGGAATTTCTTTATCAATAACTTTTCCATTTCTTTCAATAGAGTAGTTATTTCCGTTGACAAATCCGATTCGTAAATTGCCAAATTTTCTAATTTCTTCACCATCAATCGTTAACACTTTATCACCCGTTTTTAACCCTAAAGATGTTCCTAAAGAATCTTGTACCCAAACACCACCTTTACTATTAACATTGTTGTTTGGTAAAAAGTTTTCGCCATACGCATACATTAGCATGATGTAAATGAAAATACCTAGCACAAAGTTTACAGTTACGCCACCAAGCATAATTATTAAACGTTGCCAAGCTGGCTTAGATCTAAACTCCCAAGGTTGTGGTGGTAAAGCCATTTGCTCGGTATCCATACTTTCATCAATCATTCCAGATATTTTTACATATCCACCAAGCGGAATCCATCCAATTCCGTAAACAGTATCTCCAACTTTCTTTTTAAGAATCGAAAATTTATAATCAAAAAATAAGTAGAATTTCTCTACTCTTGTTTTAAATATTTTTGCAGGTATAAAGTGCCCTAATTCATGTAAAACAATCAATAATGATAAACTTAGAATGAATTGGGATGCTTTAATTAATATTTCCATGTAGTATTTTTCTTTTTTAATCGGACAAATGTACGTTTTTAATAAGAGTTGTAAAATAACAAAAGAGTCCAATTGTTCTTTTTTAACAAATATTTATTTCAAATTCTTTCATTTTGCTTTATTTTGAGTATAATATGGCGTAATTTTGTCACTTCTAAACAAGTCTAAAAATGAGTTTTTTTTCAATTAAAAAATCGCTTTCATTTCTAATTATTTTTGCTGTTTTTTCTGTAATAGCAGTAACGGTTTTTTATAATTTATTATCTGTTGATAAACGATTGCCAATTTATAACCCGTCAGATGTAAATCCAAAACTGGTAGATGCTTCTATAAAACACATTAAAGTAAATCATACAATTGCAGATTTTAGTTTGTTAAATCAAAATGGAAAAACGATAACCAATAAAAATTACGAAGGTAAAATTTACATTGCAGATTTCTTTTTTACACGTTGTAAAACCATTTGTATTGCGATGGCATATAATATGAGCGAATTGCAAGAATATTATAAAGAGGATGCAGATATTATGTTCTTATCTCATTCTGTAACTCCGGTGATGGATAGCGTTCCTGTTTTAAAAGCATACGCTGATAAAAAAGGGGTTATTGATGGAAAATGGAATGTAACAACTGGAGCCAAAAAACATATTTATGAATTAGCTCGTAAAAGCTATTTTGCTGTGTTGGATGAAGGAAATGGCGATGAAAACGATTTTATTCATACAGAGCAATTTGTGTTGGTAGATAAAGACAGAAGAATTCGTGGTTATTATGATGGTACAGAGAAAGAAGATATGAAAAAAGTTATTGCAGATATTGCAATGTTAAAAGAGGAATATAAACGCAAAGAATAAAGATTTTTATTGTTTAGAATGATTCTAAACACGTACCTTTGTAATCTTTAAAACAAGGATTCTTGAATACAATAGCAACTTTAGTTAAGGGAGAAATAGGAATTATTTCACAGGAATCGTTAGACGTGATTCCGCTTAAATTATTAGAAATGGGATGCTTGCCCGGAGCTGAGGTAGAATTACTACAAGTTGCACCTTTAAAAGATCCATTATATATCTGTGTAAATGGAAGTCATTTAGCCATCAGAAAAGAAATGGCTGCACTAATAAAAATTATCAAAAGATAGTTTTATGGAAAACCCAGGTCCCTTAAAAGTAGCTTTAATTGGTAATCCAAATACTGGAAAAACTTCATTATTCAATCAACTTACAGGATTAACACAAAAGGTTGGTAATTACCCAGGAGTTACGGTAGATAAAAAACAAGGAACTTGTAAATTATCTAATAATAGAACAGCAATAATTACAGATTTACCAGGAACGTATAGCATTAATCCAACGTCAGTTGACGAAAGTATTGTGCTTTCTTCTTTATTAAACACAGCAGATAAAAATTTTCCAGACATCATTGTTGTTGTTGCAGATATCGAAAATTTAAAAAGAAATCTCTTTTTGTTTTCTCAAGTAAAAGACCTAGAAATTCCGATTATTTTGGCAATTAATATGTCAGATCAGATGGCTAAAAAAGGCATTTCATTGGATGTTGATACGTTGCAAAAAGAATTACAAACCAAAATTGTTCTTATTAGTGCAAGAAAAAATATTGGAATTAATAATGTAAAAGAAGCAATTGAAGATTGTGCAAAAGTTTCAGGCACACATCCATTGTGTTCTATCAATCATAAAATTGATGGAGATTATTTTAAAAAATTAAAAGAAGTAAGTCCAAACCATACATTGTACGAATTATGGTTAATGATTACTCAAAATAATTTTCCAGCTTCAATTACAGAAGAAGAAAAAACCAAGCTCTTAGAATTTACACTAGATGTTACTAGTGTAAAAAGATATCAGCATAAAGAAACGATTCATAGGTATCACCAAATTAACGAAATTCTAAAAAGAACGTATGTAGTAGATCGTGCAAAAGGAAAAGATTTAAGAGGAAGATTAGACAAAGTATTTACACATAGAATTTTTGGATATGTAATTTTCTTCGGAATTTTAATATTGATTTTTCAATCTATTTTTGATTGGTCAACTGTTCCAATGGATTTTATTGATGCACAATTTGCAAACTTAAGCCAGTTTGTTACTAGCCAAATGAATTCGGGAGTTTTAAGAGATTTAATTACAGACGGAATTATTCCTGGAATTGGCGGAGTCGTAATTTTTATTCCACAGATTGCTATTTTGTTTTTATTCGTCGCTATTTTAGAAGAAACCGGCTATATGAGTCGTGTTGTTTTTTTAATGGATAAAATTATGCGCCGATACGGAATGAGCGGAAAAAGTGTAATTCCGTTAATTTCAGGAACTGCGTGTGCAATTCCAGCTGTAATGGCAACAAGAACAATTAGCGGATGGAAAGAACGATTAATCACCATTTTAGTAACACCGTTTACAACTTGTTCTGCAAGATTACCTATATATGTAATTTTAATTTCGTTGGTAATTCCAGATAAAAAATTCTTAGGATATTTTAGTTTACAAGGTTTTACTTTATTGTGTTTATATATTTTAGGATTTGCCATTGCAATTATTTCAGCATTTATGCTACACAAAATATTAAAAGTAAAAAGCACTTCATTTTTTGTTGCAGAAATGCCAAACTACAAATTACCATCAATAAAAAATGTGGTTTTTGATGTGATAGAAAAAACGAAAGCATTTGTTTTTGGAGCAGGAAAAATCATTTTAGCAATTTCTATTGTATTGTGGTTTTTAGCATCAAACGGACCAGCTTCTTTTGATAATGTAGAGAAAAACATTAGAGAGAATATTGAAAACTCTAATTTAAATTCAGATGAAATTAAAACTAAAATAGCTTCAGCAAAACTTGCGAATTCCTATATCGGAATTATGGGTAAAACTATAGAACCAGCTATTAAACCTTTGGGTTACGATTGGAAAATAGGAATTGCTTTAATAAGTTCTTTTGCTGCTAGAGAAGTTTTTGTTGGAACCTTAGCGACCATTTATAGTGTAGAAAGTGACGACGAGAACAACAGCACAATTAAAGAGCGAATGCGAGCAGAAATAAACCCTGAAACAGGAGAAAAAAGATTCAATCTCGCAGTTGGTATGTCATTATTAATTTTCTACGCATTTGCCATGCAATGTATGGGAACATTAGCAGTCGTTAAAAAAGAAACCAACTCTTGGAAATGGCCAATGGCACAATTAATTGGTATGGGAATCTTAGCCTATGTAGCCTCATTTATAACTTATAAATTATTAAGCTAATGCAACAAATAATAACCTATATAATCCTAGCAGCAGCAGTATATTTTTTAGCTAGAAAATTTATTTTTAAATCTAAAAAGGATGATGATTCTTGTGGCTCTGGTTGCGGAAAATGTCCGTAATTAATAAAAAATTAGTAGTATTACACTGTAAGGAAATGTGTTTTTAAAGACATAATCATTAAATTAATCAAATAAAGATAAAAATATCATGAAGAAAAATGTTTTAGTAATCGCATTATTTGTGGTCTCAGTATTCTTTTCAAACGAAACAACTGCACAAAAATTTGCACCACTAGACAAAAGCCCAATGGATGTTGCTTCTTTTCCAAGTGATTATAAAATATCAGAGAAAGTTGTAAAAGTAACCTACAGCAGACCACAATTAAAAGGTAGAGATATGGCAACTTTAGTGAAACCTGGTGAAATATGGAGAACTGGAGCAAACGAAGCAACAACAATTACATTTTACAAAGATGTAACGTTTGGTGGTAAATATGTAAAAGCAGGTTCTTATACGATGTTTACTATTCCTGGAGATAAAGAATGGACTATCATTTTAAGTACTGCTCAAAATGTTTGGGGAAATTATTTTTATAAAGAAAATGAAGATGTTGTAAGAGTGCAAGCAAAAATAGCTAAAAGCAATGATGTTCTTGAAGCTTTTTCTATGGTATTTGATAATGATATGAACTTGCATATGGGTTGGGGAAGTACAGTTGTTAGTGTAATAATTAAATAATAATAAGATGAAAAAAAATGTATTAGTACTTGCTTTTTTAGCAATAGCAGTGTTGTTTTCAAATGAAACAACTGCACAAAAATTTCCAGGATTAGATAAAAGTCCTGCAGACATTTCAGTGTATAGAACAAAAGCCGATGGAGCCGTTGTGAAAGTAATATACAGCAGACCACAATTAAAAGGTAGAAGTCTTTCAAAATTAGCTCCAGCTGGAAAAGTTTGGAGATTAGGAGCCAATGAAGCGACTGAGATTATATTTTATAAAGATGTAACTTTTGGAGGTAAATTGGTACAAGCAGGTACTTACTCAATGTTTGCTATTCCAGGTGAATCTGAATGGACAATTATTTTAAATAAAGATGTAAACGTTTGGGGTCATTTTTCTTATAAAGAAAGTGAAGATGCTTTAAGAGTAACAGCAAAGGTTTCAAAAAATAACGATTCTGTAGAAGCGCTAGCAATAGTATTCTCTAAAACAGGAGATATGCATATTGGATGGGTAAATACAGTTGTTACTGTTCCTGTAAAATAAGTAAATATCACATCATTTTAAGAATCCGAAAATTTAGTTTTTCGGATTTTTTTTATGTGCTTTTTTTAGACTTTTTACTAATTAAATACACGCCAAGTATTACCAACAAGCAGCTTGTAATCTTAACTGCATTAATGTCTTGAGCATATTCTGAATGACCAAAAGCATAGGCATAAACACTCACCATTATAAAACTGATTGCAGGTTGTAAATACACATAACTTCCGTTTACAGAAGGCGAAACATAGTTTAATGCATAAATATTAAAAAGATAGGCTAAAAAGGTAGTTCCGAGAACAACAAAAGCAATGGTTGCGTAGGTTTCTACTGTAAATGAAGAGAAATCTGTTTGTAAAATATCTGGTATCCCAAAAGGAATCATAAATAAGAAACCAAATAAAAAGACCCAACTAATAACGGTTAGTGAATTGTAGTTTTTCATCAATGGTTTTACCAAAACTAAATACAATCCATAAGAACACGCGTTTAAAAAAACTAAAACGTTCCCTAATAAAGAACTTGTGCCTTCTGTTTTGTTTCCGTACCAAACTAATAAAACAGCTCCAACTCCGCCAATTGAAATTCCAATAAGTTTATTTTTTGTAATTTTTTCTTTCAAGAGAATTGCACTAAAAATTAAAACTACAATCGGAATGGCCGTAATAATTATTGAAGCGTCAATAGGCGATGTTAAATTTAATCCATGAAAAAACAACAATTGATTGGCAGCAACACCCAACAATCCACATAAAATTAAACGAGAAAAATGCTTTTTATCTATCTTTTCTTTTATAAAAGATTTGATAATCCAAAATAAAAGACCAGCTCCAACAATTCGTAAAAAAATAAAAGCTGATGGACCAATTTTATTAGGCATTATGCCTTTTGCAATAATATAATTAGCGCCATAAATGATGTTGGCGCCTAATAAAGCAATATGAGCTTTTACAATATTATTTTTCAATGTAATTAAAATTTGAATTGCAAAGAACTGATTTTTTTATTGAATTTTTATGCTGAGAAGACTATAAAAAACCCGTGCCAATTTTACTTTAATCTTTTGGTAATAAGCTGTAACTTTGGCGCTTCTAAAAAGAAGCAAGTACTATGCAGTATAATCATAACGAGATAGAAAAAAAGTGGCAACAATATTGGGAAAAAAACCAAACTTTTAAAGCCAGTAATACTTCTGAAAAACCTAAATATTATGTGTTAGATATGTTTCCGTATCCATCTGGAGCAGGTTTACATGTTGGTCATCCGTTAGGATATATTGCAAGTGATATTTATGCGCGTTATAAACGTCATAAAGGATTTAATGTATTGCATCCGCAAGGATATGATTCTTTCGGTTTGCCTGCAGAACAATATGCAATTCAAACGGGTCAACATCCAGCAAAAACTACTGAAGAAAACATAAAAACATACAGAAGACAATTAGATAGAATTGGTTTTTCGTTTGATTGGTCTCGTGAAGTGAGAACTTCAAATCCTGAATATTACAAATGGACTCAGTGGATTTTTATCCAACTATTCAACTCTTGGTACAACAAAGACACCGATAAAGCAGAAGATGTAAAAACATTAATTGCTGTATTTAAAAAATCTGGAAATGCAACTGTAAATGCAGTTTGTGATGCTGAAATTAAATCTTTTTCTGCGGATGAATGGAAAGCATTTACCAAAGCAGAACAAGAAGAAATTTTATTGCAATATCGATTAACCTATTTGTCAGATACTGAAGTAAACTGGTGTCCAGCGTTAGGAACAGTGTTGGCAAATGACGAAATTGTAAATGGAGTTTCAGAACGTGGAGGTCATCCTGTAGTTCGTAAAAAAATGACACAATGGTCAATGCGAATTTCTGCATACGCACAACGTTTGTTAGATGGATTAGAAAAAATTGATTGGCCACATTCATTAAAAGATTCTCAAACTAATTGGATTGGAAAATCTGTTGGAGCAAGTATCACTTTTGATGTCCTATCCCCAACCCTTTCCAAAGGAAAGGGAGAAAGACCTGGTTATATGACTGGGGGAAATAACTCTTATTTATTGCTAGAAAAGGCAAAAGAAATGAGAGCAAACCCAACTCCGGCAGAAGCTATTTTATGGCAACAATTAAAAGGGAAAAAATTAAAACAAAAATTTAGACAGCAACACTTAATTGCTGATTTTATAGTTGATTTTGTATGCTTATCAAGGAAATTAATAATTGAAGTTGATGGTAAAATTCATGATTACCAACTAGAAAAAGATGATGCAAGAACAGGGGTACTTGAAGATTCAGGTTTTAAAGTAATCAGATTTAAAAATGAAGAAGTAATTGGAAATATTGATAAAGTTTTATCTAAAATAGATTCAGAATTAAGCAATCAATCATTTTTACTTTCAAAATTTGAAGAAAAAAAATCAAAAGAAACGGAATCAACTTCCCTTTCCTCTGGAAAGGGATTGAGGGATAGGATTTCTGTTTTCACAACTCGCCCAGATACCATCTTTGGAGTGTCTTTTATGACCTTAGCTCCAGAACACGAACTAGTTTCAAAAATTACAACTGATGCTCAAAAAGGAGCAATTGAAACGTATATCAAAGCAACATCAAAACGTTCTGAACGCGATAGAATGGCAGATGTAAAAACCATTTCTGGTGCTTTTACTGGAGCGTATGCAGTGCATCCGTTTACGGGAAAAGAGATTCCGATTTGGATTGGAGATTACGTATTGGCAAACTACGGAACAGGTGCTGTTATGGCGGTTCCTTGTGGAGATCAACGTGATTATGATTTTGCAAAACACTTTGATATTGAGATTCCGAATATTTTTGAAAATATAGATATTTCTGAAGCAGCACATACGGATAAAGACAAAACGAAGATTGCAAATTCTCATTTTTTAAATGGATTGTCGTACAAGAAAGCGATGAAATTAGCCATTTACGAATTGGAAAAACAAGGGGTTGGTGAAGGAAAAATAAACTACCGTTTGCGTGATGCTGTATTTAGCAGACAACGGTATTGGGGAGAACCTTTTCCGGTATATTATAAAGACGGAATGCCGCAAATGATTGACGAGAAATACTTGCCAATTGTATTGCCAGAAGTAGAAAAGTATTTGCCAACCGAAGATGGAAAACCACCTTTAGGAAACGCAACAGAATGGGCTTGGGATTCTCGTGCTAAAAAAGTAGTGAGCAACGAAAAGCTAAAAAATAAAACGGTGTATCCGTTAGAATTAAACACCATGCCAGGTTGGGCAGGTAGTTCTTGGTATTTTAACCGCTATATGGATGCTACAAATTCTGAGGAATTTGCATCTAAAGAATCTATGGATTATTGGAAAGAAGTAGATTTATATATTGGAGGTTCTGAACATGCAACCGGACATTTATTATACGCACGTTTTTGGCAAAAATTCTTATTCGATAAAGGAATTGTTCCTGTAGATGAGTTTGCGAAAAAACTGATCAACCAAGGAATGATTTTAGGAACGAGTGCTTTTGTGTATAGATGGGAATATGGCGAATTAGATAAAGAATCAAAAAGAAAAACAATTTTTATATCTAAAAATATTATTGAAAAAGCTATTTCTAATAAATCTATGTTAGTTGATACTAATAAAGAGATTGAGAAATTAAGTTTTGAAAAAGGAATGGTTAGTTCTATAACTGAATGGAGTCATTTTACCCCAATACACGCAGATGTTTCTTTAGTAAACTCTTCTGATGAGTTGGATATTGAAGCATTTAGAAATCACCCTTTAAATAAAGATTATAAAGATGCTGAATTCATTTTAGAAGATGGTGTTTGTAAAGTAGGTAGAGAGGTCGAAAAAATGTCGAAGTCTAAATACAACGTTGTAAATCCTGATGCTATTTGTGAACAATATGGCGCGGACAGTTTACGTTTATTCGAAATGTTTTTAGGACCGTTAGAACAAGCAAAACCTTGGAAAACTTCTGGTATTTCTGGAGTTTCATCCTTCTTAAAGAAATTATGGAAACTGTATTATTCAGGAGAAAATGGAGCTTTTTACGTTGACAACTCCCCTCCTTCGGAGGGGTCGGGGGAGGAATTAAAAGTTTTACATAAAACCATCAAAAAAGTAGAAGAAGATATTGAGAATTTCTCTTTTAACACCTCTGTTTCTACCTTTATGATTGCTGTAAACGAGTTAACTGCATTAAAATGTAACAAACGTGCAATTCTAGAACCATTGGCAATTTTGGTTTCTCCGTATGCGCCACATATCGCAGAAGAATTGTGGAGTTTATTAGGGAATAAAGAATCAATATCTACAGTAGATTTTCCTGTATTTGATGCAAGTCATTTGGTAGAGAGTTCTAAAACCTATCCAGTTTCATTTAACGGTAAAATGCGTTTTACCTTAGAGTTGTCGTTGGATTTAACGAAAGAGCAAATTGAAGAAGTGGTACTAGCTCACGAGAAAACAATTACTCAATTAGAAGGTAAAACACCTAAAAAAGTAATTATTGTTCCAGGTAAAATCATCAACATCGTAGGCTAGAACACGCAGTGTTCTTTTGGCATTTAGCTTGTTTGTGGAGAAATGTTTGTAAGAGAATGTCATTGCGAGGAACGAAGCAATCTCTTAGTATAAAATTAATGTATTTTTTATTTGAAATAACAGATTGCTTCGTCTTTTTTTGTTTTCAATAAATAATTTCTCGCAATGACGAATCCTTAAAAGAAGGAGTTGTTAGTTCGAGTGATTTTCTGTCAATTCGAGCGGAGTCGAGAATAAGAAAATTGTATAAATTACTTGTCATTCCTGCGGCTTTGTGCTAAACTTGTTTCAGTAAGGCAGAAATCTCATTAAAGAATGTTAGGTCGAATGATTTTCTTGGTAACTGAGCGTAGTCGAAGTTTAATAAAACGGTATAGAAAACCTATAAATTAAAAGTCATTCCACAGTTTGTAACGACTTCTTTATTTAACTATCTTGTGGCTTTAAATCGTTATATAAAACAGTGTCTCTTTTTAAAAACACATCATTACGTATTCGTATTTTCTTAGCCATGATTTTATTGGTGTTATTAGCATCAGTTTTAATTTTAGGCGTTACAGTTTATCAATATGATGAGCAAACAAAAGATTATAATATTTCTCGTTTTGGAAGAAAAGAACAATCGGTTTTATCTAGTATAGAATTTGAATTAAAAAGAGAATTAAGAGAACCACTTAGCACAGAAACTTTAGGCAAAATATTTCAAAATAAAATTTATGAAATTTCCAGCACGCATAAATTAAACATCACCATTTTTGATTTAGAAGGAAATCTAATTATCACATCAAACACTATTAATTCTTTTGATACTACAAGAGAAGAGCAAGCATTATCTGGTCAGGTGTTAGAAGATTTAGAAACTTTGCCATCTCACAGAGTTTTTAGCAATGTTGTGATAGATAATATTAGTAATGAAACTTCATACACCTACATTACCGATTTAAAATTTAAGCGAATTGGGGCGTTAGAATTAAAATTTTCTCAAGACAATTTTGAAGAAGAAAAAGAGTTAAGAGAATTTATGATTCGATTGACTTATGTGTATTTATTTATGTTTTTAATCGCTATTGCGTTGGCTTATTTTTTATCGAGTTACATCACAAGATCTATCAAAACAATTTCAGAGAAAATTGATAAAACTCGATTAAACAAACGAAACGAAAAAATTGAATTTAGCAAAGGAAGTTCAGAAATTATTACGCTCGTAAATGCGTATAATCAAATGATTGATGAACTGCAAGAAAGTGCAGTAAAATTAGCACAAAGTGAACGGGAACAAGCTTGGAGAGAAATGGCAAAACAAGTAGCACATGAAATTAAAAACCCGCTAACTCCAATGCGATTATCTGTACAAAGTTTCGAAAGAAAATTTGATCCAGAAGATCCAAACATCAAAGAAAAATTAAAAGAGTTTAGCCAAACGTTAATTCAACAAATAGATATCATGAGTTCTATTGCATCTGCATTTTCTGATTTCGCAAAAATGCCAACACAAAAAAGAGAAAAAATTGATGTTGTAGAAGTTGTAAAACAAGCATTAGATATTTTTGATGAAAACTATATTTCATATTCTTTTACAGAGGATAAAATAATAGCGAACCTTGATAAATCACAAGTAATTAGAATTGTTACGAACCTAATTACAAATGCAAGTCAAGCAATAGAGGAACTAGAAACTCGAAAAATTCAGGTTCATGTTTCTACCGAGAATGATAATATAAAAATTGCAGTAACTGATAACGGAAAAGGAATAGATGAATCTGTAAAGCATTTAATATTTGAACCTAAATTTACCACCAAAACAAGTGGAATGGGATTAGGTTTACCAATTATAAAAAAGATTATTGAAGCAAATAACGGCTCTATAAACTTTGTTTCTTCCAACGATAAAGGAACAACATTTACTGTAATACTTCCAAAAAATTAAAAACATGAATTTCGAAAATTTACTGATTACAATTGAAAATGGTTGCGCAATTATTACCATAAATCGACCAAAAAAATTAAATGCGTTAAACATTGAAACGATTGAAGAATTGCATCATGCATTTAAAGAGTTAGAAAAAGACACTTCTGTAAAAACAATTATCATTACAGGAAGCGGAGAAAAAGCTTTTGTTGCAGGAGCAGATATTTCAGAATTTGCTCATTTT
>JBDNGO010000065.1:0-16401 GCA_041689245.1 Flavobacteriaceae bacterium | reverse complement strand
TTGGTTTGAATGAATTTTTTGAATTTATTCCTTTCAAAAAAAATTCTCTTATTATAGGAATCCTTTCTCTTTTAAATTTTGTTTTTATAATTAAAATGCTAAATAAAGAAAATAATTTAAAGTAATGCGTTTTATAAAGATCCTGAAACAAGTTCAGCTTAAATGAAAAAAGATATTAAAATTCCAGAAGTTACCGATGTAGAAATCGCGGTTGTTTATGAATACAATGATATTTATAAAACAGACGATTGGAACATATATCTCATCAATAAAAAAGACATCGATTTAGAACTGGTCGTTATTGTTTCTCAAGGTTTCAATGAAACTAAAACCACTTCTTTATTGCGTAAAAAAATTGATAAACTTCCTGCAAACTCTTTTGCAAAAGTGGAGTTTATTCAGCCAGAATTGTTTAAGCTAAGCAATCGTTTTCAGGTTTCTTTTTTTGCTGACAACAAACTTTTCGACAAAACATTTATCTTCGAAAAAGACACCATTAAAGAAGATGCTTTACGCATGATTCCTGAGTTGAAAAAACGTGGAATTTTAGCAGAGTAACTTTTGTTCTTCTCGCGCAGGCGAAAATCTAAACTAGCCTTATTACAATTCCTTTACTTTCTAAAAATATAGTTATTTTGTGTGGATTCCCTTTACTCAATCAAGTTGAGCACAAGCTTCAAAGAAATGACAAATACCTCGTCAATAAGAACTTGTTTCAGGTTCTCATCATTAGTGTGTGATGCTGAAATAAATTCAGCATTAATATTAAAACCAAAACCCAATAATCAAATACAAAATTGTAGTAATTACACCTCCAATTAACGCATACGGTAATTGTGTTTTTACGTGATCTATATGATCACTCGCAGAAGCCATGGAAGATATAATAGATGTATCAGAAATAGGTGAACAATGATCTCCGAAAATTCCACCACCTAAAGTTGCAGCAACAACAATAGTAATATCTGCTCCATGCATAGTTGCCATAGGAATTGAAATTGCCATCATAATAGCAAATGTTCCCCAAGATGTTCCTGTAGAAAATGAAATAAATGAGCTAATTACAAAAATAACTGCAGGCAATAGTTCTGGTGATAACCATTCTTTTGTTGCATTTGCAACATAAACGCCTGTTTCTAATTCTTTACAAGCGTTTCCAATTGCAAAGGCTAATAACATCAATAAAGCCAAAGGCATTAACTCGCTAATTCCTTTTAAGGTTAAATCTACCGCTTCTTTTGGTTTCATAATTCCTTGGATAAAATACATTGTGATTGCTACCAATAAAGATGTAATTACTGCGTATAAAACAGAAGATGAGCCTGAACCATTTCCGATTGCTTGTGATGTATGGTCTAAAAATGATGTAGCCGTTTTTACCGCGCTCCAACCAGTATATATTAAGTTAATTGGCATCATTAAAACCATTACCGCTAAAGGAACAATCATATTATATGCTTTTGCTTCGATTCCTTCTTTAGGCGGAAAAGAAGTTACTGCTTCAGAAACCATTGGTTTAGATCCTTCATTCATTAACAATCCTGTTTCTTTCGTTCTTGTTTCAGCTCTTTTCATTGCGCCCCAATCTTTCTTTGTAAAAATTACAATGAAAACAATAGCGATTGCTAAAATTGGATAAAAATTGTATTTAATTGAACTCATCATCACAGAAAATGGTTTATCTATTCCTTGTGTAAGTAATAATCCCATTATAAATGCTCCCCAAGCATTAAACGGAATTAAAATGGATGATGGCGCCGAACTAGAATCGGCAATGTATGCTAGTTTTTCTCTTGGTATTTTAAGTTTGTCAAAAATAGGCCTGTATAATGTTCCAACGGTTAATGAGCTAATGCTTGTTTCTACAAATAATAACAATCCTGTTAGAGTTGCCATTACTTGAACCATTACTCGGCTATAACCAGTTTTTTTCTTTTCAATTTTTACAATTAGTTTGTTTAAAATATTGATAAAACCTTCTACACCTCTAGAAAACTGAATAAAAATTAACAACGCTCCAACTAAGGCGCTAAACATAATGGTTCTGGTACTTCCTTTATCTTGAAAAACATCTACCAATCCTTCTATCATTGCTAAAGTTCCATCTAAAGGATTCCATCCTTTAATAATCAACCAAGAAAACCAAATTCCGAAGATTAAAGCGATATACACTTGTTTTGTTCTTAAAGCTAAAATAATTGCAATGACTGGTGGTATTACTGATAAGAAACCATAATCCATAAAAAGAAAGTTTTTAATTTTTTTAAAGATACTAATTAAAACAAAATCTAAGTTCTTTTGTAGTTTATTCCTATTTTTATTCTTTAATTGAAAAAAAGCATGGCAAAATTCTACGATAAAATAACACCTAGATTGCAACAATTTATTGAAGCTCAAAAAATATTCTTTGTGGCAACAGCTCCAGAAGATGGTAGAATTAATTTATCCCCGAAAGGAATGGATTCGTTAAGAATTGTTGATAAACATACTGTTTTGTGGTTAAGTGTTACTGGAAGCGGAAATGAAACAGCTGCGCATTTGCAAAAAAATAATAGAATAACCATGATGTTTTGCTCTTTTAAAAGCGCTCCTTCTCTTTTACGCTTATACGGAAAAGGAAAAGAAATGAAACCAAATGATGCGAAATGGAAAGAAGTTGTTTCGTTGTTTCCAGAAACTCCAGGAACACGTCAAATTTTTGAAATTGATATTGAAAGCGCACAAACTTCTTGCGGAATGTCAATTCCTTTTTTTGATTACAAAGGAGAGCGTGACGAATTAAACAATTGGGCTACAGAACAAGGAAAAGAAAAAATTGAACAATATTGGGAAGACAGAAATCAAACAAGTATTGACGGATTGCCAACTAAAATTTTAGAATAAAAAATGAATAATTTTTCCTATTTCAATAGAAAAAATATTACCAAAGAATTACAAGCAACGGAATTTGATTTGTTAATTATTGGTGGCGGAATTACCGGCGCCGGAATTGCTTTAGATGCCGCTTCTAGAGGAATGAAAGTTGCTTTAATTGAAAAAAACGATTTTGCCTCTGGGACAAGCAGTAAATCAACAAAACTAATTCACGGTGGCTTACGATACTTAAAACATTTTGATTTTTGGTTGGTAAAAGAAGTTGGAACAGAGCGGGCAATTGTACATAAATTAGCACCACATTTAGTGATTCCAGAAAAAATGATTTTACCTTTAATAGAAGGTGGTTCTTATGGTTCTTGGTTAACATCCATAGGCTTAAAAATATATGATATTTTAGCTGATGTTGAAGGTGAAGACAAACGAAAAATACTGGATAAAAAGGAAGCATTAGAAAAAGAACCGTTGCTTCCAGAGTCAATTTTAAAAGGTGCTGGATATTATGCTGAATACAGAACCGACGATGCTCGATTAACGTTAGAGGTTTTAAAAACCGCATTAGATTATGCCGCAAAAATTATAAATTATACAGAAGCTATTAAGTTTTTGTATACTGATAAAAAAGTGATTGGTGCATCTGTAAAAGATGCTTTTACAAACCAAATCTATACGATAAAAGCCAACTATGTTGTAAACGCGACCGGTCCGTGGGTAGATGATTTACGGAAAACAGATAACTCAAAAATAGGAAAACGGTTGCATTTAACAAAAGGTATTCATTTAGTGGTTGCTCATGAAAAATTACCCGTAAAACAATCTGTTTATTTTGATGTTCCGGATGGTCGTATGATGTTTGCGATTCCGAGAGGAAAAATTACCTATTTTGGAACCACAGACACTAATTATCAACAAGATAAAAATGCTGTTGAAACCAATTTAGTTGATGTAACCTATTTAATATCTGCCGTTAATAATATGTTTCCATCTATTCATTTAACTATTAATGATATACAGTCTTCATGGGCAGGATTGCGTCCTTTAATTCATGAAGAAGGGAAATCTGCTTCAGAATTGTCTAGAAAAGATGAAATTTTTGTGTCTGAAACCGAATTGATTTCAATTGCGGGTGGTAAATTAACGGGTTATCGAAAAATGGCGGAACGAACTGTAGATTTGGTCGCAAAAAAATACAAACGTCGTTTTTCTAAAGAGTTTGACGAAGTAAAAACTGAAAAAATTACTCTTTCTGGCGGAACATTTAAAAATTTTAGTGAAGTAAAAAGTTATACAGATGCGATTTATAACAGAATTGCAGAAGTCGATTTTTCCGAAAAAGATGCACAATATTTAGTTTATAATTATGGAAAGCAAACCGATATTATTTTAAAAAAATTTGATGAATTTTCTAATGAAAATCAGGAAGAAAAAATGATAAAATCAGAAGTATGGTTTACTATAAATTACGAAATGACTTGTACGCCAACAGATTTTTTTATGCGCAGAACCGGACGCTTATTTTTTGATAAATTATCTGTAGAACTGTACAAAGGTTTTGTTTGCTTACTTTTTAAAACCGAATTTAACTGGGATAAAAAAACAACCGAAAAACACCGACAAGAATTAGAAGAGAAAATACGTTTAGCGAGTGTTTTTGTATAAAAAATTATTCCTCTTTTTCATGCTCTTCTAACTCTTTTGTTAGGTCTAATTTTGTTAAAGTTGGGTTAATAATACCTGTTGTTACAACGGTAATTAAAGTCATTACTCCTCCAAAAACAACAGCGGTAACTGTTCCCATTAATTTAGCTGTAAAGCCGCTTTCAAAAGCACCTAGTTCGTTAGAAGAACCGACAAACATTGAATTAACAGACGCAACTCTACCTCTCATATGATCTGGTGTTTTTAATTGTAAAATAGTTTGTCTAATTACCATTGAAACTCCATCTGTAACTCCACTAAAAAATAATGCAACCATTGAAATCCAAAAAACGGACGACAGCCCAAAAGCAATAATACAGAGTCCAAATCCAAAAATAGCAGCTAATAATTTCATTCCTGCATTTTTACTTATAGGAATATACGCTGTAATTAACATCGTTAAAAAAGCTCCAATTGCAGGTGCAGCTCGTAAAGCACCAAATCCTTCTGGACCAACTTTTAAAATATCTTGAGCATATATAGGTAATAAAGCAACTGCTCCGCCAAAAAGCACCGAAATCATGTCTAAGGTTATAGCTCCTAAAATTGATTTTGTTTTATAAACAAATTGAATTCCTTCTTTTAAACTTTGAAAAATAGGTTCGCCAATTTTTGGATTTAATATTGGTTTCTTTTTGATTAAAAACACAAAAAAGAAAGAAAATAAAACTAGAAAAAAAACAATACAGAGAGACCAGTGTACGCCAATACAAGCAATTGTAAATCCTGCAGAAGCGGGTCCTAAAACGGATGCCATTTGCCAAGTAGAACTGCTCCATGTTGCCGCATTTGGGTATAATTTTTTAGGAACAATTAATGCAATTAAAGAGAAAATTGTTGGCCCAAAGAATGAGCGTAAAAATCCACCAAAAAAGACCAAAGCATACATTGAAAACAAAATTGTTTTTTGTGACCAATTTTCTACAAAACTAGGCAGTGTTAAAAAAAACAATCCTAAACTAATCAATGAAAAAGCCGCTATACAAATAGCTAGTAAATTTCTTTTTTCTTTTTGATCTACAATATGACCTGCAAAAAGAGCCATACAAACTGCCGGAATTACTTCCATTAGTCCAATAATTCCTAAAGATAAAGGGTTTTTTGTAATACTATACACTTGCCATTCTACAATAATAAATTGCATAGACCACGCAAAAACTAAGGAAAATCTAACCAATAAAAAAATATTGAATTCTTTTATTCGTAACGATGCATAAGGATCTTTTTTGCTCATTTTTTTTTGAATTATTACTTTCTTTTTAAATCCATCAAAATAGCAAACGTTTCATTAACTTTTTCTTCTTTAACCACAACCGTCATTTCATTTGTTGTAGAAATTATTTCTTGTAGCGGAATATTTGCCCAAGCCAACTGCTTTAAAATAAAGTAATACACTCCAGATTGATCTAAGTTATCCTTAGGTAATTTAATAGTAATAGACGCTAAATCTAATACACTGTGAATTAACGTTTCATTCTTAAAAACATCTTCAACGTCCTTTTGTAAGTTTTTACTTGTAACGATGTTTGTTTCAAAAATTCCTTGAGAAACCGTTAAAAAGTAATCATTACTGTCGGATGCCTTGCTTAATAATTTGGCTATTTCTTTTAATAAAGAAGGTGTGTTTTTAAATGTAAAGTCACATAAATCTGAACGCACAATAAAATCTCCTAAATTAGCAGCAAGTTTCTTTATGTTTTTTCTAATACGCAATTCTTTTGCTGGAGATAGGCGATTTATCGCCATCATTACAGCTCCAAGTTTTATTTCTTTCTTTAATAATTCTGAAACCTCTGGCAAAATAATTCTAGCTAAAGATGAAACATTAATTAATTTTTCATTCAACGCTTCTTCGATAAAGGGTGTTTTACGAATGGTGCTTTCTACTGCTTCTTGAATCGTTTTCATTTTTGTTTAAATTTAAACACGTTGTTATAATATGTAAAAATATTAAATAAATTTGTTACTGTTTGTGTTTCGTTGTTTTTTTGTTCAAAAATTAATAAAATGATTGTTTTAAAATTTGGCGGAACATCTGTAGGAAGTGCAGAAAACATTAAAAAAGTTGTCGAAATTATTACAAATTGTAAGACTCAAAAAATAGTTGTTTTGTCTGCTGTTTCTGGTACAACAAATTCTTTATTGACTATTGCAAACGCAATTAAAAGCAACAAGCCTCTTCGAGCATTAGAGTTGATTGGCTTTTTAGAAAATGATTATCATACTATAATAGAAGAATTGTATACCTCTAATCACTATAAAAATAAAGCGCTTGCTTTTGTTCTAGAAAAATTTAATTTTCTAAAAAACTTAATTTATATAAGTTTTTCTTTGAATCTAGAAAACACAATTGTTGCCCAAGGAGAAATAGTATCTACCAATTTAGTTTCTATGTATTTAGAGGAATCTAACATTTCATCATCTTTAATTTCGGCCCTTGATTTTATGGTATTTGATGAAAATAGTGAACCAGTTATTTCAAAAATAAAAGAGAAATTAACTCCAATAATTAGTCAAAAACCAAGTATTGAAACTTGGATTACTCAAGGTTTTATTTGTAGAAATGAAACAGGAGAAATTTCTAACTTACAGCGAGGCGGAAGCGATTATACAGCTTCATTAATTGGTGCCGCTATGAATGCTGATGAAATTCAGATTTGGACTGATATTGATGGAATGCATAATAATGACCCGAGATTTGTAGAAAACACTTTTTCGATTCAAGAAATCTCTTTTGATGAAGCTGCTGAGTTGGCTTATTTTGGGGCAAAAATATTACATCCGCAGAGTTTAATTCCTGCCAAAGAAAACAACATTCCGGTTTTATTGAAAAACACTTTTAGTCCTTTTGCCAAAGGAACCATCATTAAAAACAAAACAACAAATAAAGGAATTATAGCTATTGCGGCAAAAGATGGAATTACAGCTATTAAAATAAAATCGTACAGAATGTTAATGGCTTATGGGTTTTTAAAAAAAATATTTGAAGTGTTTGAACATAATCAAACTTCAATTGACATGGTTACAACATCTGAAGTTGCGGTTTCTTTAACAATAGACAACAATTCTAAACTTAATGAAATAGTTTCTGAATTAGAAAATTATGGAAAAGTAGAGGTTGACAACAACTTAAGTATTATTTGTGTTGCGGGAGATTTTTCTCAAAATAATGAGGGAGTTAGCGCAAAAGTGTTTAACGCATTAAAACATATTTCTGTGAGAATGATTTCTTACGGAGGAAGTAATTATAATATTTCTCTTTTGGTAAAAAGCACTGATAAAATAACGGCATTAAACTCCTTAAATAAAGAATTATTTAAATAAAAACAGTAGTTCTCGGAAGTAATTAAATCGTTTTAAAACTAAATTTAAAAGGTAAATAAACAACTAATTCAACTTATGCGTTAGTTTTTCAAACTGATCTTTTGCTTCTTTTCCATTATATAATACATTGTAAACCGCATCAATAATTGGTGTTTTTACTCCATTACTTTCTTTTATTTGAAAAGCACTTTTTGTTGCGTAATATCCTTCTGCAACCATACTCATTTCCATTTGAGCAGATTTTACTGTATACCCTTTACCAATCATGTTTCCGAATAATCTATTTCTACTAAATGTAGAGTATCCAGTTACTAATAAATCCCCTAAATAAGCTGAATCATTAATGTTGCGCTTCATCTTGTGTACTTTTTTAATAAAGCGTTTCATTTCTCTAATTGCATTACTCATTAATACTGATTGAAAGTTGTCTCCATAACCTAAACCATGTGCAATTCCTGCTGCAATTGCATAAATATTTTTTAACATTGCGGCATATTCTGTTCCAATAATGTCGTCAGATATTTTAGTTTTTATATAACTACTTGCTATAAACTTGCTTAACATTTTTGCTTTTTCTTGATCTTGACACGCCAATGTTAAATAAGACAACCGTTCCATTGCAACTTCTTCTGCGTGACAAGGGCCTGTTATTACCCCAATATTTTCTAAAGGGATATTATAGATTTCGTGAAAATGTTCTCCAATAATTAAACCTGATTCTGGAACAATTCCTTTAATCGCAGAGAAAATAATTTTACCCTCTAAAGAAGTTGTTAATTTTTCTAACTCTGATTTTAAAAAAGCAGATGGTATTGCAAATATTAAAACATCATAATTGTTTGCAATTTTATTTATATCGTTAGATAAATCTATTTTTTCTGGGTATAACTCGGCAGAGCTTAAATAATTTGGATTGTTGTGGTTCTTTTTAATGTGCTCAATAGCATAAACGCTTCGCATATACCAACCGACATTTTCTATGTTTTCAGTTAACATTTTTACGATTGCTGTAGCCCAACTTCCTCCTCCAAAAATCGCTATTTTAGGGTTTGAATTCATATTTACATCAATTAAAGTGGTCAAATGTAATAAAACAAAGTTCTAATGCACAAAGCTTGTGGTAATTATTATATTTGCACAAGACTTTTTTCTTTTGAGTAATTTAAAACGATTTTTTAAAGACACTATTATTTATGGTATTGCGGCAGTTTTGCCAAGAGCTATAAATATTTTTTTAGTGAAACTACACACCTCAACTTTAGACGCAGATAAATATGCAGTAAATACAGATTATTATATATATGCCGCATATTTTAACGCATTGCTTACGTACGGAATGGAAACTGCTTTTTTTCGCTTTTTTTCGAAAGAAAAAGAGAAAGGAAAAATCGTTTCAACCTCATTTATTAGTTTGCTTGTAACAAGTTTGTTGTTTTTAATAACAATGTTATTTTTTAGTGATCGCCTTTCTGCTTTTTTTGGGTTTCAAAATTCGTTGTTTTTAAAGTTGTTAGTGTGGACTATTATGTTAGATACGTTTGTTGTAATTCCGTATGCGTACTTACGTGTTACAAATAAACCCATGCGTTTTACCATTTATAAAATATTAAATATTTTAATTTTCGCATTATTAAATGTTTTCTTTTTATGGTTTGTTACTTATGCTGTTAAGAGTGGTGTTTCCTTGCCATATTTTATTGTAGATTATTACAATTCGTATCCAAAAGTGATGCATATTTTTGTTGCTGGAACGATTGCTAGTGCCTCAACGTTTTTACTGTTATTTCCAATTATCTTTAAGTTTAAAATCAATTTTGATTTTCAGCTCTTAAAAAAGATGTTGCGTTACAGTTTGCCAATAATGGTTGGTAGCTTAGCGTTTGTAACCAACGAAAATTTAGACAAACTTTTATTGGGCGATTTAATAGGAGAAACTCAAATGGGTATTTATGCCGCGTGTTACAAGTTAGGTGTTTTTATGACCTTGTATATTATGGCTTTTCGTTTGGGAGCAGAACCTTTTTTCTTTAATCATGCTGATAAAAAAAAAGCAAAAGAAACCTATTCTAAAATACTAACTTGGTTTACCATTTTAGGTGCATTATTTATGTTAATCGTTGTCGTTTTTATAGATGTTTTTGCGGGTTTTTTATTAGGAAAACCGGAATATTTTGAAGCATTAGAAATTGTGCCAATTATATTATTAGCTAATTTATTTTTAGGTATTTACAACAACTTATCTGTTTGGTATAAGGTTACTGATAAAACAAAATACGGAATGTATTTTTCGGTTTTAGGAGCAGTTATTACAATCGTATTTAATATAATAATGATTCCTAAAATTGGATTTATAGCTTCTGCTTGGGCAACATTAATAACCTACGGATTTATGATGATGATTTCTTATGTTTTTGGTAAAAAGCATTATCCGGTTCCGTATCAATTAAAAAAAATTGGGTTTTATGTGCTTTTTGCAACCGTATTGTGTTGGGTGTCTTTTATTGTGTTTAGAGATGATATTTGGTTTTCAGTATCTGCTATTTTTAGTTATTTTGGTGCCGTCTATTTAATGGAAAAACCGACCATAAAACAATTTTTGAAACGCTAGTTTATGAACGTACAAATTATCAACAAATCAAAACACCAAACACCAAATTATGAAACTGAAGGTTCTGCAGGAATGGATTTGCGTGCCAACTTAAATAAACCTATGGTTCTTAAACCTTTAGAAAGAACGATTGTAAAAACCGGTTTATTTATTGCGTTGCCAATTGGTTTTGAGGCACAGGTTAGGCCAAGAAGTGGTTTGGCAGCTAAAAAAGGAATTACCGTTTTAAATTCTCCTGGAACTATTGATGCCGATTATCGTGGAGAAATTGGAGTCATTTTAGTAAACTTATCTAACGAGGATTTTGTAATTAATGATGGCGAGCGTATTGCGCAGCTTGTTATAGCAAAACACGAACGTGTTAATTGGAAAGAAGTTAAAGTTTTAAACGAAACCGAACGCGGAGCTGGTGGTTTTGGGAGTACAGGAGTTTAAATTTTTTTATAAATTTGACTCATTTTACGTACTTCTTCTTTCAATAATTCGAAATTTAGAAAGCAATGAGAATGATATTTGTAGCCTAATTTGTTGTAAAACTGAAAAGCTTGTTGTTGTTCATCCATCGCATCTAACCAAATACTAGTATACCCTTTTTGTATTGCTTTTTCTTCTAACCAAGAAAGTAATTTTTTTCCTATTCCTTTTCCATGAGTTTTTGAATGCAAATAAATGCGGTGTAATTTTACTTGTTTTTCTGCAGGTAAACCTTTTAGTTTTTCATCCCAAATAATTCTAAAATTCCCAACTATTTCACCATTAAAAAGGATAAAATAATACACTGATTTTTCTTCTGATAATTCTTTTAAAATGGTTGATTTGGAATATTGAGAATGTACGTACCAATTACCTCCATCTTTCCAAAAATGTGAATACGCTGTAGGATAAATCTCTTTCATTAAAGAAAATAACAGCTCACAGTCTGTGTTTTTTATCGCTTGTAAAGAAATCTGAGGTGTAACTTTTATCATTATGTAAAAGGAAAAAAGCTATTTCAATAAATTGAAACAGCTTTTTAATTAAGTAGAACTTTTAAAAATACTTAATCTTGATTATTTATAGTTTCTTTTATTTTTGCTTCTAATTCTTCTGCTAGTTCTGGGTTGTCTTTAAGCAATCCTTTTACGGCATCTCTTCCTTGTCCTAATTTTGTTTCTCCGTAGCTAAACCAAGAACCACTTTTTTTAATGATTCCTAATTCAACGCCAATATCAATCACTTCTCCTACTTTAGAAATTCCTTGACCATACATAATATCAAATTCTGCAACTTGAAAAGGCGAAGCTACTTTATTCTTCACCACTTTTACTTTGGTGCTATTTCCAATAACACGATCTCCATCTTTTATTTGTGTTCTTCTACGGATATCTAAACGAACAGAGGCATAAAATTTTAATGCATTTCCTCCTGTTGTGGTTTCTGGATTCCCGAACATTACACCAATTTTTTCTCTTAATTGATTGATGAAAATTACGGTACATTTTGTTTTACTAATTGTACCTGTTAATTTACGTAGCGCTTGAGACATTAAACGAGCGTGTAGTCCCATTTTAGAATCTCCCATTTCTCCTTCAATTTCTGCTTTTGGAGTCAATGCCGCTACAGAATCAATAACAACAATATCAATTGCTCCCGAGCTAATTAAATTATCTGCAATTTCTAAAGCTTGTTCTCCATAATCTGGTTGAGAGATGATTAAATTTTCTATATCTACACCTAAATTTGCTGCATAAAAACGATCAAAAGCGTGTTCCGCGTCAATAAATGCCGCAATTCCACCAGCTTTTTGAGCTTCTGCAATTGCATGAAGTGTTAATGTCGTTTTACCAGATGATTCTGGTCCATAAATTTCTATTACTCTTCCTCTTGGGTACCCACCAACGCCTAATGCTAAATCTAATCCTAAAGAACCTGAAGAAATAGCTTCTATATCTTCTACTTGGCTATCGCCCATTTTCATTACTGCTCCTTTTCCGTAGACTTTATCCATCTTGTCTAAAGTTAGTTGTAATGCTTTTAATTTTGCTGCTTTTTCTTTTTCTGTTGACATATATCTTCTGCTAAAAATTTTAAAAAATAAGAGCGACTAAGTTACAAAAACATCTCATTATTTTTAATTTTTTTTATACTTTTAATATTCCATGAAAGAAATAATTTTATTGATTAGTGAAGATTCGCTTTCCCGTGTGAAAATTTACAAAGGAGAGCTTATTAGTTATCAAAAAAAAGGGGTGGAATATATGCACCAAAAAGAAAATAAAGGGTGGAATAATTCTGATACAGAAATGTTTCCAATAATTGGCCCTACTATAAAAAATAAGTATGTGGTCTCAACATTAAACGGAAAAGCGATATTAGATCAACATGGTCTTTTACGTGAATTTGAATATGAGTTGCATAAAAACGATCTACTATCGGCTGATTTTTTAAAAGAATATTTAAAAAACACCCCTTTAAAGAACCGTAAGTTTCCAAAAAAGTCATCTGAAGAGTTTGTTTTTTGGCCTTATGATTTTTCTTTTAAAAAGAAATTCAACCTTACAAATGATACTTTAGAAATTGTTTTCGAAATCAATTCAGAAATAAACATGCCTTTTATGTTTGGGTATCATCCTGCATTTGAATTGTCGGGAAAAGGAACTGAAATACTTAAAACCCCATCAAAAGAAATTGTTTTAAAAGACATTTTTAACGCAGGGTCAGATGCTTTTCCTGTTTTAAATACCAATGAAATAATTATTGAGCATTCTACTAAAAATAATTTAAAAATTAGCACAACTGGTTTTGAGCATTTTATGTTATGGACAGAAGATAATACGATGTTGTGTATAGAACCAATTACACATTTTCCAAAATTATCAACTCAAAAATATTCAGAAGATAACATGAAAATTAGTCTCGGTAAAGAAGTGTTTTTTGTAAAAATAGAAGTATTATAAATCATGGGAAATCATCAACATTTTATAGTACATAAACCCTATGGTTATTTATCTCAGTTTGTAAATAATCAAACCAAGAGAAAAAAAAATTTATTAGGAGAGTTGTATGATTTTCCTGAAGGAGTAATGGCTATTGGGCGTTTAGATGTAACTTCTGAAGGCTTATTATTCTTAACAACAGACGGAAAAGTAAGCGAATATATTAGAAGTAGAAAAGTAGAAAAAGAATATTATGTTCAGGTGGATGGAATCATAACGCCACAAAAAATTGAACAATTAAAAAATGGAGTAGAAATTAGTGTTGAAGGTAAAAGGTATAAGACCAAACCTTGTAAGACCGCTATAATTTCTACTCCTAATTTTCCGAATAGAACTCAAAAGATTCGCGATGAACGTCATGGACCAACAACATGGATTTCTATTATAATTAGTGAAGGAAAATTTAGGCAAGTACGTAAAATGACTGCCGCTGTTAATCTCCCAACTTTACGCTTAATACGTGTCCGTATTGGGTCTATTTTAATAGAAGGTGTATCTCTTGGAGAAGTAAAGAAAGTCGATAACTTACTTTAACATTTATCCCCTTTAAAAAGTAAATATATTTATAATTTTAATGTATTATAAAACAAAACTCAAATATATTTATCTGTATCGGGGCAGGAATCATCTTTTTACATTTTGGAGCAGGTTTTTCTTTTTTAATTTATAAAATCACTAAAAAAAAGAAAAAAAATACTTATTTTTTTATCATTTCTATATGCGGAATTCCATCTTCTAAATATGTTAAACCTACTTTTTTAAAACCATGAGACTCGTAGAATTTTTTAAGATATACTTGTGCAGAAATTGTAATTTCTGAGGTGTCAAATTTTTCTTGAACAGCTTTTATAGAAGCCTTCATTAAATCGTGTCCATAACTAAATTTTCGTTGTTTTTCATCAACTATTACTCTACCAATACTTGCATTTTTAAAATAATCACCTGGTTTAAAAATTCTAGTATATGTAATTATTTTTTTATTTTTGATACTAAAAACATGCAACGCTTTTTGATCTTTAAAATCTAAATCTTGATAAACACAATCTTGTTCAACAACAAAAATTTCTGAACGAAGTTGTAAAATACTATACAATTCATCTAAAGATAATTCGTAAAAAGATTTTATTTTAAATTTCATATTAAGACCTCTCGACTGCGCTCGAGGTTATATTTTAATTAATTACCAGCACAAGAAATTTTATTTACTCTAGTTGTGTGACGTCCGCCTTCGAATTCTGTATTTAAAAAAATTTCTACAAAATCCAAAGCTTGTTGTAAAGAAACAAAACGTGCAGGAATGGTTAAAATATTTGCATTATTATGTTGACGCGTTAAAGCAACCAGTTCATTATTCCAACACAAAGCAGCTCTAACACCTTGGTGTTTATTTGCAGTCATTTGTGCACCATTTCCACTACCACATAAAATAATACCAAAATCTGCTTTACCAGATTCTACTGCATCTGCAGTTGGATGAATTGCATCAGGATAGTCCATGCTACTATTTGTGTCAGTTCCAAAATTTAAAACTGAATAACCAGTCGTTTCTAATTTTTTAACAATTTCTAATTTATATTCTGTTCCTGCGTGATCATTACCTATTGCGATTATCATAATAAGTTGTGTTTAATAGTGTTAACTACCACAAAAATAAACATAAAGATGGTTATCAACATATATAAATAGTAATTTTTTATAACTATTTAAAAATAAAGGATTTACATAAAAACCATATATGTTAAGAAGTGGTGGTATTATTTTAAAACTTTTTTTGATGGTTTCAATTATTATTATAATAGAAGAATGTAAATTAAACTACCAATTTTATTTTTTATTTTTTAAGAGTAATTTATCAACATATAATTAACTATTTATTTACAACCTATATTTTATAAATAATTAAGAAAATATATGTATAACTGTTTATAAAGTTTGTTAATAAACTAAAAAAAGATTTGATTATTAAGCTTTTAAAAAAAGGATACATTGTTAATTAATTTTAATAACTGATATATTAAAATAAAAAAGGATTTAGTTATTGTATATATTAACACTATATCATTAACATTATTATTTTTAAAATTTAATTTAATTAAATAATTATAATTATATAGCGTGTTAATAACTAAAAAAAAAGGAAAAATAAATAGTTTTATTATTTAATTGTTTAACTTTCTTATATTTATTTTATTTAAGTATTTAAATTATGGAATTACAAAACGAATTGCTTTTTTTATAATTGATATAGAAACATATCCATAATCAATTAATTCTCCATCTGCTTGAATAAAAGGTTTTTCTATTTTTGAAACAGGAGTAATTTTTAAATAATTAGTTTGATAAGTGCTTACTTTTTTATGATGCACAATAGTACCATTATATAATTTTGGTAAATTTAATATAATATCTAACAACGTTAAATTTTTAGCAATTGTAATACTAAATAAACCATTAAAAGGATTTATATATTTCGTAAATTGCATTCCTCCTCCAGAAAATTTACAAATTCCAAAAACAACCATCAAACATTTTTCTTGGAGTTTTTTACTATTAATTTCAATTATAAAATCAATAGGTTTATAGAATAGTAAACCAGCTAAACCACTTAATAAATAAGCAATACCACCAAACCTTTTTAATTTTTTTAATTTATGAACAACATAACCATCATAACCGATTCCAGCTACATTATTAAAGTAGCTTATTGTATTATTATTTATTTTTAGTTTACCAATATCTTGAAGTATTGTTTTTTGTTTACTGATTATTGCAATAGATTTATCTATCTTTGTCGGAATGTTATAAGTTTTTACCCAATCATTTCCAGTACCAATTGGTATTACAGCAAGTTGTATAGTGTTAGTTTCTACTAATTTTTGCTTCATTATTCCGTTAACAACATGATGTAAGGTTCCATCTCCA
>JBDNGO010000064.1:0-14608 GCA_041689245.1 Flavobacteriaceae bacterium | reverse complement strand
GATAGCATCTAAATCTTTATCATACAGGTCTTGTAAAAATTTCTTTCCTACAGTTTGTAAACCATCTTTTATAACTTCTAATTCTGTTATTGTTGTAGAATCCTTTACAATTCCGTCAAACAATTGTTGTCCGTAAGGAGCACGCAAAACCGAATCTTGTAAATTAAAAAGTGTTACATCTTTTACCGATTTTACCACTACATTTTTATCCGCATTATTGGCTAAATAAGTTGGTAAATCGTATTTCATGTCGATATTTAACAAGGTTGTAAAGCCTTTAAATTGAGCTCTTTCTGGAGATATTTCTATCATTTCCGCACCAGAATTTTTCATTTTCTGTACCGTTATATTATAAATAGAATCGCTTAACAACTCTTTTAATACACCAAATCGTTTTCCTTTTAAACTTGAGCTTAAAACAGATTTCTCGAAGTTGTTTTCGCTTAAATTTTCATCAACCGAAGCAGCATCATTTAAATCATAACCCAACATGGCTTCTAAAAATATAACGTTATCAATCACACTTTTTGTCATAGGTCCTGGCGTATCTAAAGTGCTAGAAATTGGTACAATTCCGGTTCTACTCAATACTCCTATTGTTGGTTTTAATCCTACGACAGAATTCATACTAGATGGCGAAGTAATAGAACCCGAAGTTTCTGTTCCTACAGCAGCTACTGCAAAATTTGCAGCAACCGTAACTCCGCTTCCAGACGAACTTCCGCCTGTTTCAAAAACTTTTCTTCCGTACGGATTTAAGGTTTGTCCGCCAACTGCAGAATATCCTAGCGGACAACCAGAACAGAAAAAATACGCCCATTCGCTTAAGTTTACTTTTCCTAAAATCAAAGCGCCTTTTGCTTTTAGTTTTTCAACAATAAAAGCATTGTTGGTGTTTTTATTTTCTACCAAAGCAATTGCTCCAGCTGTTGTTGGCATATTGTTGGTATTGATATTGTCTTTTAATAAAATTGGCATTCCGAATATAGAATATTCAGAACCTTTATTTTTTTCTTTGTCTTTTTGACGTGCTTCTTTTAATACATTCGGATTTAACGCAATGATAGAATTCAACGATTTTGTGCTATCACTTTCAAACTTTCTAATTCTATATAAATAAAACAGCGTTAGTTTTTCGTAAGATAAATCTCCGTTTGCAACATGTGCTTGTAGGGTCGGAATATCACGTTCTAAAATCATTGGTTTTAGCGCGTTATATTCATCTTCTGAAAAACTTGATAGGTCTTTGTTAAAAGGAGCAAAAACGTCATTTAGATCTAAGTATTTAGATTGCATGAGTTTGAATTGCATTGTTTTACGAGAATGTTTTTGCTGCTCAACTAATTCAGCAGATTCATCATATTTTTTAAATTTTAATGGTGGTGGTTTTATTGTACAAGAAATGATTAGAAGTGCTACTACAAAAAGGTAAATCAGTTTTTTCATTGGTTGATGGATTTTAAAAATCAAATATAATTCTTTTATTAAACAAATCATCGAAATACTTTAAACAAGATGCTTTTTTAAAGCAATTAAATTTCAGTATCTTTAACAACTCACTGATATCAGATTAACTATAAAACCAACCAAAAAATGAAAAAAGAACTCAATATCTTCAGTACTTTTATTTTCGCAACTATATTGATTTCCTGTAATCTTCAAAACACAAATCAGCCAAGTACTGAAAAAATAAAACATTCTTTTGTTGACACCTACAAAGCTGCAATATTTAAAAATGATAAAAGAATAGAAAAGATAAAAAGTGTTGCTCCTAAATTATTAAAACTGATGGAAGAACACGCAATAAAAGAAAACATTCCTGGCATTTCCTATGGTATTGTAGTTGATAATGAATTGGTTGTTTCATCTGCAACAGGATTGATAAATATTGATTTAAAGTCACCCGCAAAAACAAGTTCTTCATTCCGAATTGCTTCTATGACAAAAAGCTTTACAGCTATGGCGATACTAATGTTAAGAGACCAAGGAAAACTATCTTTGGGTGATCCCGTGAGTAAATTCATTCCAGAAATGAAAGGGATTACCTATTTAACTGCTGATGCTCCTAAAATTACAATTAAAAACTTATTGACAATGACTGCTGGTTTCCCAGAGGATAACCCCTGGGGAGACCGTCAACTGCATCAACCAACTAAAATGCTATTGGACTTAATTAAAGATGGTTTATCGTTCTCAAATACTCCTTCATATAGCTTTGAATACAGTAATACTGGCTATGCAATGCTAGGGGAAATCATTTCTAAAGTTTCAGGTACTTCCTATCAATCTTATATGAAATCAACTATTTTTGAACCCTTAGGTATGCATCAAACTTATTGGGAAATTGACAATGTTCCTAAAGAACAATTGGCTATTGGATATCGCTGGGAAAAAGGGCAATGGAAATTAGAACCCATGTTACACGATGGAGCTTATGGCGCAATGGGCGGTTTAATTACATCTATTGAAGATTTCAGTAAATACGTAAGTTTTCACTTGGCTGCTTGGCCTCCAAGAAACGAGGAAGATAAAGGTCCTATTAAAAGAAGTAGCTTAAGAGAAATGCAAACACCTCAATTTTCGAATTTATATCCCAATGCTAGAAGTTTTAAAGGAGATCCTTGTGCATTGATTTCTGGTTATGGCTACGGATTAGGAATTGCTAAAAATTGTGATGGATTAATACGTGTATCGCACGGTGGTGCTTTACCTGGTTTTGGAAGTAACTATGTATTCTTCCCAGAATATGGTGTTGGTGTCATGGCCTTTTGCAACTTAACTTATACGACTCCTTGGCCATTTGACAAGATTGGTACATTACTGTTTGACGAACTAGGCATTCAACCAAGAACATTGCCTGCTTCTGATATCCTTATAAAAAGAAAAACACAGATTATTGAATTGATTCAACACTGGGACAAAAACCTAGAAACTGAGATCCTTTCAGAAAATTTTTATATGGACTTAGACCGAAAAGATCGTATAGAGGCTGTGCAAAAGGTATTAAAAGAAGCTGGATCTATATTGAATGTTGATGCACTTAAACCAAGCAATCAGCTTAGAGGGAACTTTAAACTCCAAACCAAAAACGGTGCAATTACAATCTACTTCACATTAACTCCAGAAAAAGACCCAAAAGTACAAGACTTAGAGCTTTCATTTCAAATGAAAAAATAATAAAGCAATTGCTCTCTTTTAGTATAAAAACTTAGAACTATTTTTATCGGGAATGACAATCCGTTTTATTTAAAGAAGCTATCTACAAACTCGTGTTTGTTAAAAACTTGTAAATCGTCAATTCCTTCTCCTACTCCAATATATTTTACAGGAATTTGAAAGTGATCAGAAATACCGATTACAACGCCCCCTTTTGCGGTACCGTCTAATTTGGTAACTGCTAATGAAGTAATTTCTGTTGCTTTGGTAAACTGTTTTGCTTGTTCAAAAGCATTTTGCCCGGTAGAACCATCTAAGACTAATAACACATCGTGCGGTGCATCTGCAATCACTTTTTGCATTACTTTTTTAATTTTCACTAACTCGTTCATTAAATTGACTTTGTTGTGTAATCTTCCGGCTGTATCAATAATAACAACATCTGCATTCTGACTAACGGCAGATTGTAAGGTGTCATATGCAACAGAAGCAGGATCTGAACCCATTTCTTGATGTACAAGTTGTACATCTACTCTATCTGCCCAAACTTGCAATTGATCAATAGCTGCGGCTCTAAATGTATCGGCAGCTCCTAACACAACTTTTAATCCTTTCTTTTTAAACTGAGAAGCCAACTTACCAATTGTTGTTGTTTTTCCAACTCCGTTTACACCAACAACCATAATTACATAAGGCTTTTTATTAGCAGGAATTGTAAAATCTGTTTCATTACCAACATTAGTTTCAGATAATAAACCAGCGATTTCTTCTCTTAAAATTTGATTTAATTCTTCAGTACCTAAATATTTATCTTTTGCTACACGTGCTTCAATCCTTTCAATAATTTTCAAAGTGGTATCAACGCCAACATCAGAGGTAACCAAAACTTCTTCTAAATTATCTAAGACGTCTTCATCTACAGTTGATTTCCCTGCAACTGCTTTTGACAATTTATTCAAGAAACTAGACGTTGTTTTTTCCAATCCTTTGTCTAAGATTTCTTTTTTTTCTTTTGAAAATATATTTTTAAAAAAGCTCATTCTTGTTTTTTAGAATACCAAAAATACGGTTTTATTAAACATAAAAAAAGCTACTCTCAATAGAAAGTAGCTTTGTATATTTTTGTTGTAAAGTGATTACTTTTTAGCTAAAAAGCTATCTACTTTTTCTGGATCCATGATTGCTTCAACAAAAGTATAAGCTCCTGTTTTTGGAGATCTTATCATTTTTATTGCTTTTGATAACCTTTTAGATCCTGTCTGTAACGATGCTACTGATTTCTTTGCCATGTTTCCTTATGGTATTATTTGACTTTTACTTTCGTAAAACTCTAAATTATTTAATTTCTTTATGAACTGTCATTTTCTTCAAGATTGGGTTAAATTTCTTAACCTCTAATCTATCAGGAGTGTTTTTCTTATTCTTAGTTGTAATGTATCTAGAAGTACCTCTTTCTCCAGAAGCTTTATGCTCTGTACACTCTAAAATTACTTGAACTCTATTTCCTTTTTTTGCCATCTCGGTTTACTTTTTTAAGGGTTGGATTATTTAGTTAAAAACCCATTAGCTCTAGCTTCTTTTAATACAGCTGAGATTCCTTTTCTATTAATATTTTTTAAAGCAGAAGCAGAAATTTTTAATGTAATCCATTTATCTTCTTCTGGAATATAAAAACGCTTCACCATTAGGTTTACGTCAAATTTTCTTTTGGTTCTGTTCAATGCGTGAGAAACATTATTCCCAACCATTGCTTTCTTTCCTGTAAGTTCACAAACTCTAGACATCTTCTGACAGTTTTTAGTATTATTTCTAAACGAGGTGCAAATTTAACTAATTTTTACACATACCACAAAACAATTTCAACTATTTTTTATTATTTCTTTATGTAAAATTTCTAACGATTTATTTACAGTTCTATTTATTACTTTTTCTCTTGGTTGCCCAAAATTAAATTCTTCTACAATAACGGTTGTTTTTGTTGCTAATGCTATAAAAACCACACCAACTGTTTTATCAGTCTCATCAGTTGTTGGACCTGCATTTCCTGTTGCTGCAATTGCATAATCTGTATTTAATTTTTCTCTTGCAGCAACGGCCATTTCTTTTGCTACTTCTTTACTTACTACTGTAAAAGTTTCTATCGTATTCTGAGAAACACCTAACATGCTTTTTTTAGCTTCTGCGGAATACGCTACAAAACCACCTTTAAAATAAGTTGATGCGCCAGAAACCGAAACTAAACTAGAAGCAATACTACCTCCAGTTAAGCTTTCTGCTATTGCCAACGTTTTTTGTTGCTGAGTTAACAACTCTCCTACTCTTTTTTCAATTGAATACCCGTCTTCTAATCCAACAATAATATCAGAAATTAAATATTGAATTTCAGAAACTTTTTCTTGCAATTCATTTTCTAAAGTTTCTTTATCATTTCCTTTCCCAGATAAGCGCAATCTTACTTTTCCGAAAGATGGTAAATAGGCCAATTTAATGTGTTTCGGTAATGAATTTTCAAAATCCTCAATCCGTTCCGCAATAATACTTTCTCCTTGACCATAGGTCATAATCGTTTTATGACTGATAAATGGCAACTGAAATTGCTTTTGAATTCTAGGCAAAACCTCCAACGTCATTAACCCTTTCATTTCATATGGGACTCCAGGCAACGATACAAAAACGGTGTCATTTTCGTAAAACCACATTCCTGGTGCTGTACCATATAGATTTTTTAAATAAGTTGCTTTTGATGGGATTTGCGCTTGATATTTTTGAATTTCTCTAAACGGATGATTTATTTTTTTGAACAATACTTTAATGTGTTCAACAACTTCTGGATATTCTATGAGTTCAGTATCCTTAAAAAATTCTGCAATTGTTTTTTTAGTAATATCATCTTTTGTTGGACCTAAACCGCCAGTAATAATTACAATATCTACTCGCTCTTGCGCCTCTTTTAAAGCATTTAGAATATGTTGTTTATCATCTTGAATAGAAGTGATTTGATACACTGAAACTCCAATTTTATTTAACTCTATTCCAATCCATTGCGAATTGGTGTCTACAATTTGACCAATGAGAATTTCATCTCCAATGGTAATAATTTCTGCGTTCATGTTTTTTTAAAGTCTCAAAGTGGCAAAGTTTCAGAGTTACAAAGTTTGACTTTGCTTCTTTGCAACTTCTTTATTTTATTTAAATATTCTCGATATAATTTCACTTTTTATTTCGATTCTTCTCAATCAAAAATAAAATCACTCGAACTAACAACTGATAATTGATTTTATTTTACTTTTATCTGAAAAGCTTGATTTCCGTCTATAGTTCCAGTTAATACATCATTTTCTACAACTTTTCCAACTCCAGCTGGAGTTCCTGTAAATATAATATCGCCTTTTTTTAAGGTGAAAAACTGAGAAACATAAGCTATTAATTCGTCCGTTTTCCATAACATGGCATTGGTATTTCCGTCTTGAACAAGTTGGCCATTTTTGAATAATTGAAATTTCAAATTATCTAAATCGAATTGTTCTTTCGGGTAAAATTCTCCAATAACAGCACTTCCATCAAAAGCTTTTGCTTTTTCCCAAGGCAATCCTTTTTCTTTACATTGTTCTTGAATATCTCTTGCTGTAAAATCGATTCCTAAACCAATTTCATCATAATATTTATGTGCAAATTTTGACTCGATGTGTTTACCAACTTTATTGATTTTTATCAAAACCTCAACTTCATAATGTATATCATTAGAAAAAGGTGGAATAAAAAAAGGGTTTTTTCTTGGTAAAACTGCAGAATCTGGCTTTAGAAAAACAACTGGATTTTCTGGTTTCTCATTTGCTAATTCTTCGATATGTTTGGCGTAATTACGCCCGATACAAATTATTTTCATCTTTATTATTAAAACGTCATTGCGAACAAAGTGAAGCAATCTTTTGATGAGATTACTTCGTCATACTTCCTCGTAATGATAATTATTTTCTCAAAACTGTTAACTGTTAACTGAAACCTACGGAATCCAAATTTTTGGGAAATTAGGCTTACGCTTTTCTAAGAACGCATCTCTACCTTCTTTAGCTTCATCAGTCATGTATGCTAAACGTGTTGCTTCTCCAGCAAATACTTGCTGCCCAACCATTCCATCATCCGTTAAGTTCATTGCAAACTTTAGCATTTTTATAGATGTTGGCGATTTTGCTAAAATTTCTTGTGCCCATTCAAAAGCTGTATCTTCTAATTCATCATGGGGAACTACAGCATTTACCATTCCCATTTCATACGCATCTTGAGCAGAATAATTTCTTCCTAAAAAGAAAATTTCTCTCGCTCTTTTCTGACCCACCATTTTTGCTAAATACGCAGAACCATAACCACCATCAAAAGATGTAACATCTGCATCAGTTTGCTTAAAAATTGCATGTTCTTTAGAAGCCAAGGTTAAATCACAAACTACATGTAAGCTATGTCCGCCACCAACTGCCCAACCAGGAACTACACAAATTACTACTTTTGGCATAAACCTTATTAATCGTTGAACTTCTAAAATATTTAAACGATGATATCCATCTTCACCAACATAACCTTGATGTCCACGTGCTTTTTGATCGCCACCAGAACAGAAAGAATACACACCATCTTTAGTGCTAGGTCCTTCCGCAGATAATAAAACAACTCCAATTGAAGTATCTTCACCTGCATCGTAAAATGCATCGTACAGTTCTTTTGTTGTTTTTGGACGAAATGCATTCCTTACATTTGGTCTATTAAATGCAATTCTTGCAACTCCGTTTGATTTTTTATACGTAATGTCTTCGTATTGTTTTACAGTTTTCCAGTCTGCTTTTATCATAATAACTGTTTTTTATCGGTATGCTTTTAAATCTATAAAGAACTTTATATTTCTAATTACAAAAATAGGATATTAAGAACTATTATTTACAATTTTATAAAAGGTTTGTAAATAGCCTCATTATTGAAAAAGAAAATGGGGTCATTTAAAAACGTATGGAGAAATGATTTTATTAGAATGCACAAAGAATGCTTAGAGAAGGGTAATAAATTAGTTTATCAATTCTAAACCGTCTTCTTTAATAAGTATTGTTTTTTCTTTATATAAAGTACCAACTGCTCTTTTAAAAGCTTTTTTACTCATTAATAATTCACGCTTAATGTCTTCTGGAGAACTCTTATCTGTTAAAGGTAAAAACCCATCATGATCATAAATTGCTTCTACCACTTTTTCTGTATCTAAAGAAATTACATTTCTAAACCCTTGTGGTTTTAAAGAAACATCAATTTTACCATCTTCCCGAATGTTTTTTATAAACCCCGAAACTCTTTGGCGCTCTCTTAGTTCTTGAAAAATCTCGTTTCTATATAACAATCCTTCAAAATCTTCATCAATCCAAACATTAAAACCTAAGTCTGTTTCTGATCCAATAATTAAAGATACTTTATCTCCTACTTCTAAATCCATAATTCATTATTTTAAAAAATTGAAATACTCTTTTAGTATTGTTTCGTTTACTTCTTTATCAGTAAACACCTCTAATACTTTTGGCTTATCTGAATCTTGATAAAATCCTTTTAAGGCTAATGTAAGCTCTTTTGAATTTAAAACCGAATTGTATTCTAATTGATACATTTTACATAAATGCTCTGCTGTTAATTCGTGTGAAGTTTCAAAATATTCTAAAGCATTTGTAGATTTTGGCCCAGGAATAAATCTAAAAATTCCGCCACCATTATTATTGATAATAATAATTCTAAAATTAAACGGAATATAGGTATTCCACAACGCATTACTATCATAAAAGAAACTTAAATCTCCTGTAATAAAAACTGTTTGTTTTTTACTTGCAAAAGCAGCACCAATTGCAGTACTTGTGCTTCCGTCAATTCCGCTTGTTCCTCGATTACAAAACACACGAAATGAGTCTTTTATATCAAATAATTGCGCATATCTAACAACCGAACTATTTCCTAATTGCAATTGAGAATTCGCTGGAACACTTTCTAATACTTGTTCAAAAACCTTTAAATCAGAATGCGCGAGTTTACTTAAATATTGTTGATGTTTTTCTGCTCTTTTCTCTTTTTCTTGCAACCATTTTTGCTGATACGTTTCAACGGAGCCTGTACTGAGCGAAGCCGAAGTGCTCAACATGAAATCACTTTTATCATGCTGAACTTGTTTCAGCATCTCAAGAAATTTAGTTGGTTTTTCTTGAATAAACTCTGATAAACAATGAAATGTATTCATTGCTCTTTGCTCGTCTAGATGCCAATGATGTTTTGGTTGGTGCTTTCTTAAAAACTGTTTTATTTTTTTAGAAACGATCATTCCGCCAAACGTTAACAATACTTCTGGTTGTAATGCTTTAAATTCTTCTTCTGTAAAAGGAAAAATCAGTTTATCAATAGAGTTAATCGTTTTATCTGACGCTAAATTTGAAGTAGTTTCTTTTAAAATGATTACAGAAGAATCATTTTTAAACTTTTTTACCAAGTTTTGAAGTTGTTTATTTGGATATTCAACCCCAACTAATATCATTTTTTTTAAGGATGAGCTCCAGATTGAAGCTAATTTTTTAAAATCAAAAGATTGCTTCACTTCGTAAGCAATGACTTGGTCAAAATGAAAACTATTAAGTTTATCAACAGTTTCGTATAAAGGTTCATCAAAAGGAACATTGATATGAATGGGTCCTTTTTTTGTTATTGAAATTTGTAAAGCTTCTGTTATTAAATTGATATTAAACTCTGTCTTTGTCTCATCTTCTATTAAATTTGCAGAAAACAAAATATGATTTTGAAATACATTTTCTTGTCTAATTGTTTGTCCGTCGCCAATATCAATTAAGTGTTTTGGTCTATCCGTAGAAATAATAACTAACGGAATATTACTATAAAATGCTTCTGCAATTGCCGGATAATAATTTAACAAAGCTGAACCAGAAGTACACACAATTGCTACTGGATTTTGAGTTTGTTGCGCAATTCCCATTGCAAAAAAAGCAGCACAACGCTCATCAACAATACTCAATGTTTTTATTGTTGGATGATTTAAAAACCCAATTGTTAACGGAGCATTTCTAGAACCAGGAGAAATAACAACTGTATCAATGTTATATTGATGACAGCCTGAAATTACAATTTGTGCGAGTTCTTTTTTTGGATACATTTTTTAAAAAATGAGATTCCCGCTTTCGCGGGAATGACAATACTATTTAGACCAACTGCGTTGGTTAATTTCCTTTTTTATAATCTTCTAAAAACTTAGCCAAGCCAATATCTGTTAAAGGATGGTTTAATAACCCTTCAATAGCGCTTAATGGACCAGTAATTACATCAGACCCTAATTTAGCACAATCAATAATATGCATTGTATGACGCACTGAAGCCGCTAAAATTTGAGTTTCAAATCCGTAATTATCATAAATCTGACGAATTTCAGCGATTAAGTTTAATCCGTCTGTAGAAATATCATCTAAACGACCAATAAACGGAGAAACATACGTTGCTCCAGCTTTTGCAGCCAACAACGCTTGACCTGCGGAAAACACTAAAGTTACATTGGTTTTTATTCCTTTTGATGAAAAATATTTACATGCTTTTATACCCTCTTTAATCATTGGTAATTTTACCACGATTTGTGGATTTAAAGCAGCCAAAGCTTCTCCTTCTTTTACCATTCCAGCAAATTCTGTTGAAATAACTTCTGCAGAAACATCCCCTTCTACCAAATTACAAATTGCTTTGTAATGGTTGATAATATTTTCTTGCCCTGTAATTCCTTCTTTTGCCATTAAAGATGGATTTGTAGTTACTCCGTCTAAAATACCCAAAGATTGCGCTTCTTTAATTTGATCTAAATTCGCTGTGTCAATAAAAAATTTCATGTGTGTGGTTTTAGTTTTACAAAATTATACTTTATAATGATTCATTAATAATTTTTCGTACATTTTATCTGGTAAAATTCGTTTTAAAACGATTGAGAATTTTTCCATAAACCCACCAACTTTATAATGAATTTTAGGATTCTTATTTTCAATAATAGTAAAAACTACTTTTGCCATCACTTTTGGATTCATGCCACTATTAACATGCGAATCCATCAAGTTTAAATTTTCTTGATATTTTTCTTTATACGCAGAGTTTTCAAAAACTGGTGTATGATATCTACCTGCTGCAATATTTGTAGCAAAATCTCCTGGAGCAATATTTACAATCTGTACTCCAAATTGCTTTACTTCCATTCTAGTTGCTTCTGTAATGATTTCTAATGCTCCTTTTGTTGCAGAATACACTCCGCGAAAAGGCAATCCCATATAACCTGCAATTGAGGTTACATTAATTATTTTACCTGAATGTTGTTTTCGCATTTGTGGTAATACCGTTTTCATTACATCAATAGCTCCAAAAAAATTGGTATTAAAAACCTTTTTCATTTCTTCTGTTGGTGTATCCTCAATGGAACCTGTAATTCCCATTCCAGCATTATTTACCAAAACATCCAATCTTCCTTCACTTTCAATAATATCAGAAACTGCTTTTTGTATAGAATTTACATCTAAAACATCTAAAGCAATCATTTTATAAGGAAAAGAAAACTCTTCTTCTTTTTTTCTACTTGTTCCGTAAACAATCATTCCTTTTTCAGAAAGATAGTTTGCAATGGATTTTCCAATTCCTGAGGAAGCACCAGTAATAAGAACAACTTTTGGCATTTGTTATTGAAAGATTAAATCATTAAAAGTCCTTTCCTCTGGAAAGGATATAGGATAGGAGCAAATATCCGAAAACTAAATTTAGTAATCTAAAAATTGTAAAAGTAAATAAAGTTATTAAAAAGTTTTTTTGAAGTCCTTTCCTCTGGAAAGGATTTAGGATAGGAAGAAGTTGAGAGATACTGAAACAAGTTCAGTATAAAAAAATGGCAAGCTACCTACATCACACTGCTACAACCTAATACCCTTGCTGCGTTCCCGCCCTGGGGGGTTCAAAGGGAGCTAGTTGTGTAGGACTTGCCGCTGCAAATTTACAATCATTTTTAAAGTTTCGCAATGTTTTTTAAGCAATTTTGTAACAAATCTTATACTTTGGTTACTAATCTAATAGTAAATAGTAAATATTTCAAATTTGAAATATTTATCTTTGCCTAAAATGAATATCATATATTTGTATAACTACTAACTAAATATCAAAATACAATGGAAAATCAAGCATCTAGTAAAAACATTATTTTAAATTATGGTTTATACCTTGGTATAGCTTCTGTACTAATTAATTTAGTTGTGTATGCAACTGGAGATTATTTAAAACCACATTGGTCTGTTAGTGTATTAAGCGGTCTCTTAATGATTGCTATGATTGTATTTGCTTTTAAAAAATTTAAAGAAATTAATGGCGGTTTTATGTCTTGGGGACAATCCGTTAAAATTGGGGTTGGTTTAACAGTTATTAGTGCTGTAATTGCGATTATATACCAACAACTATTTCAAAATTTTATTGAGCCTGAATTTATACAACAAATGATGGTAATACAGGAAAAAACTTGGATAGACCAAGGAATGTCTAGCGATGCAATTGAAACTGCTAAAGAAATGATGCAAAAGTTTCAAGGCCCATTAATTTCATCAGCAATTGGAATTGCTGCTGCTGCATTTATAGGTTTTGTTGTTTCTGCAATAACTGGAGCAATAATGAAACAATCTGCTGAAGAGCAATACTAATTTTTAAGAAAAATTTAAACGATTTAAAGGTAAAATATCTTCGGATGTTTTACCTTTACGTTTTTACACAACCTTATAATTTTGAAACGAATGGATATATCGGTAGTTATACCTTTATTAAACGAAGAAGAATCTTTACAAGAGTTATATCGTTGGATTGCAAAAGTTATGCAATCCAATTCTTATGAATACGAAGTGCTTTTTATTGATGATGGTAGCACAGATACTTCTTGGAATGTAATCGAAAAATTATCTTCAGAACATACCCAAGTAAAAGGAATTCGTTTTCAAAGAAACTATGGTAAATCTCAAGCATTAGACGCAGGTTTTGAAATAGCAAAAGGAGATGTTGTTATTACTATGGATGCTGATTTACAAGACAATCCAGATGAAATCCCTGAATTATACGATTTAATTATTAATGAAAATTACGATTTAATTTCTGGCTGGAAAAAGAAACGATATGATAATATTATTACTAAAAATATTCCGTCAAAACTATTTAATTTAGCTGCCAGAAAAACTTCTGGTTTAAAATTGCATGATTTTAATTGCGGTTTAAAAGCCTATAAAAACAGTGTAGTTAAAAGCGTAAAAGTTAGCGGAGAAATGCATCGATATATTCCTGTATTAGCAAAAAACGAAGGTTTTACTAAGATTGGAGAAAAAATAGTACAACACCAAGCAAGAAAATACGGGGTAACAAAATTTGGTATGAGTAGATTTATAAACGGGTTTCTAGATTTAATTACTATTTCTTTTTTATCAAAATTTGGTAAAAGACCAATGCACTTTTTTGGTCTCTGGGGAAGCATGGTTTTTGCAGTAGGTTTTTTAGCTGCTGGATATATTGGACTTATAAAATTGTATAAATTATATGCAGGATTAAAAACCATTTTAATTACAGATAATCCTTGGCTGTATATTTCTTTAACAGCAATGATTATTGGTACACAATTATTTTTAGCTGGTTTCCTTGGAGAGCTTTTAATTAAAACAAAAAGCACCGAAAAGCATTATACAATAAAAGAAACCTTAAATATCTAAATCCGTATCTTTGCGGACAAGAAATTTTTTACATGAAAGAGATTTTAGAACATGCAAAACTTTGGCTTTCTGACACGTTTGATGCAGAAACAAGAAATGAAATTCAGCAATTAATCGATTCTAATCCTGATGATTTAGTAGATCGTTTTTATAAAAACATGGAATTCGGAACTGGCGGAATGCGAGGAATTATGGGTGCAGGAACTAACCGAATTAACAAATATACTTTAGGGAAAGCAACCCAAGGTCTAAGTAATTATTTACAAGAACAGTATCCTAACAAACAATTAAAAGTTGCTATTGCTTTTGATTGCAGACACAACAGTAAGGAGTTTTCTAAATTGGTTGCAGATGTATTATCAGCAAATAACATTCAAGTATATTTATTTGAAAATTTACGTCCAACTCCAGAATTATCTTTTGCTGTAAATTACTTAAATTGTGATGCAGGAATTGTATTAACAGCCTCTCATAATCCACCAGAATATAACGGTTACAAAGTATATTGGAATGATGGCGGACAGATTGTTCCTCCTCACGATTCAAAAATCATTGATAAAGTAAACAGTTTACAGTTTTCTGAAATCAACTTTAATGCAAATGAAAATTTAATTACCACCGTTGGAGCAGAAATTGATGAAGCTTTTTGGAAAGCATCAATCGAAAATGGAACATTT
>JBDNGO010000063.1:0-12368 GCA_041689245.1 Flavobacteriaceae bacterium | reverse complement strand
GGTTGTAGCAATTTGTTTTGCTTCTTCAAAATCTGTCTTCCAATCTTGTGCCTTTACTGTAAAAATTGAAAATACAAGTGAAATAAAAATAACTAATGTTTTCATAATTTAATGTTTTTAGGATGTGCTATCTACAAACTTAACTTAACCGTATTGCTAAATATAGACCTACTGAATTCTCTTGATTGCTAATTATTGTCTGGCAGGATCTAATGGATAATTATCTTGACTGTCTGGAGTACCATCATTGTCATCATCTGTATCTGCATTATCTCCTGTTCCATCTCCATCAGTATCTGTGTCTTCTGTATCATCTAAAGGAAAGTCATCTTGATCGTCTGACACACCATCATTGTCATCATCTGTATCTGCATTGTCTCCTATTCCATCTGTATCTGTATCGTCGTCGTCATTATCATTGTCTCCATCATTGTCATTGTCGTCATTACCATCATTGCCATCATCAGTATCTGCATTGTCTCCTGTTCCATCTCCATCAGTATCTGTGTCTGTATCGTCGTCGTCATTATCATTGTCTCCATCATTGTCATTGTCGTCATTACCATCATTGCCATCATCAGTATCTGCATTGTCTCCTGTTCCATCTCCATCAGTATCTGTGTCTTCTGTATCATCTAAAGGAAAGTCATCTTGATCGTCTGACGTACCATCATTGTCATCATCTGTATCTGCATTATCTCCTGTTCCATCTCCATCTGTATCTGTGTCTTCTGTATCATCTAAAGGAAAGTCATCTTGATCGTCTGACACACCATCATTGTCATCATCTGTATCTGCATTGTCTCCTGTTCCATCTCCGTCTGTATCTGTATCGTCGTCGTCATCATTAGTCCCATCGTTATCATCATCACTATCCTCACCATCATTAGTCCCGTCATTATCAGAATCTGTATCTGTATAATCTGGGTTTCCATCATTATCAGAATCATCATTTGTAAAATCTCCGTCACCATCATTATCTTCATCTTCATCTAATTGCCCATCATTATCTGAGTCTGTGTCTAAATAATTAGGTGTACCATCATTATCTGCATCATCATTTGTTGAATCTCCATCATTATTTTGGTCTTCTAAAGCATCAGAAGCTCCATCTCCATCATCATCAGTATCTTGGTAATTTACTGTACCATCATTATCAGTATCATAACTATTTATTAGGTCAATAAAGTCATTCTCAGCAGATATTGTTTGTGTAACACCCGATACATCAACTTTAAAAGGAAAACTTACGCCATCTATAAAATTAGTTTGCGTAATCTCTTTTGCTATACTTGCTAATTCTTCTATAGAATTAATTTCTACTGCTGTACCATTACTGTAAGATAAAGTTACTGGGTAAGAAAGTTTAAATCCTAAATCGAATATCATACTGCTCTCTGGATTACTAGCATTAAAAAAAGTTCCATCAGATTTTATATGGCTTTTAACAACCTCTACAACTATTTTTGCTGATTCGCTTGTTTCTGTTGTCATATTTGGCTCCGTTAAATCATTTTCATCTAAATTAGATGTACATGAAAATGCTAATACCGAAATTAATAATGTGTAAGTAATTGATTTTAAAGTTTTCATTTTTTATTGGTTTTTAATTTATCAAGTCTTTTTTTACAACTCTTCAAATACTATACGTTCTCAAATAAAAATACCCTACCTTTTTTTTAAAAAATATTTTTGGTATTTTTGGTATTCCCTATAAAATTGAATGATTTTTAATGATTAAAGATTTAAAAAATATTTGTAACCCTAAAGTATTTGAAAATATTTTTAATAAGTATGCAAAAGATGTAAAACGGTTTGTGTTTTTTAAAACAAGAGATCTAAGTCTAACAGAAGATATTGTACAAGATACTTTTGTTAAACTATGGGAAGAATGTAAGAATACTTCATATGACACCATAAAGAACTTTTTATTAACGATTGCCAATAATTTATTTATAAATACCGCAAGACACAATAAGGTTATAGATAAGCACCAAAAAAATTATACTCATAAAAGCAGTAATGAATCTCCTGAGTTTATTTTTCTAGAAAACGAGTTTTATGATAAATTAGAGAATGCAATTGCAAGTTTGTCTGAGAAACAGCGTGAAGTTTTTTTATTGAGCAGAATAGAGAAAAAGAAGTATAAAGAAATAGCTGAGCAATTAAATATTTCGGTAAAAGCTGTAGAAAAAAGAATGCACACTGCTTTAAAAACATTAAAAGAAAAAATTGAATTCATTTAAAAGGTAGGGTTTTTTCTTATTCAGGTGTATTATTAATGTCAAATCTATAAAATGTCAAACAAAAATACTTTTAACGATACTTATTTAGCTAAATGGATTAATAGCGAAATCACTAATAATCAATTAAAAGAAGCAGTATCTGAAGATGATTATAACTCTTATATAAAACTTAAATCTGGCATTAATCTATATCAAGAATTAGAAGCTCCTACAGAAAATACATTTGCGAAAATAAAAGATAAAATAAGAGACCAAAAAGAAAACATCTCTAAAAAAGGGTCTAAAGTTAGATCTTTATATTTTAAAGGTGCAATTGCTATTGCTGCCTCTATAGTGTTGTTTTTTAGTGTTTTTTCTAATTACTTTAATAATACTGTTATAATTCAATCTACTTTTGGGGAACTTAAAACCATTGCGTTATTAGATAATTCTGAAGTAATATTAAATGCAAAATCTGAAATAAAATACAACAAAAAAGACTGGAAAAGAAACAGAACTCTCCATTTAAAAGGGGAGGCCTTTTTTAAAGTACAAAAAGGAAAAACTTTTACAGTAATTACAGATAATGGCACAGTTACCGTTCTTGGAACAAAATTTAATGTAAACTCACAAAATTCTTTTTTTGAAGTTACCTGCTATGAAGGAAAAGTAAAGGTTGTAAATGCAGGTAAAAAAGTTATTCTTACACCAAATAAAACAGTAAGAAATATTAACGGTAACACAACAGAACAAACTTTAAACTCACAAACCAATTTACCATCTTGGACACTTGGAGAAAGTAGTTTTAGAAGTGTTCCTTTGCGTGAAGTTTTAAGTGCTTTAGAAAAGCAATTTAATATTAAAATTGTTACCAACAACATAGATGAATCTATAGTTTTTACAGGTGCTTTTGACAATAAAAATAGAAACCTAGCATTAGCAGCTGTATTTAAAACGGTTCAAATACGTTATAAAATAAAAGATAATGTCGTTATTTTATCAAAATAAATGAAATTACCATTTTCCTTCTTGTTTAGTTTTTTTTGTTTCTTTTCATTTTCTCAAGAAAAAGCAACTAAAGTTATTGACTTTAATAACATAAAAGTTTCAACTGCTTTTCTTATTATTGAAAAAAAATATAATGTTAAATTATCTTATACAGATAAAATAATAAAGGGGAAGATGATTTTTTTAAAAAATAAAAATAGATCTTTAATTGAAACTCTAGCCGAACTCTCTAAAGCCTTAAACCTAGATTTCCAATTTATTAATAAACGCTTTATAACCGTAACTATAAGCACCTCAGTTTTTAATTCTGAAAATTATAATGAGTTAGATGAAGTTGTAATAACTAGCTACTTAGCAAAAGGAATTATAAAAGACAAAAACGGCGCTTTTAAAATAACTCTTAAAGAGCTTGAGATTTTACCAGGATTAGTTGAAGCTGATGTATTAGAGAGCATACAAGAACTTCCTGGAGTAATAAGCCCAAATGAGACAGCTACTGGACTAAATGTTAGAGGCGGCACACCAGATCAAAATCAAATAATTTGGGATGGTTTCTCCATTTAACCCTAATATAACCAAAAATGTAACTTTTTTAAATAAAGGTATTACACCAAAATACGGCGAAAGTATTTCAAGTGTTATTGACATTTCAACTAATAATAAAGTAGTTGAAAACTTTAATTTTGGAATTGGAATAAACGGAATTAGTGCAGATATTTTTGTAGAAGCGCCAATCATAAAAAAGAAATTAAGTATTTTAGTTTCATATAGAAAATCTTATGAGGATCTATATGAAACCGGAACTTTTCATGAATTAGAAGAAAAAGTATTTCAGTCTACAAACATTCATAGTGCACAAAATTCTGAAGAAAAATTCTACTTTAAAGACAATACTTTTAAGATAAATTATGTATTAAATAAAAACAATAGCTTTTCTGCAAGTTTTATTCATATTGATAATGATCTTGAACACTTTTATGAAGATAGTCAAAAAACTAGCACTTATAAAGATGTTTTGGATACAGAAAATAATGGATATAGCTTAACTTGGCTTAAAAAATGGAGAGAAAACATTGAACAGTTAACTCTTGTTAGTTCTTCTGATTTTAATTTAAATTATAATTTTTTAACATCAAAAGAGCACAAACAAGTTTCTGATTTTGATAAACGAAATCACATAAAAAATAAATCTTTTTCATCAGAAATAACAATTTCAAAAAACTCAGGAAACTCTATACTTTATGGGTTTCAATCTATCTTTAAAGATGTTAGCTATTCCTTTTTTGAAACCACAAATTTAAAATACCTGCTAGATAGTAAAAGAAATACTCTAAATAGTTATTCTCTATACACAAACTACAGTATCAGAAATTTTTCGCTATTTGATTTTAATATTGGTGTAAGAGCAAATTATTATCAACAATTAAATCAGTTTAAAATAGAACCTCGAATAATTCTATATAAAAATCTAACCAATTTTTTAAAAATACAAGCTACTGCAGATATTAGAAATCAAACAATTAGTCAAATAGATGAAACACTTATTAGTAATTTATCTTTAGAAAACAAATTATGGAGATTATCTGACGGCAACAATACACCAATTATAAACAGCAAACAAATCTCATTAGGTATGATATATCACACAAATGGATGGAGTTTAGATATTGATACATACACAAAAAAAACTGTTGGTGTTTCTGCTTTATCCTTAGGGTTTTTAAGTAATGATTTAAATCATTATCTCATTGGAAGTCAAAAAATAAATGGTGTAGACTTCTATTTAAAAAAGAATTTTCACCATATAAAAACATGGATAAGCTACTCTTATACAGATATAAAGAACAAATTTAACACCATTAACAACAACAACTATTTTACTGCTAATAATCAAATTAAACACGCTATTTCTTCATCAATTTCTTATAAGACAAAAAAATTACAACTAGCTCTAGGATGGAAATGGCATACTGGTAAACCTTACACCTTATCTTCAAAAAACCCATTAACTAATCTAGTTGTTTTTAAAGGTGTTAATACTGAACGGTTAAACAATTATCAGCGATTAGATTTTTCTGCAGTTTATAATTTTTTATTTTCAAAAAATTATAAACTAAAAGGTAAAATTGGGGTATCAATTAGAAATTTAACAAATCAAAGAAATCAAATAAGTAAAGAATATATAGGAAATAATATCCCAAATGACCCTATAATTATAGTTGACAAATATTCTTTAGGGAGAACCCCTAATGTTGTTTTTAGAATTGAGTGGTAATTATTAATACTCAAATATTCCAAACTCACTTTTAATCGTCAGCTTCTTAGAACTTGCAGCTTCTACTTTACCAACAATCTGAGCATTTACATTGTATGATTCTGAAATTGCAATTATATCATTCGCAATTTCTGGAGAAACATAGATTTCCATTCTGTGACCACAGTTAAAAACTTGATACATTTCTTTCCAATCGGTTTTAGATTGCTCTTGTATCAATTTAAATAAAGGCGGAATTGGAAACATATTATCTTTCACAATATGTAAATTATCTACAAAATGTAAAATCTTTGTTTGCGCTCCACCAGAACAATGAATCATTCCGTGAATCGTATCAGAATTAAACTTGGATAATATTTCTTTGATTATTGGCGCATAGGTTCTCGTTGGAGATAACACTAACTTGCCTGCATCAATTGGAGAATTTTCAACTTTATCTGTTAATTTCGTTTTTCCAGAATACACTAAATCCGCAGGAACAGCAGCATCAAAACTTTCTGGATATTTTTTCGCTAAATAATTATCAAAAACATCATGTCTAGCAGAAGTCAATCCGTTAGAACCCATTCCTCCATTATATTCAGTTTCATAAGTTGATTGACCGAAAGATTCTAAACCAACAATTACATCACCAGCTTTTATGTTTGCGTTATCAATAACATCAGTTCGTTTCATACGAGCTGTAACTGTAGAATCTACAATAATTGTTCTCACTAAATCACCAACATCCGCAGTTTCCCCACCAGTTGAATGAATCGTAACTCCAAATCCTTTTAAGTCTTTAATTAACTCTTCCGTTCCGTTGATAATTGCTGACAATACTTCACCAGGAATTTTACTTTTGTTTCGTCCAATTGTAGACGACAACATAATATTATCGGTAGCACCAACACATAATAAATCATCAATATTCATAATTAACGCATCTTGTGCGATTCCTTTCCACACAGAAATATCTCCAGTTTCTTTCCAATACATATAAGCCAATGAAGATTTTGTTCCTGCTCCATCTGCATGCATAATCAAACAATAATCGTCATCGTTTGTTAAATAATCTGGAACGATTTTACAAAACGCTTTTGGAAATAATCCTTTATCAATGTTCTTAATTGCATTATGAACATCTTCTTTAGATGCAGAAACTCCGCGTTGTGCGTATCGTTTAGAAACTTCTTGACTCATATTATTGTGTTATTGTTACTGCAAATTTACTTTTTTGTGAGTAAAAAATCCCGCTAAAGCGGGATTTAATTTTTAAATTATCTTGTAAATAATAATTCTCTGTATTTAGCTAATGGCCAAAGCTCATCATCAACCATTAACTCTAATTTATCGCAATGATAACGGATTTCATCAAAATATGGTTTTACAATATTGCAATAAGCATCTGCCGCTTTTTGTCCATGTAATATATTTGCTTTTTTTCGTTCTTCAATCATTGCTTCAACTTTAGAATTAATTCCTGCAATATGTGTTGATATTTTTTTTATCAAATCAATTTGTTCTTTTGCATGAACTTTAAATTCATCACCAAAAATATTTTTCAATCCACTAACATTTTCTATCAACGTATTTTGATATTTGATTGCTGTCGGAATAATGTGATTTCTAGCAATATCTCCTAAAACCCTTCCTTCAATCTGAATTCTTAAAATGTATTCTTCCAATTCAATTTCATGACGCGCTTCAACTTCAACTTTACTCATGACATCCATTTCCTCAAAAAGCGAAATTGTTTTTTTAGTAATTTTTGCTTTTAAAGCTTCTGGCGTTGTTTTATTATTGCTCAATCCTCGTTTTTCAGCTTCTAATTCCCATTCTTTCCCATAACCATTTCCTTCAAAACGAATTTTTTTTGATGCTTTTATATATTCTCTCAATACATTAAAGATCGCTTCGTCTTTCTTTAATTTTTTATTCTCAATTAAAGCATCTACTTCTACTTTAAAATCTTTTAATTGCTTTGCAATAATTGTATTCAATGTTGTCATTGAAACGGCACAGTTCGCCCAAGAACCTACTGCTCTTAACTCGAATTTATTTCCTGTAAAAGCAAATGGAGACGTTCTATTTCTATCCGTATTATCCAATAATATTTCAGGAATTTTACCTACAATATTTAATTTTAAATCTGTTTTTTCTTCGGGTGATAATTTTCCTTTTGTAACATTTTCTAATTCATCTAAAACTGCTGACAATTGAGAACCAATAAAAACAGAAATAATTGCTGGCGGCGCTTCATTTGCTCCTAATCGATGATCGTTACTCGCAGAAGCAATCGAAGCTCTAATTAATTCTTCATAATCATGAACAGCTTTAATTGTATTCACAAAAAACGTTAAGAATTGTAAATTTTTCATTGGCGTTTTTCCTGGACTTAATAAATTAATTCCTGTATTTGTTGCCAAAGACCAATTATTATGTTTTCCTGAACCATTAATTCCTGCAAATGGTTTTTCATGAAACAACACTCTAAACTTATGTTTTTGTGCCACTTTTTCCATCACATCCATTAATAATGAATTGTGATCAACTGCTAAGTTTGCTTCTTCATAAATTGGCGCTAATTCATATTGATTAGGAGCAACTTCATTATGTCGTGTTTTAACAGGAATGCCCAATAACATACATTCTTGTTCTAAATCGCGCATGTAACTCATTACTCTACGTGGAATAGAACCAAAGTAATGATCATCTAATTGTTGTCCTTTTGCTGGTGAATGCCCTAATAAAGTTCTTCCAGTTAAATTGATATCTGGTCTAGAAATTGCTAGCGCAGAATCAATCAAAAAATATTCTTGTTCCCAACCTAAAGATGCATTTACTTTCGTAACATTTTTATCAAAATATTTACAAACTGCAGTTGCCGTAGTATCTATCGCTTGTAACGCTCTTAATAATGGTGTTTTATTATCTAATGCTTCTCCTGTATATGCAACAAATATTGTGGGAACACACAACGTTGTTCCGTATATAAATGCTGGTGATGTTGGATCCCAAGCAGTATATCCTCTTGCTTCAAATGTGTTTCTAATTCCTCCGTTCGGAAAACTAGAAGCATCGGGTTCTTGCTGAACCAATTCTCCACCACCAAATTTTTCCATCGCTCTTCCATTGCCAATCGTTTCAAAAAAAGCATCATGCTTTTCTGCTGTTGCTCCTGTCAATGGTTGAAACCAATGTGTATAATGTGTCGCGTTTTTTGACAACGCCCAATCTTTCATTGCTGCTGCAACTTGATTTGCAACACTTCTATCAATTCTTTTTCCAAACTCAACCGCATCCATTACACTTTGATACGCTTCTATTGTCATAAACTGACGCATAGCATGTTCATTAAATACGTTTTTACCAAAAGCTTCAGACTTTCTTTCTTCTTCAGTAATTGTTAAAGGAACTCTATTAAGTGTTTCTTTTAATGCATTAAATCGAATTGTAGACATAATTAGTTTTTTAACAAAAATAACCAATAACTAATCTTAAAAATAAATTAACCCCTTCTTTTATTAACAATTTAGTTAGATAATTAACAATTTTAAGTTTTACCCCTAAAAAATTAGGGGTCAATGTAATATTTTATATATTTTTGTTTCCTATTCACAAAAAACTACATAATGAGTAAAATTAAATTAGAATACATCTGGTTAGATGGTTATAAACCAACACAAAACCTCAGAAGTAAAACGAAAGTTGAAGAGCATGAAAACTTTCAAGGAACTTTAGAAGAATTAAAAAATTGGTCTTTTGACGGATCTTCTACAAAACAAGCATCAGGAGGCTCTTCTGACTGTATTCTAAAACCTGTAGCAATCCACCCTGACCCTACTCGTACTAATGGATACTTAGTAATGAATGAGGTTATGAATTCTGATGGAACTCCACATGAATCTAATGCTCGTGCAACAATTAATGATGATGATAATGATTTTTGGTTTGGATTTGAGCAAGAATACTTTATTATGGATAACGCAACTCAACTACCTTTAGGATTTCCTGTTGGAGGATATCCTGGACCACAAGGAATGTATTATTGTTCTGTTGGAGGAAGAAACACTCATGGTAGAGATTTTGTTGAAGAACATGCAGACCTATGTATTGAAGCTGGTTTGAATTTTGAAGGAATCAACCAAGAAGTTGCTTCTGGGCAATGGGAATTTCAATTATTTGCAAAAGGCGCTAAAAAAGCGGGAGATGAAATTTGGATTGGTCGTTATTTATTAGACAGATTAACAGAGCAATACGGATATTATATTGAGTATCATCCAAAGCCTGTAAAAGGAGATTGGAATGGATCTGGAATGCATGCTAATTTTTCTAATGAAATTTTAAGAACATGTGGCTCAAAGGAGATTTATATGAAAGTTTGTGAAGCTTTTAGACCAGTAACTAAAGAACATATAGATATTTATGGAGCTCATAACGATCAGCGCTTAACAGGTTTACACGAAACTGCTTCTATTACAGATTTCAGTTATGGCATTTCAGATAGAGGTGCTTCTATTCGTATCCCTATTTTAACAGTTGATAATGGATGGAAAGGGTATTTAGAAGATAGAAGACCTGCATCAAACGGAGATCCTTATAAAATTGCATCAAGAATTATACAAACTGTAAAACCAGTTTGCGACAACTTATAAAACAAAAAAAGCCTCGTTTATGCTGAATTCATTTTAGCAAAATGAGGCTTTTTTTTATTAACTTATTGTTGTAAAAATAAATATTCCATAGAATACCAATAATATAAATCCATCTTTCCAATCAAGTCTTAATTTTCTTGGGAAAAACACTAATGGAAGTATCAAGAAAGAAATACCTAGCATCCAGTAAATATCATAATCTAACAACTCCATATCTTTTAATTGTATTGGAGTAATCATTGCAGTAATTCCTAGAACTGCTAGAATATTAAATATATTTGACCCTATTAAATTACCAAGTGAAATTGCTTTTTCCTTTTTAATTACAGCAATTATTGACGCTGCTAATTCAGGAATACTTGTCCCAACAGAAACAACTGTAACACCAATTACACGTTCACTAACTCCGAAATCTTTTGCTAAATCTACTGCTCCTTTTATTAAAAATTCTGAACCTGCCCACAATCCTATTCCACCAATTGTAAAGAACAACGCTATTTTATATAAAGGCAACATTTTATCATCTTCAGGTGCTTCATCTACCACTGCTTGCTTTTGAAAACGTAATAGATAAATTAAGAAGATAATTAAAAATGAAAACATAATTGCACCTTCATAAAAGTCAATTATGGCGTCATCATATAAAAAATAGAATAACAATCCTGAAGCAATCATCATTACTGGCCAATCAGTTTTATAAAAACTTTTTTGAACATCAATCTTAGACAATACAATTGTAATTCCTAATACTAACGCTAAATTAGCAATATTAGAACCTACAACATTACCTAAAGCTAAATCAGGAAAACCATCTAAAGCCGATTTTACACTTACAATTAGTTCTGGTACCGATGTTGCAAAAGAGACAACCGTCATACCAATTACAATCTTTGGAATATTTAACTTTAAAGACAATCCAACAGCTGCTTTTAACAACCAATTACCTCCAGCAATTAAAAAAATCAATCCTAAGATTATATAAAAAAACTCCATCTTTCTATTTTTATGCGAAGATAGTATAATTAGAATTTTTGAACGGATTTCTCTTTATTTCATTTTTAAAAAACTAGATTTATTTTTTATCTTTGCAATTATATATTTTATGAAAAAGCACAACTATTTACTTCTTTCTTCTTTTCTGATAATTTTCACTCTATTTTTTAGCAATAACACAAATGCTCAAGAAAAGAAAAGCTTCTTACAAACTAGGTTTAATGGTTTTACTGAAACTATAACCAAAGATTTTACGAAAGAAAAACTAAACGATTTAAAAAATAATCTAGAAAAACAAAGTTTATTCTTCTCATACAGCAATTTAAAATTCAACAATCAGAAAGAAATTATTAAAATTACCATTAGCGTAAAAAATAGTAGAAGCAATTCTGAAGTTACCTTTTATGATAACGACAAACCAATTCCGGATATAAAAGTAGGAGAATCCAACGGAATAGTAATTGCAACAACAATTTCAACTTCTAATTTTTCTTTTTTAGATATAAACACCAAAACAGTTGCTTTTAAATCTACTGAAAAGAATGACCCAATCTATTTCTTAGACGGAAAAATTACTTCTAGCTCAAGCATCAAAAAAATAGACACAAATAATATTGAATCTATCTCTGTTTTAAAAGGAGATTCTGCTATAAAAAAATACGGAGAAAAAGCTAAAAATGGAGTTATCGAAATCAAAACAAAGAGGAATAAATTTTGATTTAAACACCAAATTAAGTATCTTTAAAACAATGAAAAAACATTTTTTTAAAATAGTAGCAAAGGTCAATAAAACCATTTTACCTTCATATACAAAAAGGCAATTAGACATCAGCAAAGCTTCAAAAATACAATTGTCAATTATTGGCTGGAGAGCTTATGTTACTTTACATTCATTAGACTAAAAACAATATTATGACAGAAAGTTATACCAAAGTTTTTACTGAATCTACTCTTTTAGTAAAAAGATTAAAAACATTATTAGATGCCGAAAATATTCATTCTAGAATTAAATCTGATAAAATTCCTGCTTATGAAATTACAAACTACATAGATGAACTTTTTATTTTAAATGAAGATGTTGAAAAAGCGACACCAATCATTGAAGAATTTAAAAAAGAAATAGCAGAATAGATTTTCAAAATTAAAAAATAGCAACTATATTTGCAGCCGCTTACGGCCACGTGGCGCAACTGAATAGCGCACTTGATTACGGCTCAAGAGGTTGCTGGT
>JBDNGO010000062.1:0-25233 GCA_041689245.1 Flavobacteriaceae bacterium | reverse complement strand
TCTTTTAAATCTCTTAAGAAATTTACTTTCTGAAGAGCAGAACCTAATCGCATTGCAGCATCTTTTAATTCATCATATTTTTCAGTATCTCCATTAACAAAAACCTTTAAACACATTAAACCAACTACATCTGCAGAGCCATAAATATATGAATCATATTCTTCTTTCGTTTTGTATTCTGTTTTATATAAATCTGCTTTCATACTTTTTAAAAATGATTGTACTAAATCATCTGAAATTTGGCATCGAAAAACAGTTTGCTGAAAAGAATTTATTATAGGATTTAAGCTAATTCCGTCTTCTAAAGCTTCATAATAATCAGCTTCAAACTTGTTAATTAATTTTTCTTTATCATATGCATGAAAACTATCTACAATTTCATCCGCAAAACGAACAAAACCATAAATATTATAGATATCCTTTCTAATTTTTGGCGATAACATTTTTACTGCTAAAGAAAAAGAAGTACTATAACTTTTTGTAACCAACCTACTGCAATTGTTGGAAACTTGATCAAATAATGTTTTCATTCGAATGTGCTTTTATTATTAAATCTGACACAATTTTACCAGAAATTAAAGAAGGTGGAACTCCTGGCACAGGAACAGTTAGTTGTCCTGTAAAAAATAAATTCTTAACTTTTTTACTTTTTATTTTTGGTCTTAAGAATGCTGTTTGAGTCAGAATATTTGCCAAACCATACGCATTACCTTTATAAGAATTATAATCTTTTATAAAATCGTTTACGCAATATGATTTTTTAAATAGGATGCTACTTTTTACTTCTTGATTTGTTAAAGCTTCTAACCTATCAACAATTTTAATAAAATATTCCTCTCTTAATTCTTCGGTATCTTCTAATCCTGGAGCTAACGGAATTAAAAAAGTTGCTGCTTCTTTTCCTTCTGGAGCTAAATTAGCGTCTGTTATACTTGGAAAACTAACATAAAACAAAGGTTTTTCTGGCCAAGAAGGGTTATCGTAAATTGTTTTTGCATGCGCATCAAAATCTGTATCAAAAAATAATGTATGATGAGAAACATCTTTTAATTTTTTATTTAAACCAACATAAAATAATAATGAAGATGGCGCAAATACTTTTTTGCTCCAATATTTTTCTGAATACTGCCTATATTTAGTTGGTAACAACGTTTCTGTGTGATGATAATCTGCTCCACTTACAACAATATCTGATTTTATAAATAGGTCATTTACTATTAAACCTGTCGTTTTTCCGTTTTCATCCAAGCATATTTTTTCAACATTTGAATCCGTTTTAAATACAACACCTAAACTAGAAGCCATAGTAGTCATTGCCTCTACCACTTTATACATTCCTCCTTTTGGATGCCAAGTTCCTAAACCAAAATCTGCATAATTCATAAAATTATAGAAAGCTGGAGTATTATCTGGTTTTGCCCCCAAAAACAATACAGGGAATTCTAAAATCTGAATTAACTTCTGACTTTTAATTTTTTTACGAACTTGTGTTCTAATGGTTGAGAAAAATTGATTGACTCTTTTAATGGTTACTGGAGTTATTAATTCTAAAGGAGAAATCCCTGGTCTATAGACCAGATCTTTAATTGCGGTATTATAATTAAATTTTGCAGCATCTAAAAAGTCTTTGAGATGCTTAGAACTTCCTTTTTCTTCTTTTTCAAAAGCTTCAAAAATTTCTTTTAATTTTCCTGATATGATGATTGATTCTGACTCAGAAAAATAAACCTGATATGCAGGATCTAATCTATCTAATTCGTAATAATCTGTTGGTTTTTTATCAAAATCATTAAAAAATTTCTCAAAAACATCTGGCATCCAGTACCAAGTCGGACCAATATCGAAGGTAAATCCTTCTTTTTTATACTGTCTTGCTCTACCTCCAGTAGTCTTGTTTTTCTCATATACAGTAACATCAAAGCCCGCTTTTGCTAAATAACATGAAGCTGCCAATGATGAAAACCCTGAGCCGATAATATGAATTTGCTTTTCCATTTTGTTTAACAAATATAGTGATTAGTCAAACAATAAAAAAATATTTATTAAAATTTAAAATTCTTTTAACAAATCTATCAAACTTTCATGAAATACAAATATACTCTTATAATCTTTAGGGTTTAAATTTTTAACTCTATTTCCAAAAGCCCAAAACAGATGCTTTGTGTCCTTTAATTTGGTATCAATATCATTTAAATAATCATTCATAGCCGTATCTACTGGAGCAACTGTAAATGAAGAAATAAAGTTGATTTTAGGGAACATTGCAACTAAAGAATTCAAATTATCTAACGGGATACTTTGCCCTAAATAGATTGTCTTTTTACTTCGTAGGGATAACTCATAATTTAAATACATCAAACCTAATTCATGAATTTCATTTTCAGGTAAAAATAATACAAAAACCTGACTATCATCCACTAATAAATTCTGTTGAATCTTCTCGATGTTAATTTGTATTTTTTGAGAAATTAAATTTGATATAAAATGCTCGTGCGCAGGGGTTAATGTGTTTGTTTGCCACATTAAACCGATATGATCTAAAAATGGGATAAACACTTCTTTAAAAACATCCCTAAATGTTTTATTGATTAACAATTGATTGTACGTTTGATTAAATAAAGCTTGATCAAAACTAAACATTGACATTTTAAATGAGTTAATAGAATCATCTATTAAAGCATTTTTATTTGCTAATTCTCTGGCTATTAAAATAATAGAATCTTCAGATAAATTTGCAATTTTTGAAATCTTATAATTATTATTATTTAATAAAGAAACATTTAATAATTTTTGAAGATTTTTAGTATCGTAATATCTAATATTACCACTTGTTCTTTCTGGAGTTAATAATTGATACCTTTTTTCCCAAATTCTAATAGTATGAGCCTTGATTCCAGATAGATTTTCTAGATCTTTAATTGTAAAATCAGTTTTTATATTGTTCAACTCTGAAATGTTTTAGTTAAACAAATATACAATTTTTGATTAAATATCAAATATAATTGTACTAATAATGTAACAATCTTTACTTTTGAACTACTTATAACCTAAAACTAACAAATTATTAAAGCGCAAAAAGATTTAGAGTCTAAATTTTTACTGGATTTTCAGCAAAATCAAAATATTGTTCACAAAGTATGTAGAATCTACACTACAAGTCAAGATGCGCATAATGATTTGTTTCAAGAAGTTGTTATTCAGTTGTGGAAAAATTACAGCAAGTTTAGAGGCGATTCAAAATTTAGTACATGGATGTATAGAGTAGCCTTAAACACGGCAATTTCTTTATATAGAAAATCAACCCGAAGTATTAAAGCTCAAGATATAGATGATTTTACGTATAAAATTAAATCTAGTGAGTACGATAATACTGAAGAGTTGCAATTAAAAGCACTATACAAAGCCATTCATCAATTAAATGATATTGATAAAGCATTGATTTTTTTATATCTAGAAAACAACCCATACAAAGAAATTTCAGAAACTTTAGGGATTACAGAAGTAAATGCAAGAGTTAAAATGAATAGAGCAAAAGACAAATTAAAAAACATATTAAACCCATAAAAAATGGATTTAGAGACATATAAAAAATCTTGGGAAAATCAACCAGCAGAAACAAATATTGTTTCTAGTGTTGATATTTACAAAATGTCGCACTCAAAATCTTCATCAATCGTAAAATGGATTTTTATTATTGGTATTCTTGAGTTAGTTTTTTGGACAAGTTTAAACTTTATAATTCCACAGGAGTATATAGAGGTCTATAAAGATTTTAAAATAATGGAAATGCTAAAAGTAACTACTTATTTACATTATGTGGTGATACTTATATTTTTAGTATTGTTTTACAGAAATTATAATTCAATTTCTATCACTGATAATACGAAAAGACTAATGAATAGAATTTTATCTGTTCGGAAAACTGTCAAGTATTATGTCTATTATAATTTAGGAACTATTATTATTTCTAATGTTGTAGTAGTATCAGTTTTATTAGGGCAACCAGATAAACTGATAAAAGCTATAGATCCAAATGGCTTAAATTTAGAAACCGATACTGTGATTACAACTTTTCTAGTTGCAAGTACAGTAATGGTTTTAATTCTGTTTGCAATTATTTGGCTTTTTTACAGATTTACCTATGGTAGATTACTCAAGAAATTAAATAAAAACTACAAAGAACTCGATAGTTTAGATTAGAATTCAATAAAAAAACTCACTAAAATTAGTGAGTTTTTTTATTACTTTATCGTTTCTAAATATAATTTTTCAACCTTATCTCTAGCCCAAGGAGTTCTTCTTAGAAATTTTAAACTCGATTTTATGGTTGGATTTTTTCGGAAACAATTAATATCAATCATTTCTCCCATTTCTTCCCACCCATATTCGTTGTGTAAATATTCAACAATTTCAGAAAGTTTGATTCCGTGTAAAGGATTATTTGGTTGTTCTTCTACACTCATTTATTTATCTAAATCAGGTAATACATAAGTTTCGAAAATACTTTTCTGCTTCATCATTTTTTCTATCTCCTCAGATTTTCTTGGAGCATCACCAGATAAGTTAACTGGACCGTTTTTAGTGATTAAAATATCATCTTCTATTCTAACTCCAATTCCCCACCATTTCTTATCACACTCACTTCCTTCTGGGATGTAAATTCCTGGCTCCATAGTTAATACCATATTTTCTGCAAACGTTGTATAGTTTCCTGGATCGTGCACATCTAAACCGATATGATGTGAAGTTCCGTGAGGAAAATACATGTGTTTTTCATCCACAGATTTTATAATCCCTAATTTATACAAACCTTCATTAATAATTTTCTTTGCTGTTTGCCCTGGCGTACTAATTTCGCCACCAATAACATATTGAGCAATTCCAGCTTCTTGAGCTTCATACACCAAATCATAAATTAATTTTTGCTCTTTAGAGAATTTACCGTTTGCTGGAATTGTACGTGTAACATCTGCAGTATAACCACGATATTCTGCACCTAAATCCATTAAAACTAAATCGTTGTTTAAAGTTAATTTGTTATTTTCTATATAATGTAAAATACAACCATTATTTCCTGCACCTACAATTGATGGATATCCTTCATATTCTGCACCATATTTTTTGTATACAAATTCGTGAATTCCTTGCACTTCAGTTTCAGACATTTTAGGATGCATTGCTTTCATTATTTCAACTTGTCCCATTGCAGAAATACGAACTGCTTTTTTAAGCAACACCAATTCTTCTTTCGTTTTTACTTCACGTAGCGTTGCCATTAAACCTTTTACAGCATTTATATCAATGTTAGTTGCAAGTTTTATGTTTTTGTCTGAAGCAGGTATTTTATCTGTTGATGTTTGATATGATATTTTTGTTTTAAACGTCTGAATTAAATCATACAAATCTGCTTCATCTTTCTTGTTGTCTCTAACATCGTTATCAAAATCTTTAAAAATTACCTTATCAAATTTTGAAAAATCTATAGAGATATTTGCAAAATCTTTTCCATAAAAAACATCTTTAAAGCCTAATGATTTTTGAACTCCTTCAACACTTAAGATTGGTCCGTTATAAAGATCACCTCTCGCTGTACTTTTTTGCACATAAAACAATTCGTTGTAATTGCCTTTTGCAGATTGTTGATCTTCAGAAAAAATAAATAAAACAGAATTCTGTTCTTTATATCCTGTTAAATAATAAAAATTTGGATCTTGATGATACACATAATCTACATCATTTGCTCTATTTCTAATTGCATTTGCAAAGAAAACAGCAACTGAGTTTTTTGGCATTTTTGAACGTAATGCTTCTCTCCTTTCTTTATGAAATTCTTTAGATAGAAAATCTTTTCCTTGAGAAAAACTTGCTGTTGTCATTAACAACAAAAGTGAAATAAGTAATTTTTTAGTGTACATTTTTAAAAATTTTTATAAAAGTTGATCTCTCAAATGTACTGATATTTCGTAAAAAAATAAGAATTTATAAGCAATATTAACAAAAGATTAATGAATGTTAAAAAAACTAATTCGAGATAAATAGAAATATAATTCTACATTTTTAATACATTAGCGAAAAATTTTATCAAACAATAAAACAGGTTTAATTAGAATGAAAAATACTGCGCTAACTCACGTACACGAAGCTCTTAATGCTAAAATTGTTCCTTTTGCTGGTTATAATATGCCCGTTTCTTATGAAGGAATTAATGTAGAACACGGAACAGTTAGAAATGCTGTTGGAGTTTTTGATGTGAGTCATATGGGAGAATTCTTTTTAAAAGGAGAAAATGCCTTGGCATTAATCCAAAAAATTACTTCTAATGATGCTTCTAAATTATCTCCAGGAAAAGCGCAATACAGTTGTCTGCCAAATAATGAAGGAGGAATTGTAGATGATTTAATTATTTACATGATTTCTGATGATGAATATATGTTGGTTGTAAATGCTTCTAATATTGAAAAAGATTGGAATTGGATTTCTTCTCATAATGACTTAAATGTTACGATGACAAACAAATCTGATGATTGGTCTTTATTGGCAATTCAAGGTCCAAAAGCCGTTGAAGCAATGCAATCGTTAACTTCTGTAGATTTATCTACTATTAAATTTTACACTTTTGAAATTGCAGATTTTGCTGGTATAAAAAATGTAATTGTTTCTGCAACTGGTTATACTGGTTCTGGTGGGTTTGAAGTGTACGTTAAAAATGAAGATGCAGAAGAATTATGGAATAAAGTTTTTGAAGCTGGTGCTGATTTCGGAATCAAACCAATTGGTTTAGCCGCAAGAGATACGTTACGTTTAGAAATGGGTTATTGTTTATACGGAAATGATATTAACGACACAACTTCTCCTATTGAAGCTGGTTTAGGTTGGATTACAAAATTTACCAAAGACTTTGTAAACTCAGAAGCTTTAAAAGCTCAAAAAGAAAATGGTGTTACACGTAAATTAGTTGCTTTTAAATTAACTGAACGCGGAATTCCAAGACACGATTATGAAATAGTAGATACAAATGGAACATTAATAGGAATTGTAACTTCAGGAACCATGAGTCCAACTTTAGGAAAAGGAATTGGAATGGGATATGTAACCGTAGAAAACTCTAAATTAGATACAGAAATTTTTATACAAGTACGTAAAAACGCAATTCCAGCTAAAGTGGTAAAATTGCCTTTTTACAAAGGATAAAAATAAAAATAAAAAAGCCCAAACAGATACTGAAATAAATTCAGCATAAGGTTTGGGCTTTTTTTATGTTCTTATCTTCTACTATAATTTGGAGATTCTTTTGTGATGGCTACATCGTGCGGATGACTTTCGTTTATTCCGCTTGCTGTAATTCTAACAAACTTTCCGGTTTCTTTAAGTGTTGCAATATCTTTTGCTCCACAATATCCCATACCCGCTTTTAAACCACCTATAAATTGGTGAATACTTTCGAACAATTCTCCTTTGTAAGGCACACGTCCTACAATCCCTTCTGGAACTAATTTTTTAATATCGTCTTCTACATCTTGAAAATAACGATCTTTAGAACCTTCTTTCATCGCTTCTATAGAACCCATTCCACGGTACGCCTTAAATTTACGTCCTTCGTAAATAATCGTTTCTCCTGGAGATTCTTTGGTTCCTGCTAATAGAGAACCTAACATTACTGAATCTGCTCCTGCTGCAATTGCTTTCGGAATATCACCTGTATAACGAATTCCTCCATCTGCAATTACTGGAACACCAGAACCTTTGATTGCTGCTGCAACTTCTATTACTGCAGAAAACTGTGGAAAACCAACTCCGGCTACTACTCTAGTTGTACAAATAGATCCAGGACCAATTCCAACTTTTACTGCATCTGCACCAGCAGCTACTAAAAATTTAGCAGCTTCTGCAGTTGCAATATTTCCTACAACGACATCTAAATTTGGAAACTTTGCTTTTACCGCTTTTAAGGCAGTAACAACTCCTTTTGTATGTCCATGCGCAGTATCAATAACAACTGCATCTACTCCTGCTTTAACCAACGCTTCTGCCCTATCAACAACATCTTCTGTAACGCCCAATGCAGCAGCAACTCTTAAACGACCAAATATGTCTTTATTAGCACTTGGTTTTTGTGTTACTTTTGTAATATCTCTAAAGGTAATTAATCCTGATAAATGATAATTAGCATCTACAATTAGTAATTTTTCAATTTTATTTTCTTGTAAAATTAATTCCGCTTCTCCTAAAGAAGTTCCTTTAGCTGCAGTAATTAAATTTTTAGAAGTCATTACTTCTGTAATAGGTCTATCGTTTTTCTTTTCGAAACGCAAATCACGATTGGTAACAATGCCTTTTAAGACACCTGCATCATCAATAATCGGAATTCCTCCAATTTTATGTTCCTGCATCAACATTTTTGCATCTAACACATTCGCTGTTAAAGGCAATGTAACAGGATCTATAATCATTCCTGATTCTGCTCTTTTTACTTTTCTAACTTCTTGAGCTTGTTGCTCAATGGTCATGTTTTTATGCAACACACCTATTCCGCCTTCTCTAGCAATAGCTATTGCCATATCAGATTCTGTAACGGTATCCATAGCTGCGGATACAATTGGAACGTTAATCGTTATGTTTTTAGTGAATTTTGTTTGGATGTTTACTTCTCTAGGAAGCACCTCAGAAAAGGCTGGTACTAATAGTACGTCATCGTAGGTTAAACCTTCTCCGACAAGTTTTGAATTGTGAGCTTTCATGTTACAATTAACTTATAAATTAATTGCGAACAAATTTACGATTATTAATTGGAATGCTATTGGAATTCTATTTTTTAATTAGCAAGTTTTGTAAAATAAAAAAGGTAGAAGCAATAAAAGTCAACGTCATTAACATTCCAGAAATCATAATTACATATTTAAACCATAAAAATCCAGACCACATAAAATAGATTCCGCCAAAAGTTAAAAGAATTGAAACAAAAGGTTCTATCATTAAAAATGCTTTTAGTTTTTTGTTGATACCAGTTGTAGCAAGAATTCCACCTAATAGAAAAAAGATCACCGAAAGCGACAAAATATGATTGTGCACTAAGATCATTACTTCTTGGCTACTTTTTTTAAATTTCATTACAGTAGCTGTTTCATCTTTTTCGTTTCCTAGATAACGTTCTTCAATTCCTTGTGGATTCGAATTACTTGTATCATTTACAAACCGAATCCCTAAATAGAAACCGATACTTAAGGTTACAATAAAAGCAGCGATTAATAATTTAATTTCTTTTGGAAATTGAGATATAATTCCGTGAATTTGCATCATAAAATCTTATTTTCTTTAAGTATTGTTAAGTTTTTTAAAAAAGTATTAACTGCTATTGTCATAGAATTTGCAGAAATGGTAGCTCCAGAAATTGCCATAATGTCTTTTTTATATTTTAATTGATCTTTAGATGATTTTCCTATAAATTGCTGTAACCAACGCTTACTTCCAATTTCTCCGCCGTAATCTTCTCGGTATATTAAAATTTTAGTTTTCAAAATAATCAGCCCTTTATCCAACAGAATTAAATAATCAAATTCATCTGTTTTACTTGGTGCTTTATCAATATAAGCAAAACCTATAACTTCTTTAGTATTTACAATTTGAAACAAATTAGAAGCTCCAATCTTTTTACCTAACTGGGTATTTACTTCCGCAGGAATTGTAATACTAACTAATTGTAAATTAGATTTTTCAAAAGCTTTAACAAGTTCTTTATCTACTTTTTTTAAGATTCGTTTTGGTAATTGAACTGCAAATAACTGAGTTGTTATTAAGAATATAATTAGAAAGATACGTTTTCTATATTTCATTTTACAAAAATAGATAAAACTAGGACAAGGTTTTTACACCCTATCCTAGCTAACATTTAATAATTTATATTTTTCTTAGAACCAAATTCCAAATCCTAAGTTTAATTGTTTTACTGTTTGAGAACCTGAAATTGCCGTGTTCTTAAATTGATAATCAGCTTTAAATACAGCTCCTGTAGCTACTTTATAAGTCAATCCGAATGTTAATTCATTTCTGTCATAACTTAAGTTTTGTGCTAAATTACCTTCCGTTGATGCATGTGTATTAAAGTCTTCGTAACGAACAAATCCAACTAATTCTTGTTCTTTTTCTTGAGACAGTAAATTGTAAGCTGTTTCTATATACCAACCTTGTAAAGATGAACCTAAATCAGAACCATAATAATTGTTGTATGCTTCACTATCTGTAATATTTGCATGAATAAACTGTCCACGTGCTGTAAAACGTTTATACCCGTAACGAGCATCTAGACCAAGCATTGCAACACCAACATCTGCGCCATCAATATCTTCAATAGATTTATCAGATTGTGTTCTTCCAAAGTATCCAGATAATCCTAAACGTAAACCTAGCAATCCGTAATAATCTAATTTACCTGCAAAGTTTACATTGTTCATTGTAGATTCTGCACCTTTTTGTCTTCCGTTTCTTAATCCGTTTGAGCCTCCTAATAATTTATTTCCGTTTTTAGAAGTAAATCCATTAAACATATACACTTGGTAACGTAAATCTGCAACATTATACTTACCAGAAATTCCTAAACCAATTTCTCTCCAAGTTGTTGGTACAATTGCTCCGTCCATACTTGGTCTTTCAACACCATTAAAAGTTGTTGGCTCATGGTATTCATTAATAATTCCCATTGGCACTAACATTAAACCAGCTCTTAAGTTTATATTATCGCTTAAACTGTATTGTATAAAAGCTTGCTCTATATATACTTCTTTAATGTGTTCAAATTCAATTTCTGTGATAAATTGTGTTCTGTCATTGAATTTATATCCTAATAGCATTACCATTCTATGTACATCTAGTGTTGCGTTTTCGCCAGAAGCTCTATTGTAATGAGTTTCTGCATACCCACCAATTGTTAACCCTTTTTGATTTAAGTTAGAAGATAAAATTCGTTGAGCAGCATTTACCTGTTTCTGAGGATTTATACTAATGCTATCTTGTTGTACTTGAGCTGTTAGTCCGATTGACACACTTAACAAAGTTAAGAATATGATTTTTTTCATTTTTATTTAATTTTTATTTAGATTGATTTAAAATAATGATTTAATTATGATGCAAAAGTAGCACCTCTTTTTAAAAAAAAAAAGCTTATTTAGAATTATTTTAAATAAAAAAGTAAAGAATAAAATAAGTAATTGAAATAGTGATAATTACCTACAAAGATTTTAAATATAAAATTACCGCATTTCTAATATCAAAAGATTTATCAATAGAAATTGGTTGGTAAATTGATACAACATCTTTGCTTTTATCTGATAAAAATGGAATGTCAAATCCTTTTAATAAATAGTCAGAAAAAGCAACCGTATATGTTTTATTTAGAATGATTGGTTTTGATTGCACCAACCATTTGTTTTCTTCTTTTTTTAGATTATAGCGTTGTAAATAGGCGCCTGTACCAGCTGCTTTTTCACCATAATCTAACACTTTTAAAAGTAAACTTCCTTTTAATTTTACTTTTAAAACCGCTCCGCCATAAGGCAATACTCTAAATATATCTACTGCAGTAATATTTCCTTCTAGTTCATCATCAATTCTAATAGAACCGCCATTTACCAAGGCACAATCTACTTTATTATCAAAAGCAAAAGACATAGATTTTGTAATCAATTCTCCTAAATTAGTTTGCTTACTTCTAATTTGTTTATCTCTACCATCTAAAGGAATTTTAGCATTTAAAATAACTTCTTCTGGCGCCTCAATAATCTCTTTTATTTTCTTATTTAAAACAGTTTGCCATTTGTTTACAACTGCACCTACTTTTTCATCTTCAACAATTAATGAATTTATATCTTTTAGTTCTGATTGAATACGTGTTTTTTTTGTTTTCTTATCAAAAGAAATTCTATGAATATAAGCCGTCTTTGCATTTGCATCTGCTTTTGCTACAAAAGAATTCCCTACCGGAACCATCATATTTGTATGTTCATGTCCTCCCATAATTAACGGAATTTCTGGTAACATTTCTAAAATTCTTTTATCATCAGCAATGGTAACATGCGTTAAACCAAAAACAACATCAACTTTATCTTTTAAATTAGTATACGACCGTTTTGCTTCTTCAAAAATATCTTTATACATTACATAACTTCTAGGATTAGAAGGAACACAAACACTAATAAAACCGACTCTAATTGTTGTTCCATCTGCATCTGTAAACTCTTTAATATAGGTTTCTCTTACTGTATTTTGTTTGTTAGAAAACGGGGTTGTTTTTCCGTCTTTATTTTCTAAAACATTGCTCGTAATCCAATCAAAATTACTTTCGTTTAACCGTTTTTGCAAATCATTAGCACTTAAATCGAACTCATGATTACCAAAAGCAGCTAAATCAAAATTCATAGCATTCATGGTTTCTATCATTTGTTTTCCACGAATCCGTTCTCCGTTATAGGTTACGGTTCCTAATAACGACGGATTTAAAAAATCGCCCGCCATTACCAATGTAGTATTTTTGTTTTCTTTTAATAATTCTTGATGTACCGTTTCTACTCTTGCCATTCCGCCAAATTCGCCTCCTTGAATCGGAGCAATTTCATACACATCATTTAATTGCAAAAAGATGAAATCTATTTTTCCATCATCTTGATTACAAGAAAGCAGCAATACTACTGATAAAATATAAAAGATTGATTTTGTGAATTTCATTTTAATATACTTTTTCATTCCTGCGAAGGCAGGAATCTTATTGTTTTAGTTACCTTTTTTTATGAGATTCCTGCATTCGCAGGAATGACAACTTTGTGCTTTTTAAACTTTATGACTTTTAAACTCTGCACCTTTCCAACGTTCCAACTCTACTCAAAAACATCCAAAGCAACATTATATGCGCTTTCAAAACTCATAGGTTTGATTCCTGTTTCTACTTTTTCTGTAGTAAAATAAGAGAGTAATTTTTCTGTTGGCATATTTCCTGTTAGTTCGTCTTTTGCCATCGGACAACCACCATACCCCATCATTGCTCCGTCAAAACGGGTACATCCAGCTTTATATGCTGCATCTACTTTTTCTTTCCAAGTTATTGGTGTTGTATGTAAATGTGCTCCAAATTCAATCTCTGGATATTTCGAAATTAAATTTGAAAATAAATACTCTATTACTTCTGGAGTTGAACTACCAATCGTATCTGAAAGCGATAAAATTTTTACGCCCATATTTGATAACTTTTCTGTCCAATCTCCAACAATATCAACATTCCAAGGATCACCATACGGATTTCCAAATCCCATAGATAAATAGGCAACAACTTCTTTATTAGATGCATTTGCAATATTTAAAATTTCATCCAACGCTTCTAGAGATTCTGTAATGGTTTTGTGTGTATTACGCATTTGAAAGTTTTCTGAAATAGAAAAAGGATACCCTAAATAATCTATTTCTTCGAATTGAGCAGCGTCATTTGCACCACGAACATTGGCAATAATTGCTAGTAATTTACTATTGGTTGATGACAAATCTAATTTCGCTAAAACTTCTGCTGTATCTCGCATTTGCGGAATCGCTTTTGGAGAAACAAAACTCCCAAAATCAATCGTATCAAAACCCACACGCAATAAAGCATTTATATAATCTGCTTTTGCTTGCGTTGGAATAAAATATGATTTTATTCCTTGCATGGCGTCACGTGGACATTCTATAATTTTGACTTTTTTCATTAAGAATCAAAGATAACCAAAGCATTGGATTTTTAAAATAAATACCCAATTGTTTCCAACCACTTTTTTTGTAAATTACCAGCAGTTAGCAACTTACTTTTTTATTTGAGGTACGTTAACATATTCAACAAGAAAAAAACACAATATACCATGAAGAATTTTCTACAAATTTCAATTTTAACATTACTAATTAGCTGTAATTCTACTATAAAAAACAATGCGAATTCAGTACAAGTTTCTGAAACTACTCTCGAAAAACATTTAGAACGTTTAGCTTCAGATGATTTTATGGGAAGAAAACCATTTACTAAAGGAGAAACAATAACCGTGAACTATTTAAAAGATGAGTTTTCTAAATTAGGTTTGTTACCAGGAAATGGAGATAGCTTTTTTCAAGAAGTACCGATGGTTGAAATTACAGGAACGCCATCTGAAAACATGACAATTACTGGAAAAAATGGAACATTTAATTTAAAAGCACTCAAAGATTTTGTTGCTGTAACCAATAAAGCTGTTACCGATGTTAACCTTGAAAATTCTGAACTTGTTTTTGCTGGTTACGGAATTGTAGCACCAGAATATGGATGGAATGATTATGAAGGCATTGATTGGAAAGGAAAAACGGCTGTCGTTTTAGTGAATGATCCAGGTTTTAAATCTGGAGATTCAACGTTATTTAAAGGAAATGAAATGACCTATTATGGTCGTTGGACGTATAAATACGAAGAAGCGGCAAGACAAGGAGCTGCATGTCTTATTATCATTCATGATACAGAACCAAAAAAGATACTTCTAAAAATGTAGTTGCAATGATGCCTGGAACAGACCAAAAAGATGAATATATTATCTATTCTGGGCATTGGGATCATTTCGGAATTGGTAAAGCAATTGATGGCGACTCTATCTATAACGGTTCCGTAGATAATGCATCTGGCACTGCTGGTTTATTAGCAATTGCTGAAGCTTTTAAAAAGAGTACCAAAACAAAACGTTCTATCGTGTTTATAGCTGTTACCGGAGAAGAACAAGGTTTGTTGGGTTCTGCTTATTATGCAGCCTACCCTATTTTTAATCCTAAAAAAACAGTAGCAAATATTAATATTGATGCGCTTGATAGTCCAGGAAAAATGAAAGATTTAACGATTACCGGTTTTGGTCAATCTGAAATGGATGTATATGCCAAAGAAGCTGCGACCAAACAAAACAGATATGTTATTCCAGACCCAGAAGCTGAAAAAGGATATTTCTTTAGATCAGATCATTTTAATTTTGCAAAAATTGGGATTCCGGCTTTATATGCAAGTGGTTCTTATGAAGGTTTTGATATCAGTATTAAAGACATCAAAAAACATAATGACAATTATAGAATGTATAAATACCATCAACCCTCTGATGAATACAATGCTGAAACCATAGAATTAAGTGGTTTACAATTAGATTTACAACTGTTTTATAATGTAGGATTGAAATTAGCAAATGAAAGTTATTTTCCGAAATGGTATGATGGTAGTGAGTTTAAAGCGGCTAGAAATAAATAATTCATGAAATATTTGTGCTAATTACGTAAAAAACAAGATGCAGTTATCGTCTATAATTAGTCAGAATATTTAAAAAAATTATGGTTTCAAAATAAAGATAGCAATTGCTACAAATACCACAATTTGTGTCCATTTTAAATACAATCCTACCTTTTTATGACTTTTAATATACGTAGAAATTGCACCTGCTAAAATTGCAATAGCAGAAAACACAATAAGAGAAACAAGCATAAACAAGAAACCCAATACATAAAATTGTAGTATAGTGCTTATCGTATCACTAAATAAAAAACCAGGGAAAAATGCCAAAAAGAAAATAGACACTTTTGGGTTTAAGACATTCATAATAAAACCTTGCTTAAATAATTGTGTGGTTGTTTTTTTAGCCACATTATCTTCAGAGAAAACAATAGAAGCATCAGATTTATACACTTTAAATGCTAAGTACAATAAATAAGCAGCTCCAAATAATTTAATAGCAAAAAACAACGATTCACTTTCTTTTATAATCAATGAAACTCCAAATGCCAATAAAGTAGTATGTACAATACAGCCAGAAATTAAGCCATAAACAGTCGCTAATCCATACTTTTTTCCATTCACAATACTTTGCGTTAATACATAAATATTATCTGGTCCTGGAGAAACAGCTAAGGCTAAGGTCGCCAAGGCAAAAGAAAGTAGGGTTTCTATCATTGACGTAAAATTAGTCTTTTTTTTATCATTTTGAGTCAAGTGAAACGAAATCTAGAAATCTCTCAAATTAAAGTTACGTGTGATTTTGAAAGATTACTTCTTCATTGCATATCATCATAATGACAGTTTATGGTTGTTTCAAAATAGCTTTATTAATTTTTTTAATAATACTTGGTCCTTCGTAGATGAAACCAGTATAAATCTGTACCAAATCTGCGCCAGCATTCAATTTTTCTAGTGCATCTTCAGCAGAGTGAATGCCTCCTACTCCAATAATTGGAAATGACTTGTTAGAATTATTTGCTAAATATTGAATTACTTTAGTGCTTTGTGCTTTAATGGGTTGACCACTTACACCACCATTTCCAATTTCTTGCAAACGTTCGTTAGAAGCTTTTAAATTATCTCTAGTTGTAGATGTATTAGATGCAATAACACCATCAATCTTAGTTTCTGCAACCAATTCTATAATCTCATCTAGCTGAAGATTGTTTAAATCTGGAGCAATTTTTAATAAGATTGGTTTACTTTGACTACGCTCAGTAACCATTTTATTATTCAAGGCTTGAACTGCGGTTATCAACTCTATTAAATACTCTTTGTCATTTAGTTTTGCATGACTCCCAACATTTGGGCAACTTACATTCAGTACAAAATAATCTACATACGGATGTAATGCTTTAAAAACCTCACAATAATCTTCAGTATAATTTTCTGGTAAAGTAGCAGTATTCTTTCCTAAGTTTCCTCCGATAACAACTTGACCTTTATTCTTTTTTAAGTTGTTGATGGCCGCTTCAATTCCTTCATTATTAAATCCCATTCTATTGATAATTCCTCTATCATTTTTTAAACGGAATAAACGCTTTTTAGGATTTCCAATTTGTCTTTTTGGAGTTACCGTACCAACCTCTATAAAACCAAAACCAAAGTTTGCTAATTCGTTATAGATAACTGCATTTTTATCAAATCCTGCAGCCAACCCAACTGGATTTTTAAAGGTAATTCCGAATAAATTTCTTTCTAATCGTTTATCATTTACTTGATATATACGTCTGATAATTCCAGGAACAAAGGGAATTTTATGTAACAATTTAATTACAGAAAAAGTAAAATAGTGTACTTTCTCTGGATCAAAAAGAAATAATATTGGACGTATGAGTAGTTTGTACATAATTTCTGTCATTCCTGCTTTCAGAGGAATCCATTTTGATTTATTACTTCTATTATGAGATTCCTGCTTTACTAAATCAAGTTTAGCACAAAGTCGCAGGAATGACTTTTACCTTCAAAAAAAAGCTCCAAAAAAGGAGCTTAAAATTTATCTTAAAACAGCTTCTAAGTTTTTCTCAAAAGTTGCTTGTAATTTTTGCATTATTTTATCAATCTGCTTATCTTCTAGAGTTTTATTTTCGTCTTGCAACACAAAACTTACTGCATACGATTTTTTACCTTTTGGCAATTCACCTCCTTGATAAACATCAAACAAATCTACTTCTTTTAACAAGTATTTTTCTGATTGAAAAGCTAAATTGTATATCTCTTTAAACGTTTTTCCGTTATCTAACAATAATGCCAAATCTCTTTTAACTTCCGGAAACTTTGGTAAATCTGTTACCTTAACATTTTTATTACCACATAACTTTAATACATTATCCCAATTTATATCTGCAAACAGCACTTCTTGTTTAATTCCAAATTCTTTTAAAATTGTTCTTTTTACAACTCCAAGATTAACCAACGTAATTTTTCCTAAACTCAATGTAATTCCTTCAGAAAACACATCTGTTTTTGTAGGTGAAGTTTTTACGTTATTAATTCCTAATCGTTCTAATAATGCTGTAATAATTCCTTTTACATAAAAGAAATCTGAACTTTTTGAAGCTGTTTTCCAACTGTCTTTAATTCTGTTTCCGGTTACAAATAAGGTTAAATGCTTGTCTTCTTGATATGTTTCGTTGTATTTATGATATGTTTTCCCAAACTCATAAAGCTTTAAAGCATTATTCTTTCTGTTGATATTATATACAACTGATTCTAACCCACTAAATAATAACGATTGACGCATTACTTTTAAATCACTACTCAATGGATTTAACATTTCTACGTTATTATCTGCGTTTAAGTTTTCTGTTAGCGCTACATAATTTGCTTTCGTTAACGAATTTGCCATGGTTTCATTAAATCCTAATGAACTTAATTGGTTGGCAACAATATTTTCAATCTTAACGTCTTTGTTAGTATCAAAAGAAATAGATGTATTTAACTTGTGAGAAAACTCAATATTATTATATCCATATATTCTCAATATTTCTTCAATAATATCTGCTTCTCTCTGAACATCAACTCTATAAGACGGAATTGTTAATCCCAATCCACCTTCAGTTTCACTATTTATTTTAATTTCTAAAGAAGCCAAAATATTTTTGATAGTTTCTCTTTCAATTTCTTGACCTATTAAACGATTTACATTTTCGTATGATAAGAATACTTGGAAATCTTCAATTTTCTCTGGATAAAAATCCATAATGTCAGAAGCTAAGGTTGCATCTGCGTATTCTTCAATTAATAAAGCTGCTCGTTTTAATGCGTATTTCGTTAAATTGATATCAATTCCTCTTTCAAAACGAAAAGAAGCATCTGTATTCAACCCATGTCTTTTTGCTGATTTACGAATAGAAACTGGATTAAAATAAGCACTTTCTAAGAAAACACTTGTTGTGTTTTTAGTAACTCCAGAGTCAATTCCACCAAAAACGCCAGCTATACACATCGGATTAGATTCTGCATCACAAATCATAATATCATCAGCACTTAATTCTCTTTCAACTTCATCTAATGTTGTAAATTTAGTTCCTTCTTTTAAGGTTTTAACAACAACTTTATTTCCTTTAATTTTTTGCGCATCAAAAGCATGTAATGGCTGTCCTAATTCGTGTAATACATAATTAGTGATGTCAACAATATTATTTTTCGGAGTAATTCCGATAGATTTTAAACGATTCTGAATCCATTCTGGAGAATCTTTTACTTCTATATCGGTAATTGAAATTCCACAATAACGTGGTGCTAAATCTTTATCTACGACTTCTACATCAATCTTTAATTTTCTTTCATCTACATGAAAATTACTTACAGAAGGAGAAATTAATTCGATGTTAATATCTTGCTGCATTAAACCTGCCCGTAAATCTCTAGCCACACCAAAGTGACTCATAGCGTCTGCTCTATTTGGTGTTAAACCAATTTCAAAAACCTCATCTTTTTCTATATTAAAAACTTCTGCTGCTAGAGTTCCTGGTTTTAAATTAGCGTCTAAAATTAAGATACCATCATGAGAACTTCCTAGCCCTAATTCGTCTTCAGAACAAATCATTCCATGACTCTCTTCTCCTCTAATTTTTCCTTTTTTAATTTTAAAGCCTTCACCTTTATCATTATATAAAGTAGTTCCGATAGTAGCAACAGGTACTTTCTGTCCTGCAGCAATATTTGGAGCTCCACAAACAATTTGTACTGGCTCTCCTGAACCTATATTTACAGTAGTTACTTTTAATCTGTCTGCATTTGGGTGCTGAATACAGGTTAAAACTTCTCCAACAACAATTCCTGCTAAACTACCTTTTATAGATTCTTTAGTTTCAATTACCTCTACTTCAAGCCCTAAGTCAGTTAATAATTCACCTGCTTTTTCGGCTTCCCAGTCAATCTTTAAAAATTGTCGCAACCAATTGTAAGATATCTTCATGTTTCTTTTATCAAATTTAAGGTACAAATTTAAGCATTTTATCTGTAATTTTCATTAGTAAAACTGCTCGTTTTAACCTTACTTATATTTATTAATCTTCTAAATCTGTTTCTGATATTTCTTGTTCATCAGAACGAACTTTTCTTGTTCCAGAATACATATCATAACGAACCAAACGACAATCTAAATCTCCGTTTTTAAGCGGAATTTTTTTAGAAGTTCTTAACCCAACATGCTTTAATGCTTCTAAATCTGAAGTAATAAACCAAACTTTACAATCTGGATAACCGTGTTTTAATGTATCCCCTATTTTCTTATAAAACTCAGCGGTATCAATATTTAAACGTTCGCCATAAGGTGGATTAAACAAAATAGTTGTATTCCCAAAAACTTCTTTTTTAGAGTTGAAAAAGTTAACATGGTGTACACCAATAAACTCATCTAAATTTGCATTTTTAATATTATCTTGTGCTTTTATAACGGCAGACGGCGCTTTATCAAATCCCATAATTTTAAAATGAGAACTGCGTATTTTTTTTAACAATACATCTTGAATTAAAAAGTACAAATCATCGTCATAATCTTTCCAGTTTTCAAATCCAAAATGATTTCTATTAATATTTGCAGGAATGTTATTGGCAATCATGGTTGCTTCTATTAAAATTGTACCAGAACCACACATCGGATCGATAAAATTTTCTTCACCTGTATAACCAGAAAGCAATACCAATCCGGCAGCTAAAACTTCGTTAATCGGTGCTATATTTGTCGCAGATCGATAACCACGTTTGTGCAAAGAATCTCCAGAAGAATCTAAAGAAACTGTACACAATTCTTTTTGAATATGCACATGAATTTTTAAATCAGGATGTTTTACATCTACATTTGGTCTTCTGTTATATTTATCTCTAAAATAATCTGCAATGGCATCTTTAGATTTCAACGTAATGTAATGCGAGTTTGTCGTAAAGTTCTTAGAGTTTACAACAGCTCCAATTGAAAAAGTTCCATCGACATCTAAATAGTTTTCCCAATTAATTTTTTGTAAACTTTCATATAAATCTTCTTCATCAAATACTTTAAAAGTTTTGATTGGTTTTAAAATTCTGATGGCTGTTCTTAACGCAATATTAGCTTTATACATAAAACCTTTATCTCCTTTAAAAGAAACGCTTCTAATACCAACTACAACATCTTGCGCTCCTAAATTTTTCAATTCTGTTGCCAACACTTCTTCTAAACCAAACATGGTGGTTGCCACCATTTCAAAATCCTTATTCATATTCATTTTGCAAAAATACATTTTAATTTAGGAATGATTCTTTTATAAAAAACATTTAACTGAATCTCTTAAAAAAGCAAAATTATACTATTAAATTTCAGTATTTTTGTAGCCTTATATTCTATGGACACAAAAAAAAATTGGTTTACATCGTGGTTTGATACACCGTATTATCATATTCTGTATAAAGATAGAGATGATACTGATGCACGTTTTTTTATGCAAAACATTACCTCTTTTTTGCAATTAAAACCCAAAACTCATATTCTAGATTTAGCGTGTGGAAAAGGAAGGCATTCCATTTTTCTAAATTCTTTAGGCTATAAAGTTACGGGTGCAGATTTGTCTGAAAACAGTATTGCTCTTGCAAACACTTTTGCTAACGAAAATTTGAGTTTTATTGAACACGATATGAGAAATTCGTTTGTAAATAAATACGATGCTGTTTTTAATTTATTTACTAGTTTCGGGTATTTTGAAGATGATAATGAAGATATACAAGTACTTCTGAATATAAAAAAAGGTTTGAAAGAAAATGGAATAGCTGTAATCGATTTTTTAAATGTTTTTGATGTAAAAAAGAATTTAATTGAAAATGAAGTGAAATCTATAGACGGAATTGACTTTTATATCCATAGAAAAATTGAAAATGGTTTTATCATTAAAGAAATTGAATTTACTGTTGAAGGTAAAAATCATTCTTACTTTGAAAGAGTTAAATATTTAGATATAGAAAAATTTACCTCCTACTTAAAAACAGCTGAATTAAAAATAAATCATATTTTTGGTGATTATTATTTATCTGCATATGATAAAGAAACCTCTAACAGGTTAATATTTGTAGTGTCGTAATGAATTATTTTTTGCTAATTTTTTCGGTCTTAATAGGTGCTTTGGTGGTTTTAGTTTTTAAACCATCAAACAAAATTACGCGGTTATTATTATCTTTTAGTGGAGCGTATTTATTATCTGTTACCATTTTACATTTATTGCCAGAAGTATTTATTGAAACTAATAATACAAAAAGAATTGGAATTTTTATCTTAGCAGGAATATTAATTCAATCTGTTTTAGAGTCCTTTTCTAAAGGTGCAGAACACGGACATATACATGTGCATTTTCATGAAACTAAATTTCCATTATTGCTTTTTATAAGTTTGTGCGTACACGCTTTTTCAGAAGGAATTCCGATTGAAACTGAAGACACAAATTTATTATTGGCTATTGTGGTTCATAAAATTCCGATTGCCATCGTTTTAACAACCTTTTTAATTCATTCTAAATTCACAAAAAACACAGTAGTTATTTTCTTAGGAATGTTTGCTTTAATGAGTCCTTTAGGAGTTTTTATCGCAGATAAAATAGCCTTTTTTTCAGATTATCATACAGAAATTACTGCATTAATAATTGGCGTATTTTTACATATTTCTACAATAATATTATTTGAAAGTTCTGAAAATCATAAGTTTAACATTCAGAAATTTACCGCAATTTTATTAGGGATTTTAGTAACTATTTTTACGATTTAACCTTTAAAATCCAAATCTAGGATTTACAACCGAATTAAACATTGAACCAAAAGTGTAATTAATTCCTGCACTAAAAAAATAGTTATATCCAGATTTTATTTGTTGCTGACGTAATAATATTTCTTCAACTGTTAAGTTACCTGCTGGTAAACTAATTTGATTGTTGGTAATATTATAATTTCCATTCATGTTAAATGAAAAACCTTTAAATAGTCTAACGTTTGTTCCTAAATAAAATGAAAACTCATTCAATGAAGCCTCATGCAAATAACTTTCATAACTAATAGAACCATTTATTGTTCCCCAAGTTTTATTAACGCTTCCTTGTAAACTTAAATCATGATTCCATAAATATTCTTCAAATTGGTTAAATACTGTTTTTTCTAAATAATTAGTGAAACTTGCTCCAATTTTATACGCTAATTTTAGTTGTTGTTTGGTCGATTGTTTATAATTGAAAAAGTTATATCTACTGCAGGAAGAAAACTCACATACAAATCTTTATTATCATAATCAGAGCTACCAGCTCTAGCAAAAAAACCTACAGACCAATGATCACTAACACTAAATGCATTAGAAATACTTGCGTTTTTAGAACTGTTCTTAGAAACAATATCTTCTTGTCCATCAAATTTATAGACAGATTTATTATCATTAAAATTTAACCAAAAAGAAAATTTATTTTTCTCTGTTACTCTTCTTGCAGAAACATTAAAGCTTAAACTTCTACTTTTATAAGTTTCTTGTCCGTTAAAGAATCCATTAGCCCCCAACCTAAAAACCCATTTATTCCATTTATCAACCTCTTCTTTTATTTCATTTATATTTGGCTTTTAAACAGAAATAACAATTTTATCTTTTAATCCAGCTTTTATCCAAAAACGAACTAAACCTAACCTAATATTTTTTAACATTAGTTTTCTAACCTCATCTCTTGTATTATCAGAAGTTGTTGAAAAGGTTATTTTATCCTGAATTTCTTTATAAGAGTTTTGACCAATAAAATTGATTTCATAAAGTTCACCACCACTTCCATTTCTTTGATTTCTAAAAAACAGATTTACATCAGCGTAGTTATTATCTCTTACAAATTCAGAGTACTCTAAGTTCTGTTTCAAATAATTAGTATCACAAAAATCACAAGTGATAAATAAATTTAGTTTAGATTCTTTTTCTTGAGAGAAAATTGGTGAAAGTGTTAGCAATAATAATACAAGCAGTGTACTTCTTTTCGTTAGCATATTTTTAATTTTACGTAACGAAACTACAATTACTGTGCCCTAAAAATGTTAAAAGGATGTCAAAAGAATGTTAAAACACAAAACGTACTTTTAAAACACTGAACTGAAATCAATTAGCAACTTCATTTATAAATTTAATTCGCATTAACCGAAGTTCTTCTTCATCATAATCGCCATCAAATTCGTCTAAAGCTTCTTGAATTTTATCAGATTTAGCTTCCATAAAATAATCAAAAATTTCTTCTTGTTGCTCTTCATCTAACAAATCATCTAAACTATAGTTAATGTTTAATTTAGTTCCAGAAAAAATAATTGCCTCCATTTCTTTAATCAATTCTTCCATGCTTAAACCTTTCGATTTAGCAATGTCTATTAAAGGTAGTTTTCTATCTGTATTTTGAATGATATATAGTTTTAATCCTGAATTTACACCTGTACTTTTTACAACTAAATCATCTGGTCTTAAAATATCATTTTCATCAACATAATTTTGAATCAATTTTATAAATTCAGTTCCATATTTACGAGCTTTTCCTTCTCCAACTCCATGTACATTTGCTAAATCTTCAAAAGAAATTGGATATTTTATAGCCATATCATCTAAAGATGGGTCTTGAAAAACAGCAAAAGGCGGAACACCCAATTTCTTGGCAATATTTTTGCGTAAATCTTTTAACATTGCCATTAGTTTATCATCTAAACCACCAGCATTTCCTTTTGCATTTGTAATAATAGAACTGTCATTGTCACTATCATAGGTATGATCTTCCGTCATCATAAATGACATTGGATTTTTAATAAAATCTAATCCTTCTTTTGTTATTTTAATAACGCCATATTGTTCAATTTCTTTACGTAAATAACCAGAAACTAAAACCCGTCTGATCAACGCCATCCAATAGGTTTTCTCTTTATTTTTTCCAATGCCAAAAAATGGTTGTCGATGTGTTCTATGCGAAGTTAACATCGCATTTTCTTTACCAATTATGGTACTAACAACATCTTTAGCTTTGTATTTTTCTTTTGTGTCTCTTACAACAGAAAGCAGTTTTACAACTTCATCTTGTGCTTCGTGTTTTTTCTTAGGATTTTTTGTATTATCATCTAACTCTGCTCCTAAGCCATTTATTTCATCAAACTCCTCTCCAAAGTAATGCAAAATATATTTTCTCCTATTCATAGAAGTTTCTGCATAACCAACAACTTCTTGCAGTAAAGCATGACCAATTTCTTGCTCTGCAACAGGTTTACTAGCCATAAATTTTTCTAACTTTTCAATATCTTTATAAGCATAAAAAGCCAAGCAATGACCTTCTCCTCCATCTCGTCCAGCTCTTCCAGTTTCTTGATAATAACTTTCTAAACTTTTAGGAATATCATGATGAATTACAAACCGAACATCTGGTTTGTCAATTCCCATTCCGAATGCAATTGTTGCGACAACCACATCACAATCTTCCATTAAAAACATATCTTGA
>JBDNGO010000061.1:0-11344 GCA_041689245.1 Flavobacteriaceae bacterium | reverse complement strand
CTTGACTAATTCGTATTCAGATATCAAAAATTGATATTTTTGAAGATAATTACGAACTAAGGTTAGATCTTGATTGTTATTTCTCATATAAACAAAATTAAATATTCTTAATTTTGTCCGCGAATTAGTTAACCTTTACAAGTTCGAGCACAGTCGAGAACTATTTGTGTTACAAATCATCTTTCAAATCGTTATATAAATAAGTAAAAAAAGAATTATTCTTAATTATTTAGGAAAATTTTTTTTATCTAAAGCAACCATTTCAAAATATTTGTAGTCTATATATTTGTAAGGCGTTTAAAAATCATCAAACCGGATTGAAAATTATACCATTGCATAACCAAACAAATCAGCTAATTACTGATGCGATCAAACAAAAAAGAGAAGCGCAACAAGAGTTGTTCGAGTTGTATTCTCCTAAAATGTTAGGTGTTTGCAGGCAATATGTAAAAGATTTACATCATGCAGAAGATATGATGTTATCAGGGTTTTTAAAAGTCTTTACACATCTTCCTCAATTTAAAAACGAAGGAAGTTTTGAAGGTTGGATTCGAAGAATTATGGTAAATACATGTATCTCGTATTTGCGAAAAAAGAATCCTGTACAATTATCGGATGAAGAATATGTGTTTGATAAACAAGCTATAGATAGTTTAGAAAGCACAGAATTACAAGACATTCAGACGTTAATTGATGAATTACCGACAGGTTACAAAATGGTGTTTAATTTATATGCAGTTGAAGGTTATAAACACGCCGAAATTGCCAAAGAATTAAACATTACAGAAAGCACCTCGAAAACGCAATTATTTAAAGCGAGAAAATGGTTGCAAGCACAATATATTAGAATGAATAAAACAGCAAATGGAGACAAATAATATCGACAAAATTGTTAAAGATTCGTTAGAGTCTAGAACAATTCAGCCATCAAATTCTTCTTGGGAACGATTGAGTAGTCAATTAAATATTGCTCAAGAAAAGAAACGTAAAAATTGGTTTTTATATGTTGGTTATGCCGCATCAGTTCTACTAATCATTTCAGTAGCTTTTTTTATGAATACTGATGACGTTTCTGAACCGATTACACCAAACACAATAGTTATATCGCCAATTATTGATACAGTAAAGTTTGTAAAACCAACAATTGAAAATACAGTTAAAACAGAAACTGTACTTGTAAAAGTAGAAAAGTCATTAGAAAAGCAGCCTGTCATTTCGAAAAGAGGAATGATTGAGAAATCTAAAAAGCATAAATCAACAGATATAAAAGTGCCGAATGTTGTTAAAGAAAATTCTATAATTATAATAGCCAATCATACTATTGATATCACAAAAGAAATACAAAATTCAGCAAAACAAAACAGCATTATGATAGATAGTAATTCGTTGTTAAAGTCTGTAGATCAAACAGAAACCAAAGTAACAGAAACAACAATTACAATTCCGAAAGATAAAAAGAAACTCTTTCAGCAAAGTAATATAAAAGTCAATAGTGATGCTTTGTTATATGCGATTACAAATCCAGATAAAGATATCAACGAGTTTTATAAAAAATACAATATTAACAGAAACGATGTCTTAAAAAATATTCAAATAGAACTGAATAAAGTAAACTTAAAAATAGATGCAAATACATTATTAACCGATGTAGAAAAAAGGATTGATGAAGAAACATTTAAGAAAAGCTTTATGCAAGTTGTAAAAGGTAAAATTACAGGATTAGCAACCGCTATTGCTACAAGAAATAATTAAAAATAAAATCTAAACATTACATAACAAATACTCTAAATAGATAAAAAAATGAAAAAAACACTACTCATACTTCTGTTGTTTTGTACAACGATTGCTTTTTCTCAAGAGAAAAATTTTGAAGACGAAGTAAAAAAAATCTCAAATAGAATTGAGTTGATTACAAAAACTGAAAAAGCTGCTTTAAAAGAAAAAGTAGAAAAAATAAACGAACGATTAGTGAAAAAAGAAATTACTTCTGAAGAAGCGCAACGTTTAAAAAAAGAAGCCGCAGATTTTCATGCAAAAGTTATTTCTGATAAAGTAGCTATAGAAGAGCAAAAATTGCAATTATTGGTACAAGATAAAGCCAACGGAAAAATAAAAAGTGTACAAAAAGAAACAGATTTAGATCATAACGAAGATTCTTTTACAATAGGAAGCAAAACCTTTAGAATTCGTGTAAACGATACTGAAGATTACGATTCTAGAAGAAATAATCGCTGGAGAGAAAGAAAAACAAGATGGGAAAATAAAGGTAAAAGAAATAGAAGTACAACTTCTCAGTTTGTCTTTGCAATGGGAGTAAATAATGTGTTGGTAGATAATCAATTGTCTTCTTTAGAAACGTCTAAGTATCAATTTTGGCAATCACATTTTTACGAAGTAGGTTTTACTTGGAAAACTCGTTTTGATAAAGAGGCGTCTAAGTTGTATTTAAAATATGGATTGTCTTTTTTATGGAACAATTTAAGAGCAGAAGATAATAAATATCACGTTGTAAACGGAAAAATGACAGATTTAGTTGTGCATCCAGAAAACTTATCAGAAAACAGATTACGCCATGTTCAAATGAATTTTCCTGTGCATCTTGAATGGGATTTTTCTAGAAATAGTGAATATTCTGACGGATATAAAAGAGACAGAACGAATCAATCTGTAAGATTAGGAATTGGTGCTTTTGCAGGATTTAAATTAGGAACACGTCAATATATAGAATACATAGATATAAACGGAACTAAAGTAGAAGAGCTGCAAAAAGACAACTTTAATATGAATATTTTTAACTACGGTGTAAGTGCTTATGTAGCATATAGAAGCACAGGTTTTTACGTAAAATATGATTTAAATCCGTTGTTTAAAAACACAAATGTTAGAAATATTTCTATGGGAATTCGTTTTGATTTCGATTAATTTTACGGCCACCAATTCACGAATTTTAAATTATAATTTGTGAATTGGTGGCAATTATTTTCGCCTCTTTTTCTCCCACTCTTTTCGCATGTCGGTAGATAAAATTCCTGTTCCGTCGTGTTTCCAGCCTGGCGGTTTCAATAAATATCTTAGCTTATTTAAAATAGAAGTTTTGGAAGTAAACACATCTTTTAATAAACCAAACCATTCTGAAAATGCAACCTTAATAGGATTAAACGTGTTGATATTCTTCACCAATCCGTAGACAGGTTTTTCAACTTCTGGCTCAAATGTTCCGAAAATACGATCCCAAATAATAAAGATACCTGCAAGGTTTCTATCTAAATACTGAGGATTTGTTGCATGATGAACTCTGTGATGACTTGGCGTATTAAAAAAGGCTTCAAACCATTTTGGTAATTTAGTGATCAATTCTGTATGAATCCAATATTGATATAACAAACTAATTGACATCATAACTAAGATCATTACTGGATGAAACCCGATTAAAACCAACGGAACCCAAAAGACAAAAGAGGTAAAACTTCCTGTCCAAGTTTGACGTAAAGCTGTACTTAAGTTATATTTCTGAGAAGAATGATGCACAATATGACTCGCCCAAAAAAATCTATTTTCATGACTTATTCTATGAAACCAGTAATACACAAAATCTTCTGCAAATAAAATTAAAATCCAAGACCACCAAACAAATGGAATTTCAAATAGGTGAAACGAATTATAAACCAAATAAAAAACTACCAAAACCATCGCTTTACTAATCAAACCAATAGCAACATTTCCTAGTCCCATTACAATAGAAGTAGCAGCATCTTTGTATTCATACTCCTCCATTTTCACCTTTACGGTTAAGATAACCTCTATAATAACAGTTGCTATAAAAGCAGGAATTGCGTAATGAATTAAGTTCGGAAATTCTGGTATTTGCATATGCTGATTATTTACTGTAAAAATATGACAAATATTATAGATGAAAGTTGCATTGGTTAATGGAAAAAAGTCATTATATTTGCAGCCTTAAAAATAAATTAAAACAATTACTTATGAATCATTACGAAACTGTTTTCATTTTGAATCCCGTTTTATCTGATACTCAGATAAAGGAAACAGTACAAAAGTTTAATGACTATTTGGTTTCTAAAGGTGCCGAAATGATTTCTAAAGAAGATTGGGGCTTAAAAAAATTAGCGTATCCAATCCAAAAAAAGAAAAGTGGGTTTTACCACTTATTTGAATTCAAAATGGCTGGAGAAGAAATTTCTTCATTCGAACTTGAATTCAGAAGAGATGATAGCGTTATGCGTTATTTAACTGTTAAATTAGACAAACATGCTGCAGCTTGGGCTGAAAAGAGAAGTGCACGTGCAAAATCTGCTAAAAAATAAGAGATATGTCATCTATAGAGCAACAAGCAAAAGAAAATAAGCAGGGAGAAGTAAGATACTTAACTCCGCTTGACATTGAAACTAAAAAAGAAGCAAAATACTGTCGTTTTAAGAAAAACGGAATGAAGTATATCGATTATAAAGATGCTGACTTCTTAATGTATTTAGTAAATGAGCAAGGTAAAATTTTACCTAGACGTTTAACAGGAACATCATTAAAATATCAACGTAAAGTTGCACAAGCTATTAAACGTTCTCGTCATTTAGCTTTAATGCCATATGTTGGAGATATGTTAAAATAAAAAAAGAAGAAGCATTATGGAATTAATATTAAAACAAGACGTAGAAAATATAGGTTTTAAAGATGATGTTGTAACTGTGAAAAACGGTTATGGTAGAAACTTTTTAATCCCACAAGGATATGCAATATTAGCGACTTCTTCTGCAAAAAAAGTATTAGAAGAAACGGTAAAGCAACGTGCTTTTAAAGAAGCTAAAATAATTGAAGATGCTACTAAAATAGCTAATACAATTAAAGGATTAGAAATTAAGATTACATCTAAAGTTGGTTCAGGAGACAAATTATTTGGTTCTGTAAACAATGCAGATGTTGCTGAAGCAATCGCAAAAGAAGGAACTGAAATAGATAGAAAATTTATTAAAGTTGCTGGAGGATCAGTAAAAAGATTAGGTAAATACAATGCAACTGTAAGATTACACAGAGCAGTAGTTGCAGAAATTACTTTTGATGTAGTTGCTGAATAAGCAATTGTTAATAATATCTTAAAAAAAGAGAGTTTACTAGATGCTAGTAAACTCTTTTTTTTACGCTAATTTTATAATACAAGCATACACATTTAACTCTAATTTAAAAGATACATTTGTATATGATTCTAGTTTATTATCTAGATGGTAAATACAATTTAGATTGAGATATTCTTTCTAATTCATTTTAAACATAGATATTTGGAGAGTCCCAAAATTGGAACGTTTTTTTAATTCAAGTCAATGAAATACAGACAACTAACTAAAGAACAATTTGAATCTTTACACGAAGAATTTGCACTTTTTTTAGCATCGCAAAGTATTGATGCAAAAGAATGGAATGAATTAAAGAAAGTAAAACCTCAAGTTGCAGAAGATGAAATGAATGTGTTTTCTGATGTTGTTTGGGACGATGTTTTAAACAAAACAACCAATCTAGAACATTTTTCTAAGCAAAGTGTAAACTTGTTTAAATGTGACTCAACTAAAATTCATAGAATTTTTGTAAAAATAAATAAAGATATTAATCTACTTGAGCAAGAAGGTTTTAAATGGTTATTGTCCAATCCTACAGATAATTCTGTTGAGTATTTTAACGGAACAAAAAAATATGCTTCAGAAAGAAATATAGAAATATTTGATTTGATAGAAAAAGGAAGCTCAGTTGCTAAAGGAGAACTATACGACTATTTTAGCCGATTAATTTCTAAGTAATTCATTTTGTCATTTTTTGTCATTCTGATGAAGAAAGAGGAAGAATCTCATGAAGTATACCTTTTATTGAAGAGATTTATCGACTTCACTTCGTTGTGCTCGAAATGACAAAAACCTCAAAATGGCATTGTCATTCCTGTGAAGACAGGAATCCAAAATTAGTTTTAGAGCATTAATTTAGGTTCTATAGATTCCCGTTTACACGGGAATGACAAGTCAATTTAAACTTGTAATAGTTTTAATAATTTTTCCGTTCCAGAACTAGCAACGTCTTGTATAATAGTAAGGTTATTATACTGATCCTCAGAAATAGATGGTTTTGGATCAATAAAATAGATTTTTACATTAGGTTTTGTATAGCTAATTAAACTTGCTGCTGGATACACTTGCATAGAAGTACCAATAATTACTAAAACATTTGCCTGTAAGGTTATTTCTGCTGCTTTTTCTAACAAAGGAACATCTTCTCCAAACCAAACGATATTTGGTCTTAATTGCGAGTTTTCTTCACATAAATCGCCCAATACTAAATCTTTCTCCCAATTGTAAATCAAATTTAAATTTGCAGTACTTCTTACTTTTAACAATTCGCCATGTAAATGCATAATATTTGAACTTCCAGCTTGTTCGTGTAAATTATCTACATTTTGTGTAATAATAGTCACATTAAAATATTTTTCTAATTCTTTTAGATTCAAATGCGCTTTATTTGGTTTTACGGACAACAATTGTCGTCGTCTTTGATTGTAAAAATTTAATACCAATTCTGGGTTTTTATAAAAACCTTGAGGAGAAGCAACTTCCATAATATCGTGCCCTTCCCACAAACCATCTGCATCTCTAAACGTATTAATTCCGCTTTCTGCGCTAATTCCTGCTCCTGTTAAAACAACTAAATTTTTCATTAAAATAAATGTATGCAAAAATATGATTTTATAATCCGTTGTGTATTTTGATTTAAAACATAAGTTACAATGTCAGTTCGAGTGATTTTTTTTGTGAGATTCAGCGCAATCGAAATCAAAAAAAACTGTATCGAGAACTAGTTTACAAATAAAATTCTTATTCTCGATACAAATTTCACTCATTTTCAATCGTAAAATTCACTCTAACTGACAGAATTTTAATCAAAAATATAATTTTTATAGTATGTTTGTGAAAAGCATTTGTCTACCCTATGATTGATATTCAGTTTTTAAACTATTTAGAAAATTTTGTTAGTGATAAACGAAAAGAGACGTTTCATAAAGTTTTAGAACAAAGAACTAGACATTTTACAGTTGTTTTAGAAGATATTTTTCAACCTCACAATTCTAGCGCAGTAATACGGAGTTGTGATATTTTTGGATTACAAGATGTTCATATTATTCAGAATAAATATTCGAGCAGAGTTTCTCGTTATGTCGCAAAAGGTTCCCAAAAATGGTTAGATATTAAAAAGTATAACATATCAGCAACAAATACGCAAGATTGTTTGGATGCTTTACGAAATGATGATTATCAAATTATAGCAACAACGCCACATAATGATTCTTGTGTGTTACACGAATTTGACATTACAAAAAAAGCTGCTTTTGTATTTGGAGTAGAGAAGGAAGGCGTTTCTGAATATACGATGAAGCAAGCAGATGGATTTTTAAAAATACCAATGGTTGGTTTTACAGAAAGTTTAAATATTTCTGTTGCTGCAGCCATTATTTTACAAGATATTACTACAAAATTGAGAGCTTCTACTATTGATTGGAAATTATCAAAAAAAGAAAAAGAAGAACTATATGCTGATTGGATACAAAAATCGATAAAAAGTATTCAAAAAATAACTGAGCATTATGAGAATGAAGTAAAAAAGTAGAAAAGTAGTTTTGTTCATTCGATTTCTATGACATGGCAAAGTGATTTTGATAAATAACTTGATTTTTAATAGAGATAAAAATATAATAAATAATTTTATTATATTTATTCCCATTTTTAACTTTAATCAATTATAACATGAAAACCAAACTATTTACCAAGCTCTTTCTTGTCTTAGTGTTATTTACAACTACACTAATTGCTCAAGAAAAGGTTGAACAGAAAAAAGATACAACAAAGGCAGCAACAAAAGAATTGCCTCTTGAACCAGAAAGAAAATTATCATTTAATACCCAACAAGGAACTTGGATGTCTTTAGATGTTCATCCAAACGGAAAAGAAATTATTTTCGATATGATGGGAGATTTATATACAATTCCTATTTCTGGAGGAAAAGCAACAAAAGTAACCAAAGGAATGGCGTATGATGTTCATCCTAGATATAGCCCAGACGGAAACTCTATTGTATTTATTTCCGACAAAAGCGGTTCAGATAATATTTGGATTAGAGATTTAAAAACCAATGAAGAAAAACAACTAACCAAAGATAGTGATCAAAAACATTTTTCTGCAGACTGGAGTCCAGACGGAGATTATATTTTGGGAGTAAAAGGGAGAAGAAATATAAAACCCTATTTATATCACAAAGATGGTGGTTCTGGAGCAAAATTAATTTCTGAACCAGCTAATTTAAAAGTAATTGACCCCGCTTTTGGAGCAGATGGAAGATTGATTTATTTTTCTTCTAGAAGTGGAGCTTGGAATTATAATGCTCAATTACCTCAATATCAAATTATGACATTTGATCGCAACGATGGTTCTACAGAAACCATAACTTCTAGATATGGTTCCTCTTTTACACCAACACTTTCTAAAGACGGAAATTGGCTAGTCTTTGGAAGTAGATTTGAAGATAAAACAGGTTTGATTCTTCGTAACTTAAAAAACGGTGAAGAAAAATGGTTGGCATATCCAATTCAAAGAGACGATCAAGAATCGATGGCAACATTAGGTGTACTACCAGGAATGGATTTTACTCCAGATAGTAAAAATTTAATTACTTCTTATGGTGGAAAAATGTATTCTATTTCATTAGCAACAAACAATGCAACTGAGATTCCGTTTAATGTAGATGTAAATATTGAGTTAGGTCCAATGGTTTCTTTTAAATATCCGATTGATGATGCTCCAGAAGCATTTGTAACTCAAATTAGAGACGCAGTTCCTTCACCAAATGGGGAAATGCTTGCTTTTACTGCATTAAATAGATTGTATGTGATGGATTTTCCTAACGGAAAACCAAAACGTTTAACAGAAAATGATTTTACAGAAGCACAACCTTCTTGGTCTCCGGATAGTAAAAACCTTGTTTTTACAACTTGGAAATATGGTGAAGGACACTTGTATAAAGTAAATGTTTCTGGAAGAACGAAACTTGAAAAGCTAACTAATGAATCAGGTTTTTACAGCAAACCAGCTTGGTCATATAATTCTGATAGAATTGCATTTTTAAAAGGAAGTACTCAAGAATTTGAGGATGCAATTGGTAATTCTAATCCAGTAAATGAAATTGCATGGATTTCAACAAATGGAGGAAAAATTACTGTGATTGACAGAACAAAAGGAAGAGCAAATATTCATTTTGCTAAAATTGATGATAGAATTTATATGAACCATGGCAGTAATGGTTTAATATCAATTCGTTGGGACGGAACAGATGAAAAATCGCTTTTAAAATTGACAGGAATTACAACATACGGTTCTTCTGATATTTTTGGTGAAGAACACGGAATTTTACCCAATGAAATAGAAGGTTGGAGAGAAAACAACAAAGCTTCTACGCCACAAGAAATTAGAATTTCTCCTGATGGAAAAAATGCCTTGGCAAAAATTAACAATGATATTTATTCCGTGCTAATTCCTAAAACAGGAACTACACCTTTAATTTCTTTAGCAGATGCAAATAAAGCGGCTTTTCCTGCTCAAAAATTAACAATTATGGGTGGTGAATTTCCAGCTTGGTCTTCAGATAGTAAAAATGTGCATTGGTCATTAGGATCAAGTCATTTTGTTTATAATTTGGATAAAGGAAAAATTTTTGTAGATAATTTAGCCGCAGAAAAAAAGAAAAAAGAGAAAGAAAAAATAACGGATAAAAAAGCAAAAGAAGAACCAGAAGAAGAAACAAAGTTTAAAGCTGATGAATATCTTATAAAAGTTGGATATAAAAAAGTAATACCAAAAGGAACAATATTATTAAAAGGAGGTAGAATTATTACCATGAACGGTAATGAAGTAATTGAAAAGGGAGATGTTTTAATCGTAAATAATCGAATTCAAAAAGTTGGAGTATCAGGAAGTTTTAATGTTCCAAATAGCGCTAAAGTAATAGATGTTTCAGGTAAAACGATTACTCCAGGTTTTGTAGATACCCACGCACACATGTGGCCAAACTGGGGAATTCATAAAAATCAAGTTTGGATTTATTCTGCAAACTTAGCTTATGGAGTTACAACAACAAGAGATCCACAAACTGCAACTACAGATGTATTAACATATTCGGATATGGTTGATGCAGGAATGATGCACGGACCAAGAGTTTATAGCACTGGTCCAGGAGTTGGTTATTGGGCATATAATATTAAGAGTTTAAATCATGCTAAAGATGTTTTAAAACAATACAGTGAATATTACAATACAAAATATATAAAGATGTATGTTGTTGGAAATAGACAGCAACGTCAATGGGTTATAATGGCTGCCAAAGAATTAAAACTAATGCCAACAACAGAAGGTTCATTAGATTTTAAAATGAATATGACACAATTATTAGATGGATATCCAGGACACGAACATTCGTTCCCAATTTACCCAATTTATAAAGATGTGATAGAAAGCACAGCGTTTTCTAAAATGGCTGTAACACCAACATTATTAGTTTCATATGGTGGTCCTTGGGCAGAAAACTATTATTATTCTAGAGAAAATCCATATCATGATAAAAAAATGCAATATTTTACGCCTTATGAAGAATTGGCAAGTAAATCTAGAAGAAGACCAGGTTGGTTTATGGATGAAGAACATGTGTTTCAAAAACATGCAGAGTTTATGAAAGATTTAGTGGAAGCAAATGGATTAGCAGGAATTGGTAGCCACGGACAATTACAAGGACTTGGTTTTCATTGGGAACTTTGGTCTGTAGCAAGTGGAGGAATGAAAAATTTAGATGCATTAAAAGTAGCTACAATTTCTGGAGCAAAAGCATTAGGATTAGATACCGATTTAGGAAGTATACAAGAAGGGAAAGTAGCAGACATTCTAATTATGGATAAAAACCCGTTAGATAATTTAAGAAACACAACTACACTTAAATATGTGATGAAAAACGGCGTTCTTTATGACGCAAACACTTTAGATGAGATTGTACCAGTAAAAAAGAAAGCTCCAATTTTTCATTGGCAAACAAAGAAACCAGTTAATTTACCAGGGATTAAAAAGTAATAGATACGCATAAAAGCCTACTTAAAAGTAGGCTTTTTTTATTTAATATTGTGCAGGCTTTTTTGCCATTTCTGATGTAAAAAAAGATTTAAAATAGTTAAAGTCTTTTTCTTTATCATCTGTAGTATAATAGGGTTCAGAGAATTTTACTTGTTTGTTTCCAAAGTCCAACGTTGCCATTACAATTG
>JBDNGO010000060.1:0-4564 GCA_041689245.1 Flavobacteriaceae bacterium | reverse complement strand
TTTCAACATTAATTCTCCCTAAAATTTCAATGTAACACCAATTAAAAAGTTTCTAGTTGCTTGTGGAAAATAGCCTTGAACTTCAAAAGAAGCTGGGCCTGTCCAGTAATCTAAATAGGTATAACCTCTATCTACATATTCAGTATTAAAAGCATTATTTATCAATCCAGTAAAAACAATAGATTTGAAAATAGATGTAGTTTTAAGCTCATAACTAACGTTTAAATCACTTGTAAAATAGCTTTCTAACATAGAGGCTTCTGTATCTGTATTACTCATGTATTGCTCTCCAACAAATTTAGATAATAAAGCAATTTGTAAATTTGAGTTAGGTTGATATACAAAAGCATTTCCAGCAACAACGTTAGGGGAAAAAGCAATATTTGTACTTCCTAAGTTTTTTGTATCTCCATCTCTATTGATAATAAAATCTTTTATTTTATTAGAACTAATAGCAATATTTGGACGAACAGAGAATACATCGCTTAAGCGAATATCTGCATCAATTTCCAATCCTAAACGGTAACTATCTGTAACATTTTCTCTTTTATAATCTCCAGTATCATCAATATCACCAGTTAAGATTAACTGATCTTTATACTGCATGTAATAGACGTTAGTACTTAATTTTACTGCTTCATTTTTAAAACGCCAACCGAATTCAAAATCGTTTAGTTTCTCATGTTTTACATCTACATTTAATTCAAAATCTTTTCTATTAGGTTCTCTATTAGCTCTTGCATAAGATGCATATAAACTAGAATTTTGATTCATAGCATATGTAAACCCAATTTTTGGATTAAAGAAATTGAATTTAGTATCAACATTAATCGGGTTTCTGTCAGAAGTCAATCCGTTAGTGCTATAATTAACTTTTCTGTATTGTAAATCGACAAAAGCATTCAGTCCTTCACTTAATTTAAAGGTAGCTTTAGAGAACATACTAAAATCATTCTTTCTAGAATAACTATCATAATAGTGATCTCTAATAGTTGCAGTTGGTACAAATTGTTTTGCCCAAATTATTTCTCCAAAATGTTTGTTAGAAAACTTACTATAAGAAAAACCAGAGATAACCTCTAGGTTTTCTTTTTTATAAGTAGCATTAAAGTTTGCTACATAAAATTTGTTATCTAGCCAACGCCTAACAATTAAGTCCGTTTTTGAGCCATTAGTTGCTACGACCAAATCTGCATAGTCAGATGTTTTTTTATTAGCTTTATATTGTTCAAAATATCCTTGTCCTTTGGTATAGTTCAATCCAATATTTGTAGACCAATTGTTGTTCAGTTTCTGATTCCAATGGAATTGATAATGATCTTGTTGATAATCATCAACTTCATCTTCATATGTATATGGGTTGTGTCTTCTGTCTATAGCTAGTTGTGCAGCGTTGATTCCTCCCCAAGCTTGATAAGTTCTCTCTTTACCGCCAAATGTAATTGCTTTAATTAATGTGTTATCATCAACATAAGAAGCTTGTAAAAAATACGATTTTAAATCTGTAGAAGCTCTATCTACATATCCATCAGAATAAATTTTAGACAAACGCCCTGCAATTTCTATATGATCATTAATCTTTCCAGTGCTAAATTTTACGGTGTGTTTTTTGGTATTGTATGAACCAAAAGAATTAGAGATTTCTGCAAACGAATTTTCAGAAATAGCATCGGTCAAAATATTTAAACTCGCTCCGAAAGCAGCCGTTCCATTTGTTGAGGTTCCAACGCCACGTTGCAATTGTAAACTTTGAGTAGAAGAAGCAAAATCGCCCATATTTACCCAAAAAGTTCCTTGACTTTCAGCATCGTTATACGGAATTCCGTTGATGGTAACATTTACACGTTCTGCGTTAGAACCACGAACATTAATGTAGGTATAGCCAACGCCAGCGCCTGCATCAGAAGACGTAACAACAGAAGGTAAATAGTTTAGTAAAATAGGAATGTCTTGTCCTAAATTACGCTTAGCAATTTCCTTTTTTGATAGGTTAGAATGTGTTACTGGTGAGTTTGCTTTTACACGAACTGCAGAAACCAATACTTCATCTAACACATTGTTTTCTGGTTGTAAATTAAAATCAACGAGTACATTTTGATTGGTAATCGTGACCGTTTTTGATGTTGATTTATAACCAATAAAACGAACTTCAATTTCATGTGTTCCAGAAGCAACTTTAAATTGATAGTTTCCTTCAAAGTCAGATGAAGTTCCGTTGTTAGCATTTTTGATAAAAATAGAAGCACTCGCTAAAGGTTCTTTGTTTTCATCAGAGATTTTTCCAGAAATTGTAAAAGTCTGGGAGCTTACAAGCATGCTTGTAAACAAGAATAAAAAAATGGATATTTTTTTCATTTTAAAAAAATTTAAAACGAATAAAAAGAGGTAATTATTCTTGTGATTAGTATTGAATAATTAATTGTTGTTTGTCATTACGAGGAGTTTACGACGTGGTAATCTCTTTTTAAGATTGCTTCAGTAGTTCCTGAAACAAGTTCAGGTAAACTTCGCAATGACGTTTTTACTATTGGCGATTTTCGCCTTTTCCTAAACAGCATTACCTGTTCTAGGTTCAATGGGTATGATCTCAGCCTTTTTATAAGTTGAAAGTTAAAAAGTTAAAAGTAGGAAAGTTGTTTTAAAACGATTTACTGATAACTGTTCACTGATAACTGTAAAAGCACCCCTTTATGAGAACGTTGCAAAAGTAGATTAGATTTTTGAATTAGAAAACAATAATCGTTATTTTTTATTCAGCATTTGGTTTTTTACGCAACACTTTTTTAAACGCTTGTTTGCGTTTGTTTTCGGCTTTCTTTCTAATTGAAGATTTACTTGGTTTTGTTGGTTTACGTTTTTTAAGAACTTTTAATCCTAGAGTAATAATTTCTAAAAAACGGTTAATTGCTAGCTCTTTATTTTTATGTTGACTTCTACTTTCATCACACGTTAAGAGTAACACATTTTCTTTTGTAAGTCGAGTCGCCAATTTTTTAAGCAATTGATTTTTTTCTTCCTCAGAAAATTCGGCTGAGTTTTCTACATCAAAAAACAATTCAATTTTAGACGAAACTTTGTTTACATGTTGTCCGCCAGCGCCACTGCTTCTTGTTGCTTTAAAATTAAGTTCTTTTATGAGTTTTTCTGTGTCCAAAACCAGTTATTATTTTTCTAAACTTTTAGAGAATGATGACAGGTTTTTTCTGTTTGCAATCAATTGGTCAATAGCATTAACAGCAATTTTTAATCTGGTTTCTTTATTGCCTTCTAACAAAACATATGGGCGATTGTATTTTTTTAAGGCGTTTTCAAAAGCATTAAACATTTCTCTTCTTAACTCTGGTCTGTCTCGCAAATCATCTTCTTCCCAAGGCGTATCGATGTAGGTTAATAAATACAAATCGTAGGTGTTATTTTTTGCAGCTTTATCTAATACTGGGTCTACAAATCCGCCATAATATTCTTCAGAATAGACTTTAGTTTCAAGTAGATCAGTATCACAAATTAAAACTCTATCTGCTTTATCAACCAGCTTATTTTCTAATTTCATTTGCCCGATAGCAATCGGAACCAAATCATCAGCTTCACAAGTTTTACGTTCGTTATTCCATTTTTTTTGCAAATATTCACGTGCATATTCTGGCGCCCAAACGGTATTGTAATAGCGAGCTAATTGTTTAGAAAGTGTTGTTTTTCCAGTAGATTCTGGGCCGAATAAAACAACTTTTATAATGTTTGCTGGTTGCTGTTTAAGCTTCTCTTCCATGCTTTATATCCTTGAAATGCGATGATTAAAAATATGATAAACTGAATTCCTGAGAATCCTAATCCTTTAATAAAATAGAGTGGAATAGAAATGATGTTTCCTGCAATCCACAAACTCCAATGTGCTAATTTTTTATTTGCCATTAACCACATGGCGGCAAAGAAAACTCCAGTTGTAAACGTGTCAAAATAATCGGTAATTCTATCAAATCGATTAAAATATAAATAGACACAAACCACAAATAATGCTGTGAAAACGAAAATTCCGACAGCTTTGAGTTTGTCTTTTTTTGTCGTTCTAGTAATTTCAATATGATGATTTCCAACCAAACGTGTCCACATATACCAACCATACAAACTCATTAATGTATAATAAATATTGATAATTAAATCGCCATACAGTGTAAACTGATAACAGATATATACATAAATTGCTGTACTTACAATTCCTGTTGGATAGACTAAAAGGCTTTCTTTTTTTGCATACCAAACAGAGGAAATTCCGAAAATAACGGCTAGGATTTCTAACAAAATATTTAGTGTAGTTGCTGTTCTATAAGGTTCTAAAAAAAAATCTATAATTGAGTTCAAAAGGCTTAGTTTAAAATGTAAAAGTATAACTTTCTTTTGTTTTGTTCATTTTGTTTTGATACAAAACGAACCAAAAAATCAATTCTATCCGTAGGAAATTGCTTTGCATCATTCATTTTCAAAACTTATGCTTGAAGCTACGCTTCGCAGTTTCGTTTTTTCATTCATTATTTCTTCGGATAGCCGCCAAATAGGAATTTTATTTTTT
>JBDNGO010000059.1:0-8267 GCA_041689245.1 Flavobacteriaceae bacterium | reverse complement strand
GTTGTGGTTTGATTAAAGATTAGAAAACACGATATTAGTTGCTGCTATAGCTTCTAATAATCAATTAATTAAGAGAAAATATCGTAAAACAAAATGCTTCTTCTATGTTGTTAAATGGCATAGTTGAAGCATTTTTTTGGTTGTATACCTTAAAAGAGTTCTAGTTGTGTTGGAGAAGGTTCTGTTGGTTTTTGCACTTTTCCCCAAAAGTTCATAATATTACCGTATTGTTTATCTGTAATTCGAAGAATAGAAACCTTCCCAAAAGGTGGTAATAATAGTTTAATTCTTTTTTCGTGCGCATCTGCGCTTTCACTACTTGCACAATGTCGCATATAAACAGAATATTGCATCATGGTAAAACCATCTTTTAATAGGTTTTTACGAAACTGTTGCGCATTTCTACGGTCTTTTTTTGTTTCGGTAGGTAAATCAAAAAATACAAATAACCACATAACTCTATACGCATTTAGTTCCATAAATTTGGGTAGATAATTTTTCTAGTACTACCAGAAAAACATTGTTGTAAAGAACTTGTAGTTGTTGTTAACGCAACCATTAAAGGGCTTTTTTTGTCTTCAAAATATACGGTTTCTGTTAAGATATTTAGTAATTCTGACTTAATTTCGGTTGTTAATTCTTGCTCGTTATAGTTATTTAGTATTGTAAGTACTTTAGCATCAACAAGTGGTCTGTAAGGCTCCATAATATCATCTGCCAAACAAAAAGCATTGTATTTATTATGATGATGAATTCCTAATGTACTTAATAATCCGCTACCAGAAATCGCTCTAGCCATAGCAGCTCTTAAAACAATATAGCCATAGTTTAAAAATAGATTTGGATACTCTCCGTAACGTTCTCTTTTAAAATTAAAATCAAAAAGATGTTTCCAATAATACCCTGCTGCGACACCTTCTCTATTGTCAGTATCGCCACTTAATACCTTAGAAGCATAATATTTTAATGGTGTATTATTTTGTCCTATATTTTCTAATAAATGTGCTTGATTGTTAATTTTACACTTAATTACTTGCTGCCATAATTGTTTTTTTAATGGTTCTGATGCGTTGATTTGATTTCTAAAATGCTCTTGTTGAATGTGATGATTGTTTAGGTTTAACAACATGCTTTGTGGCATGTGTTTGTTATCACAAAAAATAACACTAACGTTATTGGTAGATAGTTTTGATAACGCAGGTATGGATATATATGTTTCTTGATTTTCTAAAACAATAAAACCAATATCTTCTATTGGTACAGAAGTTTGCTTCTCTTCTTTAATTATTATTAATTGCTCATGTTTTGTAGTTAAAGAGCATTTATTTCCAAAAAATAGAGTTCTTTTAATCATTTCTTTTTTGTTAAATATATAAAAAATAGCTAAGAACCTGTTTTTATATAGACACTTCAATCAAAATATACTTTGCTATTACTCAAGCTAACAAGGAAGTAAATTGATTAAAAGGATTTAGTATATTTACTAAAAATTAACCCTATGAAACGATTAAATAGTATTACAAAACTTACTTTTTTAGTAGTATTGTTCTTCTTTTTTTCTTGTAAAACAGAGAGCACCACAGATACTTCTCTAAACCAACCAAAGAAGGAACTTATTAGACATACTGTTGATTCTTATGGACATCCAATGGCTGTTTGGGAAAAAAGAGTAGAAAACCCAAAAGGAATTATTCTTTTTGTACATGGTAGAACTTGGAGTGCGGTTCCTGATTTTGATTTACAAGTAGAAGGCGAAGATTTGTCACTAATGGACGGAATGTTAGCTGAAGGATATACTTCGTATGCAGTAGATTTAAGAGGGTATGGGAAAACTCCGAGAGATAGCACAGAATGGTTAACGCCAACTGTGGCAGCAAAAGATATTATCAATGTATTACATTGGATTTCTACTCAAAATAACAACAAAAAAGTGCATTTGTTTGGTTGGTCTATGGGTTCAACATCATCGCTATTAGCAACCCAGAAAAATTCAGCAGACATTGCAAGCCTAACACTTTTCGGTTTTTGGAAAGACATAAATTACCAACTTCCAGAAAATCCAAAGAACCATCAACTAAGAAAGACTGTGAATACAGCAAAAGCTGCTGCAAGTGATTTTATAGTTCCGGGGAGTATCAGTAAAAAAGCCATAGATACTTATGTTAAAATGGCTTTAGAAAGTGATCCTATTAGAGTAGATTGGAAAAATGAACATGAGTTTAATAGTATAGATCCATCATTAATAACCATCCCTACTTTAATCATACAAGGAGAATTAGATCCAATAGCGCCAACAGCAGTGCAAGCAGCATTATTTGTAAAATTAAAAACCGCAGATAAAAGCTGGGTAGTTATCTCTGGAGGAGATCATGCCGCATTTATGGAAACACCAAGAAAACAGTTCATAAGTGCATTTGAGGCATTTATAAAACGATTTAACTAAAAATAAATTAAAAGGTTATTAGACTAAAAAAAGGATGCTCATTTGAACATCCTTTTTTTAGTTTCTATAAAGTTAAATTTTGTTTGAGTCTTTTAACTACGCTCAATATAAACGAAAGGTGAGAACTTATTTCTTAAACTCAATTGCAGGTAATACTTTACCGGTACAATCACCAAAACCAATACGAATATCTTCGTTTTCACAATGAGCACGCATAATTACGGTGTCGTTATCATTAATGAATTTACGTTCAGAACCATCGTTTAGTTTAATTGGGTTTTGTCCACGCCAAGATAATTCTAACATAGAACCATAACTATCTTTTGTTGGTCCAGAAATAGTTCCAGAACCCATCATATCACCAGCTTCTACTGGACAACCGTTTACGGTATGATGCGCCAATTGTTGCACCATTGTCCAATACATATATTTAAAATTAGAATTTGCAACAACGGTTTCTTCTTTTCCTTCTGGTTTAATTCCTACTTGTAATTTAATATCATAACTTTTTTTACCATCAATTTTTAAATACGGTAAAGGCTCATGAACTTGTTTTGGATTATCCGTTCTAAATGGCTCTAAAGCATCTAAAGTAACTATCCAAGGAGAAATGGTTGATGCAAAGTTTTTTCCTAAAAAAGGGCCTAATGGTTGATATTCCCAAGCTTGAATGTCTCTTGCAGACCAATCATTAAATAACACCATTCCAAAAATATATTCTTCTGCTTCTTCAATAGAAATACGATCTCCCAAGGTATTGGAATCTGTAGTAATAAAAGCCATTTCTAATTCGAAATCCAATAATTTTGTTGGTCCGAATCCTGGTGTATTTGTTCCTTCTGCAGGTTTAGATTGTCCGTAAGGTCTTCTTATTGGTGTTCCAGACGGAATGATAGAAGAGCTTCTACCGTGATATCCGATAGGAACATGTAACCAGTTTGGCATTAATGCATTTTCTGGATCACGGAATAAAGTACCTACATTTGTAGCATGCTCTTTACTTGCATAAAAATCTGTGTAATCGCCAACACTAACAGGTAATAACATTTCTACTTCTTCCATTCTAAAAATGATTTCTGTTTTATGTTCTTTATGATCTCTTAAGCCACTTTTAGTGACATCAAAAATATCTGCAATTCTATTACGAACTAAACGCCAAGTTTTACGACCATCAGCAATAAAATCATTTAGAGAATCTTGTAAGAAAAGATCATCAGTAAGCGGAATTCCATCAAAATAGCCTAATTGATGCAAGGCACCTAAATCGATAGCATAATCGCCAATTCTTGTTCCGATGGTAATAATATCATCTTTAGTAATAAATACACCAAACGGAATATTTTGAATTGGAAAATCAGAATCTTTAGAAACAGGTAGCCATGATTTTCTATTTGGGTTATTTGCAGTTAATTTCATTTAAATATATCTAGTATTAGTTTTTAACTAATGTTATTAAATTTTTATCAAATATAATAGAAAGTTGTTAGTTGCAAAATGATTTTTATTACTTTTGATAATCTTTATATAAACAAACAACAATGCAACTAGATAATCAAATTTTTGATCTTATTCAAGAGGAAAAAGAAAGACAACAAAATGGCTTAGAATTAATAGCGTCAGAAAACTTTGTAAGCGACCAAGTGATGTTAGCACAGGGTTCTGTCTTAACCAATAAATACGCAGAAGGATATCCTAATAAACGGTATTACGGCGGCTGTGAAATTGTAGATATTGTAGAACAAATTGCAATTGATAGAGCAAAAGAATTGTTTGGAGCAGAATATGTAAACGTTCAACCACACTCTGGATCGCAAGCTAATACAGCAGTTTTTGCAGCTTGTCTACAACCTGGTGATAAAATTTTAGGCTTCAATTTATCTCATGGAGGACATTTAACACATGGTTCTCCAGTAAATTTTTCTGGAAAACTATATACAACTTCTTTTTATGGAGTTGAAAAGGAAACAGGAGTTTTGAATTATGATAAAATTCAAGAAACAGCAATAAAAGAGCAACCTAAATTAATTATTGCTGGTGCCTCTGCATATTCTAGGGACATCGATTTTAAACGTTTTAGAGAAATTGCGGATAGTGTTGGTGCAATTTTAATGGCAGATATTTCTCATCCGGCAGGATTAATTGCAAAAGGAATTTTAAATGATCCATTACCACATTGTCATATAGTTACCACAACAACGCATAAAACCTTACGTGGTCCAAGAGGAGGAATGATTATGATTGGAAAAGATTTTGACAATCCTTTTGGAGAAACGCTAAAGAATGGAAGTCCAAAAAAGATGTCGACTTTAATTAATTCGTCTGTTTTTCCAGGAAATCAGGGCGGACCTTTAGAGCATGTAATTGCAGCAAAAGCAATAGCTTTTGGAGAAGCGTTAACAGATGAGTTTTTAGAGTATCAATTGCAAGTAAAAGAAAATGCAGCTGCTCTGGCTAGAGGATTAGTAGAAAAAGGATATGATATTATTTCTGGAGGAACAGACAACCATATGATGTTGATTGACATGCGAAACAAAAATATTTCGGGTAAAGACGCCGAAATTGCTTTAGGAAAAGCAAATATTACTGTAAATAAAAACATGGTTCCTTTTGATGATAAAAGTCCATTTATAACATCTGGAATTAGAGTTGGAACGGCAGCAGTTACCACAAGAGGATTAAAAGTAACCGATATGCAAACTATTGTTGATTTTATTGATGAAGCAATTCAGCATCATGATAACGATGAAGCATTAGCATCTATTGGAGAACGAGTTGAAGAAATGATGAGTTGTAGAAGATTATTTGTAATGTAAACTAATCGTGGTTCTTTAATAAAAAAGCTGCCAATAGATTGCTTGTTTTATGCCGTTAATTCATAGAGTTTGTAAAGAACTAACTTGTTTTTAGTGCTTGAAGTTATTCTTAAAATAAAAAGATCTTGTAGTAAATTTTATTCTACATTTACAAGTAAGTGCATAGAGCGAATTTGCCTTAAAAACAGATTATTTTATCTAACCAAAATATTTTATGAATAAGCAATCGAATGCAATTTTTATTTTTAAAAAAGGAACCTTTAATTAGTGCAAACGAACTTTGAAGACCTTATTTCTACCTTTTTAGAAAAGGGAATAGGTGTTTCTAACAATTTTTTAAGTACCGATTTAGCGTTACAATTAAAATTAAACTTAGTAGCTCTTTATAATCAAAAAGCATTAAAAAGGGCAGGTATCGGAAACGGTTATGTATCAACTAAAGATAAAAAAATTAGAAGAGATAAAATATTTTGGTTAGATAAAAAAGATAATAATGAAACTGAATTGTTATTTTTTGAGTTGATAGATTCTTTTGTTTTGTATTTAAATAGCACCTGTTTTACTGGAATCAAAAGCTATGAGTTTCATTATGCTTTATACGAAAAAGGTGCTTTTTATAAAAAACATATCGATCAATTTAAATCAGATAACGGTAGAGCCTTTTCTATGATTATGTATTTAAATGAAGGCTGGGTAAAGGAAAATGGTGGAGAGTTAAAAATTCATCAAAAATTGGAAGTTCAAATCATATCACCAGAAAATCAAAAATGTGTTTTTTTTAAAAGTAATGAACTAGAACATGAAGTACTTGTAACAAATGTATCTAGAATGAGTATTGCAGGTTGGTTAAAAACTTTTTAGCTACTTTTTTTGTCATTATTAATTCCGATAAATATCTTTAAAAAGAAATTAGATTTTGTGCCAAACACCAATTTAATTATGACTTGAGGCAGATTGCGTAGCGGAAATTCAATCTCTTAGGCTTTAAGATTAACAAACGATATACACAGAAATTTATTCTTAGTAATTACCGAACCTATGTTCTAGTGATATTTTCAATTATTGCACAAGGGTTAACTATAGAGAAGTTGGTGAAAAAATTAAAGGTTTAGTTACCTGTTTTAGGTTTGTCTTTATAATAAATATTTGCTTCAATTTGTGGTATTTCCCTTAATTCGATTTCTTTATTTAATTCATTTGATTTATCAATTAAATCTTGAGTTAATATTTTTTTGTTTCTTTTTTCCATTGGAGGATTTAATCTTTCCGCATCTTCAAACTTAATAACAGTTTCTAATATTTCTCTAGGAAGTAACGTTTTGCTTTTTTGTAGAATTTCTAGAAATTCATTAGCAAAAAACTGTTCAATTTGTATTTTACGTTTTGTAGTATGAGCGAATTTTCCAATAATTCGACAAACATTATCTCTTTCTTCTGGACTTAACTTGTCTGCAAATTCATACTCTTCAATCTTTTTAAGGCTAAGTATTATAGGTTCTAAAGAGTCTTTAGTTATTATATAAACATTATAATCACCAATATTATATATATATTCTTTTATTATATGTGTTGTATTAGATGGAATAACTAGATATAAATCATTTTTCACATCTTTATGTTTAGCATATTTCTTTAAGCTTTCTGTTTGAAGTTTTATATATTTAGGAAAATTATTTAAATCTTCATTTGCTGGACTTTTCGCATCAAAAATCACTAGTTGATCAAGGATTTCAATAGTATTATCTGGTTTTATTCCAGAATATGGAAAATCTTTACCTTCAACGTATTTTATTACATTGTTCTTACATATTAATCTAATATGATTTTCTACATCTTTTTCATGCTCACTCCAAGTTTCTTTAAGCTTTTCTAGTTTAACTCTTTCATTATTAACTCGTTCATCATTTAATCTAGTTTTTTCTTTTTCTAATGAATCTTGCAAAGTGTTTGTTGCTTCAATATTTTTCTCATATTGTTTAATTCTGTTTTCCTCATCTTTTTTCAATGAAGTATTTTTATCTTTTAATGTATTTCTTTCTTCCTCAATCAATTTTAGAGTGTTCTCTAATTTGTCCTTAGAGTTTTTCAATTCTTCAAAAGGCTTTAATTTTGTGTTAAGGATATCTATATCTCTTTGTAAGTTTTTTAATTCACTCTCTTTTACAGCGATATCAGAATTAAGCTTATTTTTATCTACTTGCAAAGCCTTGAGGTTTTCATTTAGTTGAAAATTAGTATCTTCTAATTTTCCATTAATCTCATCAAGATGACTGTTCTTTTCATTTAAAGTAGAAATCTCTTTTACAAATTTTGATTTAGAAATAAAAAAACCTAAAACGCCACCAATCACAGCTCCTACGATAATATATACTATCATTTCCATAAACTATTTAAATATTAAATATTGAAGATTATAAAATTAAGAGTTTTATATTTGTGTACATAATAATAAGTGTTTTTTTTGTAAACTTATAGCTACTTTATGATTTCAAAATTTATTTTTAAAACTATTTTAGGTTGGAAATTGGTTGGCGATTTCCCTAAAAATATTAAAAAATATATAGTTATTGCTGCTCCACATACTAGTTGGCAAGATTTTCCAATCGGAATTTTAGCAAGAAATACTTCTGGAATTAAAATCAATTTTATCGGTAAAAACTCTTTATTTAAAGGTCCGTTTGGATTTTTTTTTAAAAGCTTAGGCGGTACACCAGTTGATAGATCTAAAAACAACAATTTGGTGGATGCAATTGTAGATGTATTTAACGCAAAAGAAGAATTTAGATTGGCTTTATCTCCTGAAGGAACAAGAAAAAAAGTAGCTAAGTGGAAAACAGGTTTTTATTATATTGCTAAAGGGGCAAAGGTGCCAATTGTAATGGCAACGTTGGACTTTGGAAACAAACAAGTAAAATTCTCTGAACCCTATTATACTACAGATGATAAAGAAAAAGACTTTAACTATTTTAAATCTTTTTTTACATCAGAAATGGCAAAAAAGCCTGCACAAT
>JBDNGO010000058.1:0-52257 GCA_041689245.1 Flavobacteriaceae bacterium | reverse complement strand
GAAGCTAGCTTTACAAACGATTTAGGAGCAGATTCTTTAGATACTGTGGAATTAATTATGGAATTCGAAAAAGAATTTGATATCCAAATACCAGACGATCAAGCAGAAAATATTGGTACTGTTGGTCAAGCAGTAAGCTATATAGAAGAAGCTAAAAAGTAATTTTTATATGCAAATTAAACGAGTTGTTGTAACTGGACTTGGTGCATTAACACCAATTGGTAATAATATACAAGAATATTGGAGCGGTTTAGTTAACGGAGTTAGCGGAGCAGCACTTATAACGTATTTTGATGCTAGTAAGTTCAAAACTCGTTTTGCATGTGAATTAAAAAATTTTAATGTAACCGATTTTATTGATAGAAAAGAAGCCCGTAAAATGGATCGTTTTTCTCAATATGCAATGGTTGCATCAGATGAAGCAATTGCGGATTCTGGTTTAAACTCGGAAGATCACGATCCTGATAGGATTGGTGTAATTTGGGGTTCTGGAATTGGAGGATTAGAAACTTTTCAAAACGAAGTATTAAACTTTGCTGCTGGAGATGGTACGCCAAGATTCAACCCTTTCTTTATTCCAAAAATGATTTCTGATATTGCTCCTGGGCAAATTTCTATTAAACATGGTTTTAGAGGGCCAAATTTCGCAACGGTTTCTGCCTGCGCATCTTCATCAAATGCTATTATAGATTCTTTAAATTACATCCGATTAGGACAAGCTGACGCTATCGTTACTGGTGGCTCTGAAGCAGCTGTTACAATTGCTGGTATGGGAGGATTTAATGCAATGCATGCGCTATCAACAAGAAATGATAGTCCAGAAACAGCATCTAGACCCTTTGATAAAGATAGAGAAGGATTTGTTTTAGGAGAAGGAGCTGGAGCTCTAGTACTTGAAGAATATGAACATGCAATTGCTCGTGGAGCAAAAATATATGCTGAGGTAATTGGAGGCGGAATGTCTTCTGATGCTTATCATATTACAGCACCACATCCAGAAGGATTGGGAGCAAAAAACGTAATGTTAAATTGTTTAAGAGATGCCGGTATTAACCCAGAAGATGTAGATGCTATTAATATGCACGGAACTTCTACTCCGTTAGGAGATGTTGCTGAATCTAAAGCAATTTTAGAGGTTTTTGGTGAGCATGCTTATAACATTAGCATTAACTCTACAAAATCAATGACTGGTCACTTATTAGGAGCTGCTGGCGCAATTGAAGCAATAGCTTCTATTTTAGCAATAAATAAAGGTATAGTTCCTCCTACAATTAATCATTTTACAGATGATGACCAAATTGATAGTAAACTAAACTTTACGTTTAATAAAGCACAAAAACGAGATGTTAAAATTGCAATTAGCAATACATTTGGTTTTGGAGGACACAATGCTTGTGTCGCGCTAAAAAAAATTGATTAATTCTGCATGAATTTTATTCGTAAAATTGTAAACCTCCAAAAAAAAGAAGATGCGGGGTTTTATTACGAACTAAAAGCACTTCTTCATTTTTCACCAAAAAAACTAAGCTTTTATAAAAAGGCATTTACACACAGGTCTTTAAAACTAAAAGACGATACTGGAAATCCTCTTAACTATGAACGTATAGAGTTCTTAGGAGATGCGATGTTAGGCTCTATAATTGCTTCCTTTTTATATAAAAAAGTTCCTAATGGTAATGAGGGTTATTTAACTCAAATGCGCTCTAAAATTGTTAGTAGAGAGCATTTAAATGAATTGGGAAAAGACTTAAATTTAATTAAATATGTAAAAAGTAATTTTGACAAAGAAAATGTTGGCGATAATATTTATGGCAATATTTTCGAAGCATTAATTGGGGCGATTTATTTAGATAGAGGTTATAATTATTGCAAAAAATTTATTTACGAGAATGTTATTATTCCGTATGTAGATATTGCTAAACTTGAAGGTAAAATTACTAGCTATAAAGGATTAATCATTGAATGGTGTCAGAAACAAAAAAAACAATACAACTTCGATATTTATGAAGATTCTGGAAACGAAAACATAAAACATTTTAGTGTAAAAATAAGTATTGATGGATCTTTGGTAGCAAAAGGCAGAGCAACTTCTAAGAAAAAAGCAGAAGAACAAGCTTCAAAAAGAGTTTATTTTGCTTTGCAAGACGAAATAACAAATTCTTAACTTTTTTACTACATCGATTTCATTCTTTTTTGGTTATTTTATGAGAAACTCTATGTAATTTAGCAGTAATTGTAATTTAAAATCATTAAGTTATTTATATGCAAGTACATTCGCTAGAATTAAATGATTTTTCTGATAACAATTATACCTTAATTGGAATTCATTCTACATTAGAAGAGTATAAATTAGCCTATTTATTAAATCAAAAAATAAATACACGGTTTGTTAGAGCAGAATATAGCTTAGATTTTGAAAACAAAAATAATAACGCAACATTTAGTGTTTACGAATTTATTAATACGGAATTTAGTCAATCTTGGTTTTTAATTTCTAATCAATATTCAAATCATTTAGAAGAAACTTCTACAGGATTATTCAAAACAAACGAGATAACAATCTATTTAATTCCTGAAAAAAAGAAAGTAGATTTTTTTCTAAAATTAGAAGGCGATTTCAATTACGATTATATAACTAAAAAGGTTGAAGAAATAAATTCTATAAACCAAGTAATTACATCATACAGAATAGATCCAAACACATTAAAATCTAAAGATTTTTTAATTTTTTAATATATGCCAATCAATAAAAAAACAAAAATCCTTGCAACATTAGGACCAGCATCAAACACCAAAGAAATAATTTCTGATTTAATAGATGCAGGAGTAAATGTTTTTAGAATTAATTTTTCTCATGCAGATTACGATAATGTAAAAGCCAGAATAAAAGATATTAGAGAAATTAATGAGGAAAAAAACACTCATGTAGCAATTTTAGCTGATTTACAAGGGCCAAAACTTAGAGTTGGTGTAATGGAAGACAATGTTGTTTTAAAAACGGATGACATATTTATTTTTACAACAGAAAAATGTATAGGAACGAATGAAAAGGCATTTATGACCTATCAAGATTTTCCAAAAGATGTTAAAAAAGGAGAACAAATTTTGGTTGATGATGGAAAATTGCTTTTTGAAGTTGTAGCAACAAATAAAAAAAACGAAGTAATAACAAAAGTAAAAATTGGCGGTGTTTTGTCTTCTAAAAAAGGTGTCAATTTACCAAATACAAAAATTTCTTTACCAGCATTAACGGAGAAAGATATGAAAGATGCCATTTTTGCAATTGAGCAAAATGTAGATTGGATTGCACTTTCATTTGTTAGAAAGCCAGAAGATTTAATAAAATTACACGATTTAATAAGTCAAAAATCAGAGCATAGAATTCCGGTTATTGCTAAAATTGAAAAACCAGAAGCAGTAGAAAACATTGATGCTTTAATTCCGTATTGTGATGGTTTAATGGTCGCTCGTGGAGATTTAGGAGTAGAAATTCCGATGCAAGAAGTTCCGTTAATTCAAAAAATGGTAGTAAGAAGAGCAAAGTTGGCTAGAATTCCTGTAATTATTGCAACGCAAATGATGGAAACAATGATTACAAACGCGGTTCCAACAAGAGCAGAAGTAAATGATGTTGCCAATTCAATTATGGACGGAGCAGATGCAGTAATGTTGTCTGGAGAAACGTCAGTTGGTGCTTTTCCTATTAGAGTTATCGAAAAAATGACAGAAATTATTAGAAGTGTAGAAGATTCGCCTTTAATTAAAGTACCTCAAGAACCACCATATGTTAGAACCGATCGTTTTATTACAAAATCGATTTGTCATCATGCAGCATTAATGGCAAATGATGTTGAAGCTACAGCAATTTCAACCTTAACAAATAGTGGTTATACAGCATTTCAAATTTCTGCTTGGAGACCAAAATCGTATATATTAGCTTTTTCATCCGAAAAAAGAATTTTAACAAAAATGAGCTTGCTTTGGGGCGTAAAATCATTCTTTTATGATAAAAATAAAAGTACAGATGATACGGTTGTTGACATTAATAATATTGCAAAAGAAAACGGTTTTGTAAAAGCAAACGATTTTGTTATTAATTTAACTTCGATGCCAGTTGAAGATAAAGGAATGGTAAATACATTGCGCGTTTCTCAAATAAAATAGTACTATAATTTTAGTTTTTGTAGTGTAATTATAGCATCATTTGTTACAAATGGCATTGGCATCATTTCGGTGGTTCTAGGCTGAATTTTAAACAACGGATTTGTTGGTAAATCAAACGAAGATTCTATTAAACTAATATCCGGAATGCTATTTTTATTGATGGTAAAATCTACTTTTAAAACGGAATCTTTTGCTGCTAAAAAGTAACTTAAAATGGTGCCTCGGTTTACTTTAAACAGAGCTGTTTCATTCTTTTTATCCAACAACACATCTTGTACGCCAATTGAATTAAAAGTTATTGGAGCATTTGCAATTAATTCTAATTTATTAATAGCACGTTGCGGTTTTATAAGTAAAGAAATGTGTCTAAAATCTCCAATAATAGTATCAACCGTTTTTAAAATTACTGGCGGATTAATTGCTCTATTTTCTGTTTTTTTATGGTATCGATATAATGTATTGTATTTGCTTTTAGAAGTTGTTTCGATAAAATTACCTTTTGTTGGGTTGTCGCCTAAAAATTGTTTAGTGTAGGTATCTAGGATTACATCATATGTTGCCCAATACGATTGATTTGTATCTACATCATTTATAAAAACAGCGCTATTTGGTTTTTTTTTGTTTTCATCAAATCCGCTATTATATGTTGCAATAGCAAAAAATAGAATAGTACTTAATCCAATTAATTTAACTAAAAATTTTCTTGATTTATAAGATGCAAAAACTGGAGTCATAAGTCCAAAAATTAAGACCAAAAAGAAACCACTTATAAATATATTTTTTAAGCCTAAACCAACAGGGAACATCTTTATTTGCGGTGCAAAAATAAAGATTACTGGTATTGCTAAAATTGTTGCAATAGTAATTTTTGTAGTTCTTTTGTTATTGATAAAAATAAAAGCAGCTAACGTTAACAATGCAAAATACACCGGGATGATGAAATAAGCAGCGCCTTTTAAATAGATAAAAATTAACACATTAATTATCACCCAAAAAATGATTGGAGCAATTAACAAATCTGTGCCAGAGAATTTTTTAAAAAAGGGTCTATATATTTTAAATAATAACCAAATGTTTAACAATGCAAATGCGGCAATATATTCATATCCGTTGTAGGTAAAACCTTGTAGAATATCGGTATACTGAGGATGAATTAATAAGATTCCTTTCCATAATAAAATTGAAATTCCAACACAAGCAACTAAAGAAATTGTAAAAGGCAAGAATCCTTTTAGTAATCCTTTTATGGTAATTCTATTTAATGCAATTCCAAAGAAAAGCAACACAAATAGTAATATAATTGCACCAATTAATAAAGGTAAAATCCAAGAAAATGGATAATGCAATAAAGATGTAAACGGAAAGTTTGTATACACGTGATCTGTAGTACCTTCTAGATTTGAAATATCAGAAAAAGAAAAATAATTTAATGTCGTCATTAAATAATCTGCTTGATGTAATAAAGTTTCTCTGTCTAATCTTTCGTAAGAATCTTGAGCGGTATGATAATCGAAATGATCTCCAATAAATGCAAAATTGAAACCGTTAATATTTCCGTTTTCTCTAAAAACAGTTAAATCTGTATCATTTGGCAGCATTTTGTATATGCTATACATTAATGAATTTGCTACCGGATAATTAGGTTTTGCTTTTATAAATTCAGTTAGTAATTTACTGTTTTTACCGCTGGTTTCCATCAACATATAACTTGGGCCACCACTTCCGCGTGCTTCAAAATTTAAAACCAAACCAATATTTTTAGCTAATGGATGTGCATCAACAAAAGCTTTTGCTCCTAAAAGCCCTATTTCTTCTGCATCAGTAATAACAATATGAATATCGTTTTTTGGTGTTTTATTTTTTGCTAGAAAAGCTCTAACACTTTCTAAAATAGTAACAACACCAGATCCCGCATCACTTGCACCTAATGAAGAATGTGGATTAGAATCGTAATGGGATAACAACACCAATGATTTTCCTTTCTTGCTGCCTTTAATGGTTGCAATAATATTTGCATTATTGGTTGCTGCTCTCCATTTATTATTGATTGCAACTTGATGTTGAATTTCTGGTTGCAATCCTAATTTTTTAAGTTCGTTTACAATATAATTCTGAATTTTTATATGATCTTCTGAACCTGTATAATGAGTAGTTTTAGAAATTTCTTTTAAATGAGCAAGTGCATTATTTATAGAAAACTCAGTTTCTGTTACTGTTTTATTTTCTGAATAAGAAGGAATCATATCAGCAAAACTCCAATAAATTACAGATATAATAATTAGAAAAGAAAGTATAGGAGCATATTTTTTCATTGGTATATTGGTTTTCATAAATGTACTAATTTTTACATAATCTATTCATTTTTAAAATGACGAAGCTTTTTTTAGTCTCTTTTTATCAATAAAAAATAGTCACTTTCTAAGCTTAAATAGCCTTGATCATAGACATAAAAATACACATTACCGGTTTTTGTCTTATATATTGAGGTAAAATAATTAAAGTCAAAACCTTTGTCAAATAATTTAGTTCTTGTCACTTTTGTTTTACCGATAGTATTTAATTCCAATAAAATTTTATAGTTTTTTCGTAATCGATTATTAGTGTTTCTAATTAAATTCTTACTTTCTTTATTTACCTTGTTATTATAGCTATTCCGGCAATAATCAGTACAGAATTTTTTATCGATTCTTCCAACTATCTTTTCACCACATTCCAAACATTGTTTTTTTTCCATTCCATTTTTATTTTGATGATTATAAAGATACTAAAAATCATTTACAAACGACTACAAACGTTTACATACGAAAGTAAATGCTTTTTAACCGAATAAAACTTGCAAGTCATCTCATCTTTGCCATGTCAAATTTATGCTGGACTTGATTCAGTAACGAATTGACAAAAATAATATAAACCTGCACTGAGCAAAGTCGAAGTGTTTAAAACCTTATCTTATGAGTACGTTAAGAAACAAAGTACAGTTAATTGGAAACTTAGGAAACAATCCAGAAATCATCACGTTAGAAAGTGGTAAAAAACTAGCAAAAATGTCTATTGCTACAAACGAAACTTACAAAAACGCACAAGGCGAAAAAGTTACAGACACACAATGGCACAATGTAGTTGCCTGGAATAAAACAGCAGAAATTATAGAAAAGTATTTACAAAAAGGTAGCGAAATTGCTATTGAAGGTAAATTAACTTCAAGAAGTTACGAAGACAAAGATGGAACGAAAAAATACATCACAGAAATTGTTTGTAACGAAATGTTGATGTTGGGAAGCAAGTAAAAATAAAAACTTGTTATGAAATGAAAAGAGCACTTTTTTGGTGCTCTTTTTTCTTTTCAAGAATTTTCTTGGTTTATAAAAATAAAATTAGATATTTGTCAAATCAATATGAACACACAAATTATTAATATCATTTCAATTATTATTGCTATTCAAAAGCAACGATAGGAAGTGTATATATAATTTTTAAAATATTATAAAAGCCTTCCAATTATTGGAAGGCTTTTTTTTATTCAAAAATTTAAAATGAATTTTTTAAAGAACATAATTATTGTAGTCATTATTAGCTCACCGCCGAGTTGATACAGATAGTGATTGCTAAAAAAGCAAAAGCCTGTATCGATTGATACAGGTTTTTTTTATGAATTAATTGTATTGAAAACCATAAAACAAATACTATAAAGATTTGAAAACAAGACAATTAAAAGGGAAAATAAAGAAATGAGTATAAGCGAATTTAAAAGATTGAAAGAGAAAAATAAAAGTCAAACATCTAACTTCGAATTCTTTAAAAAACAAAATAAACAGAAATGAAACTCAATAAGCATAGTAGCCGATTAACACAAGACGAATCTCAGCCAGCATCTCAAGCCATGTTGTATGCAGTGGGTTTTACAGATGAAGATATGAGTAAAGCCCAAGTTGGAATTGCAAGTACAGGTTATGACGGAAATCCGTGTAATATGCATTTAAATAATTTGGCCTCAGAAGTTAAAATTGAATGTAATATCGCTGGTTTAGTTGGCTTAGGATTTAATACTATTGGTGTTTCTGACGGAATTTCCATGGGAACTTCTGGCATGAATTACTCCTTAGTTTCTAGAGATATTATTGCAGATTCTATCGAAACGGTTATAAATGCTCAAAGTTATGATGCGTTGATTTCTGTGGTTGGTTGCGATAAAAATATGCCAGGGGCTGTTATTGCTATGCTGCGTTTAAATCGCCCATCTATTATGATGTATGGAGGAACAACCGCTTCTGGAAAATACAAAGGGAAAAAACTAAATATTGTTTCTGCTTTTGAAGCACTCGGGCAAAAAATAGCTGGAGAAATTGACGAAAAAGAATACAAAGAAATCATTAAAAGAGCAATTCCAGGAGCTGGAGCTTGTGGCGGAATGTACACCGCAAATACGATGGCCTCAGCAATAGAATGTATGGGTTTTGCATTGCCTTATAACTCGTCAATTCCTGCTGAAAACCCAAATAAATTAACAGAAAGTGAAAGAACAGCTTTGGCTATTAAAAACCTATTGGAATTAGATTTAAAACCATTGGATATCATTTCTAAAAAATCAATAGAAAACGCTATTGCATTGGTTAATGCTCTTGGAGGGTCTACTAATGCAGTATTGCACTTTTTAGCGATTGCGCATGCAGCAGATATTGAATTTACGTTAGAAGATTTTCAAAAAGTAAGTGATAGAACACCATTAATAGCAGATTTAAAACCTAGTGGAAAATACTTAATGGAAGACGTTCACGGCGTTGGAGGAACTCCAGCTGTGATGAAATACTTATTAGACAATGGGTATTTATATGGTGATTGTATGACCGTTACAGGAAAAACCTTAGCAGAAAATTTAGCGGATGTTGAAGCACTAACATTTGAAGGTGATCAAGATGTAATTTATCCAAAAGACAAGGCCTTAAAAACTTCAGGAAATATTCAAATAATCTACGGAAACCTTGCCCCTGAAGGAGCAGTAGCAAAAATTAGTGGAAATGAAGGATTGCTTTTTGAAGGAAAAGCAGTGGTTTATGATGGAGAACAAGCGGCAAATACAGGAATTTCTAACGGAGAAGTTAATAGAGGTGATGTAGTTGTAATTCGGTATGTAGGACCAAAAGGAGGGCCAGGAATGCCAGAAATGTTAAAGCCAACTTCGTTAATTATGGGAGCAGGTTTAGGGAAATCTGTGGCGTTAATTACTGATGGGCGTTTTTCTGGAGGAACTCACGGATTTGTGGTTGGGCATATTACACCAGAAGCACAATCTGGAGGAACAATTTCCATATTAAGAACAGGTGATACCATTAAAATTAGTGCAGAAGACAACACCATTAATGTATTGCTTTCTCAAGAAGAAATTGATGAGCGGAAATCAAAATGGATTGCTCCAGCTCTAAAACACACAAAGGGAATATTATACAAATACGCAAAAACGGTTGCATCAGCGTCAAAAGGATGTATAACTGATGCATAATAAAAACAAAAAAATGGAAACGCAAACCATAAAAAACAAAAAAACAGCAACAAAAGTTACCGAAATAATTTCTGGTAGCGAGGCGGTAGTAAGGTGCTTAATTGCAGAAGATGTAAAAATAATTTATGGATATCCTGGAGGCGCAATTATGCCAGTGTATGATGAATTATACAAATATCGAGATAAAATTCACCATGTTTTAACACGTCATGAGCAAGGAGCAACGCATTCTGCACAAGGTTTTGCAAGAATTTCCGGAAAGGTTGGTGTAGCAATTGCTACCTCTGGCCCAGGGGCTACCAACTTAATCACAGGTATTGCAGACGCACAAATAGATTCGACGCCATTGGTTTGTATTACGGGTCAAGTTCCTTCGCATTTATTAGGAAGTGATGCGTTTCAAGAAACGGATATTGTTGGTATTTCTACACCCGTTACAAAATGGAATTGTCAGGTTACAAGAGCAGTTGATATTCCAGCAGCTTTGGCAAAAGCATTTTATATTGCAAGAAGTGGAAGACCAGGTCCTGTTTTAGTAGATATTACAAAAGATGCTCAGTTTGAAGAATTTGATTTTTCATACGAAAAATGCACAAAAGTAAGAAGTTATTTACCTGTCCCAAAAACAGATATTGCTACGATTGAAGCTGCTGCAAAATTAATTAATGAAGCAAAAAAACCATTTATTATTTGGGGTCAAGGAATCATTTTAAGTGAAGCGGAACTACAGCTAAAAGCAGTTGTAGAAAAAGCAGGAATTCCTGCAGCATGGACAATTTTAGGAGCTTCTGCACTGCCAACTTCTCATCCATTAAATGTTGGTATGTTAGGAATGCATGGTAATTATGCGCCAAACAAATTAACGAATGAATGTGATGTGTTAATTGCAATCGGAATGCGTTTTGATGACCGAGTTACTGGAAGCTTAAGCACGTACGCAAAACAAGCAAAAGTAATTCACTTTGAAATTGATGCTGCAGAAGTAGATAAAAACGTAAAAACTGATGTTGCTGTTTTAGGCGATGCAAAAGCAAGTTTAGAATTATTGTTGCCATTATTAAATGAAAATTCACATCCAGAATGGCATCAGCAATTTAAAGATTTATATGCTATTGAATACGAAAAAGTAATTAAAGGCGATTTACACCCTACAAAAGAAGGATTAACAATGGGTGAGGTTATAAAAGAAATCAACATTCAAAGTAAAGGAGAAGCTGCTATTGTAACAGATGTTGGTCAGCATCAAATGATTGCTTGTAGATATGCAGAATTCAATAAAACAAAAAGTAATATTACTTCTGGTGGATTAGGAACTATGGGTTTTGGATTGCCAGCTGCAATTGGAGCTAAAATGGCTGCTCCAGAACGAGAAGTAGTTTCAATTTCTGGTGATGGAGGTTATCAAATGACGATTCAAGAATTAGGCACCATATTTCAGCAAAAAACAGCCGTAAAAATGGTAGTTTTAAATAACGAATTTTTAGGAATGGTACGTCAATGGCAACAACTATTTTTCGACAAAAGATATGCATCTACAGAAATGGTAAATCCTAATTTTGTTGCCATTGCAGAAGCGTATTATTTAAAAGCTAGAAAAGTCACAAAAAGAGAAGATTTAAAAGAAGCTGTTGCAGAAATGATGGCGAGTAAAGAAGCTTATTTTTTAGAGGTTGTCGTAGAGAAAGAAGGAAATGTATTTCCAATGATTCCTTCTGGAGCTAGTGTTTCAGAGATAAGATTAGAGTAAAAATGAAAGTCTGAAGTTTGAAGAAATATCACTTCGCGTGATTTTTTGAAAAATAAAAAAAATAGTATCGAGAAGTTTTATAAGTTAATATTAATAACATGAGTACAGAAAAACAATTATATACAGTATCAATTTATACTGAAAACAATATTGGATTGTTGAATAGAATTTCAGCTATTTTCCAAAGAAGACATATAAACATAGAGAGTTTAAATACTTCTTCGTCAGAAATTGAAGGCGTTTCTAAATTTACGATTGTTGTAAACATGACAGAAGTAAATATTAAGAAAATTATTGGTCAGATAGAAAAGCAAGTAGAGGTTATTAAAGCTTATTATCATAATGATGATGAAACAATTTATCAAGAATCTTGTATTTTTAAAATGAAGTCAGATTTACTTTTTGATGAGCGTCAAATTCAGAATATCATTAAAGAAAGTAATGCCAGAATTGTTACGGTAAATAAAGAATTTTTTGTGATTGAAAAATCAGGAAAAAAAGAAGAAATAGAACTATTATACAGAGAATTAAGGGGGTTTGGTATTATGCAATTTACCCGTTCAGGGCGTATTGCTGTTACCAAAGAAGAAATGAAAATATCAATATTGCTAGAAACATACAACAACTAAAAAAGATAAAAGAGTTTAGATTTTAGAAAAAAGAAAGGAAGTTCATATAGACCTCTTTCTTTTCTATTTTATGCACTCCAATCAACAAACAAAAACAATAAAAATGAAAAATTACTTTAACACGCTATCATTAAGAGATCAATTAACAGAATTAGGAAAATGTAGATTCATGGAATCTTCAGAATTTGAAAATGGCGTAGCAGTATTAAAAGGCAAAAAAATTGTAATTGTAGGTTGTGGAGCTCAAGGATTAAACCAAGGTTTAAATATGAGAGACTCTGGATTAGACATTTCGTACACATTACGTGAACAAGCAATTGCAGAAAAAAGACAGTCGTTTTTAAATGCAAGTGAAAATGGATTTACTGTTGGAACGTATAAAGAGTTAATACCAACCGCCGATTTAGTTTTGAATTTAACACCAGATAAACAGCACACAAATGTGGTAAATACTATAATGCCTTTGATGAAAAAAGGAGCAACGTTATCGTATTCTCACGGGTTTAACATTGTTGAAGAAGGCATGCAAGTTCGTAAAGATTTAACGGTAATTATGGTAGCACCGAAATGTCCGGGATCTGAGGTTAGAGAAGAGTATAAAAGAGGATTTGGAGTGCCAACATTAATTGCTGTACATCCAGAAAATGATCCACAAGGAAAAGGATTGGCACAAGCAAAAGCATATGCTGTTGGAACAGGTGGACATAGAGCCGGAGTCTTACAATCATCTTTTGTGGCAGAAGTAAAATCTGATTTAATGGGAGAACAAACCATTTTATGTGGTGTGTTACAAACCGGAGCAATCTTATCTTTTGATAAAATGGTTGAAGAAGGAATTGAACCAGGATATGCTACGAAATTAATTCAGTACGGTTGGGAAACAATTACGGAAGCTTTAAAGCATGGTGGAATTACCAACATGATGGATCGTTTATCGAATCCAGCAAAATTGAAAGCTTTTGCTGTTTCTGAAGAATTAAAAAATATTATGCGTCCGTTGTTTCAAAAACATATGGATGATATTATGTCGGGTCATTTCTCTAAAACGATGATGGAAGATTGGGCAAATGATGATAAAAATTTATTGTCTTGGAGAGCAGCAACAGGAGAAACAGCTTTTGAAAAAACAACAGTTACAAACCAAGAAATTTCGGAACAAGAATATTTTGATCACGGAACATTATTAGTTGCTTTTGTAAGAGCAGGAGTTGAATTGGCTTTTGAAACGATGACTGAATCTGGAATTATTGCAGAATCGGCATATTACGAATCATTACATGAAACACCATTGATTGCAAACACAATTGCACGTAAAAAATTATACGAAATGAATCGTGTAATTTCTGATACTGCAGAATACGGATGTTACTTATTTGATCATGCATGTAAACCCTTATTAACTGATTTTATGAAAACCGTAAAAACAGATCTTATAGGGAAAGCATATAGATTAGGTAATGATGCAGACAATCAACAATTAATTGCTGTAAATAGTGCAATTAGAAATCACAAAGTAGAAAAGGTTGGGGCAGTTTTAAGAGCTTCAATGACGGCAATGAAACAAATCTAATAGTGTCAGTTCGAGTGAATTCATGAAGAACGAATAAGTTAGTATCGAGAACATATTGTTACAATGTCATTTCTACGAAGGCAGGAGTCCATAAAGCATTATGAAAAATAAAAAATGAACGCAACAACAACATATTATCCGAAATTAGAAGATATAGAAAGAGCTGTAACTACATTAAAAGATGTAGTTACAGTAACGCCTTTAACTCAAAATATTAATTATTCTAGAAAATTTGGAGCAACTATTTTGCTGAAAAGAGAAGATTTACAACAAGTCCGTTCGTATAAAATTCGTGGAGCTTATAATAAAATAAGCTCATTATCAGAAGAAGAATTAAAAAACGGAATTGTGTGTGCAAGCGCAGGAAATCACGCTCAAGGTGTTGCTTTTGCTTGCCATAAGTTAAAAATTTATGGAACTATTTTTATGCCTACACCAACTCCAAAACAAAAGTTGGAGCAAGTAGAAATGTTCGGAGGAGAATATGTGACGGTAAAATTAATAGGAGATACATTTGATGATGCTCAAAAACATGCGGCGTTAGAATGTGACATTCAAGGGAAAACTTTTGTACATCCTTTTAATGATGAAAAAATTATTGAAGGACAAGCTACCGTTGGGTTAGAAATATTAGAACAAGCTAATGAATCAATAGATTATGTTTTTGTGCCTGTTGGAGGTGGAGGTTTAGCTTCGGGTTTGTCCACAGTTTTTAAGATTTTGTCACCAAAAACAAAAATTATCGGAGTAGAACCAGAAGGAGCTCCATCAATGAAAACTGCTTTTGAGCAGAACAGAAACGTGTACCTTCCTAAGATTGATAAATTTGTAGACGGCGCTGCTGTTCAGCAGGTTGGAGATATTACGTTCGAGATATGTAAACAAAACTTAGATCAAATGATCACGGTTCCTGAAGGAAAAGTGTGTCAGACTATTTTAGATTTATACAACAAAGATGCTATTGTGGTAGAACCTGCGGGGGCTTTGACTATTTCTGCCTTGGATTATTTTGCTGATGAAATTAAAGGTAAAAATGTGGTTTGTCTTGTTAGTGGATCTAATAATGATATTACAAGAACTGCAGAAATTAAAGAAAGAGCGTTGTTGTATGAGGGATTAAAACATTATTTTATTATTCGTTTTCCACAAAGAGCAGGATCTTTAAAAGAATTTGTTGTAGAGGTTTTGGGTTCACAAGATGATATTACTCATTTTGAATATTCTAAAAAACACAATCGAGAAAACGGGCCAGCAATTGTTGGGGTAGAATTAAAAAACAAAAGCGATCTAAAACCTTTAATTCAAAGAATGAAAGAACGCAATTTCTATGGAGATTATTTAAACGATAAACCCGATTTATTTCAATATTTGATATAACTTGCATAAAATTTAATCAATTATTTCATTGAAAAATATTTTCACAAAGAGTACAATTCCAAAGAAATACAACATTCAAAAGCCATACAGCCAAAATACGTATTTGGTAAATGGCCATTTAAAAGAATGGAAAGGAGCAACAACATCTGTTTTTTCTCCAATTTATCAAGAAAACAAGGAAGGTGAGTTACAACCAACTTTATTAGGAACAATTCCAAATCTTACTAAAAAAGAAGCATTAGAATCTTTAGAATCAGCTTGTGTCGCTTATGACAAAGGAAGAGGAGAATGGCCAACAATGAAAGTTGAAGAAAGAATTTCTTGTATTGAAAATTTTACCAAAATGATGTTGGAAACTAGAGACGAAGTAGTCAACTGGTTGATGTGGGAAATTGGAAAACCTTATGAAGAATCGTGTAATGAATTTGACCGAACAATAGAATATATTGAAGATACTATTTCGAATTTAAGAGAAATGGATCAAAAACATTCTGAGATTAAAAATCATAGCGGAATTTTAGCACAAGTTCGTAGAGCTCCGTTAGGTGTTGTTTTGTGTTTAAGCCCATATAATTATCCCTTGAACGAAACTTTTTGTTTGTTAATTCCGGCTTTAATTATGGGGAATACGACCATTTTTAAACCGGCAAAACACGGAATTTTATTAATATCACCACTATTAAAAGCATTTCAAACTTGTTTTCCAGAAGGCGTTGTAAACATTATTTATGGAAGTGGAAGAACATTGGCGACACCTATTCTAAAATCTGGAAAAGTTGATGTGTTGGCTTTGATTGGAAACAGCAAATCGGCAAATATTCTACAAGAATATCATCCAAAGAAAAACAGATTGCGTCTGGTTTTAGGATTGGAAGCTAAAAATCCAGGTATTATAATGCCAGATTGCGATTTAGATTTGGCGGTAAAAGAGTGCGTGTTGGGGTCGTTGGCTTTTAATGGTCAACGTTGTACAGCGTTGAAAATATTGTTTGTTCATGAAGATATTGTTGAAGAATTCAATCAAAAATTTGTTGAAGAAGTACAAAAATTAAACTGCGGTTTGCCTTGGGAAGAAAATGTAAATATCACTCCATTGCCAGAACCAAACAAACCAATGTATATTCAAGAATTAATTGATGACGCGCTTTCTAAAGGAGCAAATATTTTGAATGAAAATGGTGGAGAAACCACATTGAGTTTTGTAAATCCAGCAGTTTTATATCCAGTAAATGAAAAGATGAAAGTATACGAAGAAGAGCAATTTGGACCTATTATTCCAATTCTTTCTTTTAAAAATATAGAAGAACCTTTAGAATATATTTCAAATTCTAATTATGGACAACAAGTAAGTTTATTTAGTAATAACCCGAATTCATTGGCGCCATTAATTGATTCGCTAGTTAATCAGGTTTGTAGAGTAAATATCAATACAAAATGTCAACGTGGTCCAGATGTGTTGCCTTTTGTTGGTAGAAAAGATTCTGCCGTAAGTACATTAAGTGTTTATGACGCGTTGCGTACTTTTTCTATAAGAACCATGGTTGCTTTTAGAAGTACAGCAATGAATACTCAGATTTTAAATGACTTATTAAAAAGTGAAAAATCAAATTTTATAAATCGTTGATTTTTAAATTCTTCTTTACGTTTTTAGTATTAAATTTATAACAATTCGTTCTAATTTGTCGAATTTTAACAAAAAGCATCATAAAGAGAAAATCAATTGATTTTATATTAATAAATAGTTGTAAATTTACCTTATGAATCTATTAAAAAATAAAATACGTAATACTGTTCCCAGTATGTTTGTTCGTTTACGCCGTCGCAGCTAAAAGCCAACAGAAGAATCTATATACGTAAATTTTTATTTTTTTATTCCTTGTACAATCTCAATTTCATATCAATTTTACCTGTAGTTATTCCTTCAAATAGCCCCGCAGTTGTACGCCCTATTTTCCGAAGTCGTCGCCCCTTGGGTGTTCGCTAATTATTGAACTTAGGTGCGTCCGGTTCTTTTTTAAAAACAAGCATAAATCTTCACTAAACAACTTAAAATAAAGAACAATGGAAATTGTTATTGCTGATAAATCACATAGTATATACGCAGAAATCATCTGTGATACTATTGCAGATTCTGCCAATGTTAGAGGCACTGGAATTGCAAAACGTACTCCTGAATATATCATCACTAAAATGGAAAATGGTAATGCCGTAATCGCTTTAGACGGTGATAAATTTGTTGGATTTTGCTATATAGAATCTTGGGGACATGGAAAATTTGTTGCCAATTCTGGATTGATAGTTCATCCAGACTTTAGAAAACAAGGACTGGCAAAAAAAATAAAAGCAATCGTATTTGAACATTCAAGAACCAAGTTTCCAACAGCGAAAGTATTTTCAATAACTACAGGATTAGCTGTAATGAAATTGAATACCGATTTAGGATACAAGCCTGTTACTTTTTCTGAATTGACAGATGATCAGTCATTTTGGAATGGATGTCAAACCTGTAAAAACTACGATGTTTTACAAAGAACAAAACAACAGATGTGTTTATGTACCGGAATGTTATATGATCCATCATCAAAAGAAAACAACAATAAAGTGAAAATTAAAGAAAATGTTTTTCAGAGATTGAAAAGAATTAAGGAAAGCATGTACTTAAAAAAAGATAAAAAATGAAAAAATTAGTCATTGCATATAGTGGAGGTTTAGACACTTCGTACTGTGCCATTAGTTTATCAAAAGCAGGACACGAAGTACATGCTGTTAGTGTAAATACAGGAGGATTTACAAGTGAAGAGATACAAGACATCGAAAAAAACGCCTATAAAATGGGAGTTTCAACGTATAAAAATATTGATGCTGTAGCTACTTTTTATCAAAAAGTGGTCAAGTATTTAATCTTTGGAAATGTGTTAAAAAACAACACGTATCCTTTATCAGTAAGTGCAGAAAGAATTATTCAAGCAATAGAAATTGCAAATTATGCGAAAAGTATTGATGCAGAATATATTGCGCATGGAAGTACAGGAGCGGGAAATGATCAAGTAAGATTTGATATGATTTTTCAAACCATTGTGCCAGAAATTGAGATTATCACACCCATTAGAGATCAGCAAATTTCTAGGCAAGAAGAAATACAATATTTAAAAGATAACGGAATTGATTTGTCTTGGGAAAAGGCAAAATACTCGGTAAATAAAGGATTGTGGGGAACAAGTGTTGGTGGTGAAGAAACATTGACTTCTAACAAAGCATTGCCAGAAAAGGCATATCCATCGCAACTAGAAAAAACGGGAGAAGAGGCCGTGAAGCTTACTTTTAAAAATGGAGAATTTGTAGCATTGAATTATATCATTGATTCGCCAGAAAACAACATTCAGAAGTTAAATGAATTGGCTTCTAAATATGCAATCGGAAGAGATATTCATGTTGGAGATACGATTGTTGGGATAAAAGGACGAGTTGGTTTTGAAGCTGCTGCTGCACTAATTACAATTAAAGCACATCATTTATTAGAAAAGCACACGCTTACAAAATGGCAATTACAACACAAAGAATATTTGTCTAGTTTTTATGGAATGCATTTACACGAAGGGCAATATTTAGACCCAGTAATGAGAGATATAGAAGCATTTTTAGAAAGCAGTCAAGAAAAAGTAACTGGCGATGTTTGTGTAACACTAAAACCGTATCATTTTCAATTAGATGGTATTGCTTCAAAGCACGATTTAATGAATGCAAAGTTTGGAAGTTATGGTGAAGAAAACAAAGCATGGACAGCAGATGATGCTAAAGGATTTATCAAGATTCTTGGCAATCAAAACAAAATATATCAACACGTAAATTCTTAAGGAGCATGATACAGGCAGGGATTATTGGAGGCACTGGTTATACAGCAGGAGAATTGATCAGGTTGTTGATACATCACACAAAAGTTGAAATCAATTTTGTTTTTAGTACTTCAAATGCTGGAAATAAAATTAGTAGTATTCACCAAGATTTGATTGGCTCTTTAGAGTTGAGTTTTACAGATGCAATCAATTCAAATGTAGATGTATTATTTTTGTGTTTAGGACATGGAAATTCGAAAATTTTTTTAGAAAATAACACTTTTTCTGATGCCACAAAAATCATCGATTTAGGAAACGATTTTAGATTAGAAAAAGAGCAATTTTTTCAAGAAAAACAATTTGTATATGGCTTGCCAGAATTGCAAAAAGAAGCAATCCAAAATGCAAAATACATTGCAAATCCAGGGTGTTTTGCTACAGCAATTCAGTTAGCATTATTGCCGTTAGCAAGCGCTAATTTATTGAATGATACTGTACATGTAAATGCCGTAACCGGTGCAACTGGAGCAGGAACATCATTGTCTGCAACAACTCATTTTACATGGAGAGATAATAATTTCTCACACTACAAACCTTTCACACATCAACATTTGGGAGAAATTAATCAGTCTGTAAAAAGTTTGCAAACCGATTTTGATACTGAAATTGTATTTATGCCAAATAGAGGTGATTTTTCTAGAGGGATTTTTACAACAGCATACACCAACTTTGAGGGAACATTAGAAGAAGCAAAAACACTCTATAAAACATTTTATAAAGACGCAAAATTTACGTTTGTTTCGGATAAAGAAATACACTTAAAGCAAGTTGTAAACACCAATAAATGTTTGCTTCATTTACACAAACATGAGAACAAATTATTGATAACAAGTGTTATTGATAATTTATTAAAAGGCGCTTCTGGACAAGCGGTGCAAAACATGAATTTGATGTTTGGGTTTGAAGAAACAGAAGGGATTCAATTAAAAGCAACGTATTTTTAAAAAGGCGCAAAGAGGCAACGGTTCAAAGACACAAAATAAAAATGAGTAACAAAGGTGGAAGGGGAAAAAAGCAAGAAAGTTTAAATTGAAAAAAACTTTGCAACGCTGCTACTTTAAGCCAATGAAACTTTAAAAAATAAAACATGAAAACAGCAATTATAGGGACAGGAAATTTAGGGAAGTCAATTGCAAAAGGTTTAATAACCACCAATGCAATTACATCCTTGTATTTAACAAAAAGAAATTTAGACACTATTCAAGAATTTGAAGGGTATAAAAATGTTTATTTAACATCTAATAATTCGGAAGCAATTCAGAATTCAGACATCATTATTTTGGCCGTTCAGCCAGCACATTTAGAGCAAATTTTAAATGAGATTAAACCATTATTAAAAGAGAATCACATCATCATTTCTACCATTACAGGGTTTTTAATTGATAAAATTGAAGGGATTATAGGAGCAGGTAATTTTATTGTGAGAGCAATGCCAAATACTGCAATAGCAGTTGGTAAATCGATGACTTGTTTGTGTGGAAATACAAAAGGATTGGAAAGAATAAAAGTCGCGGAAGCCATTTTTAATAGATTGGGAACTTCTATTGTAATTCCAGAATATCAAATGCAGGCAGCAACTGTAGTTTGCGCAAGCGGAATTGCTTTTTGGATGCGAATGATTAGAGCAACGACTCAAGCAGCCATTCAGTTAGGTTTTGATGCAGAAGTGGCACGAAAATTAGCGATGCATACCTGTGATGGCGCAGCGAATTTATTAATCAAAAACGGCAATCATCCAGAACAAGAAATAGATAAAGTAACCACTCCAAAAGGATGTACAATTGAAGGATTGAATGAAATGGAGCATCAAGGATTGAGTTCGTCTTTGATTCAAGGCATGGTTACATCGTACAATAAAATTAACACCATAAAAACAGAGCAAATATGAGTTTATTTAATGTATATCCGCTATTTGATATTACACCGGTAAAAGCAAAAGATGTTTTTGTGTATGATGAAAATGGCACCCAATATTTAGATTTATATGGAGGCCATGCTGTAATTTCTATTGGGCATTCGCATCCAACATATGTAAAAAATATTAGTGAGCAAGTTGCCAAATTAGGTTTTTATAGCAATTCGATTCAGAATCCGTTGCAGGTAAAATTGGCAACAGAATTAGTCAAACAATCCACCTGTAAAGACTATCAATTGTTTTTGTGTAATTCTGGCGCTGAAGCCAATGAAAATGCGTTGAAATTGGCTTCTTTTCATACAAATAAAAAGAAAGTAATTTCGTTTACAAACTCTTTTCATGGAAGAACATCTGCCGCTGTTGCAGCAACGGATAACACAAAAATTGTGGCTCCAATTAATGCGCAACAAGAGGTTGAATTCTTTGATTTAGGGGATTTAGAATCGGTAGAAAAAGCCTTGATAAAAGAAGATGTTTGCGCGGTGATAATTGAATGCATTCAAGGAGTTGGTGGATTGGATGAAAGCACCACCGAATTTTATAAAGGATTAGAAGCTTTATGTAGAAAATACAAGACTGTATTAATTGCTGATGAGGTACAGTCTGGTTTTGGAAGAACGGGAGATTTCTTTGCTTTTCAAAAGCACAAGATCACTCCAGATATTATTTCTATTGCCAAAGGAATGGGAAATGGTTTTCCGATTGGAGGAATTTTAATTCACCCAACAATTAAAGCTTCTTACGGTTTGTTAGGAACCACTTTTGGAGGCAATCATTTGGCTTGTGTTGCATGTTTAACGGTTTTAGAAGTCTTAGAGAAAGAAAACTTATTAGAAAATGCACGTATGATTTCAGAATACTTTATTGAAAAAGCAGCAGTTATTCCAGAAATTAAAAAGATAAAAGGAAGAGGGTTGATGCTGGGAATTGAATTTGATTTTCCGATTGCAGCGTTGCGGAAAGAGCTAATCTTTAAGCACCACATTTTTACAGGAAGTGCTAAAAATCCAAATTTATTAAGAATTCTTCCTCCATTAACAATCAAAAAAGAACACGTTGATCAGTTTTTTGATGCTTTAAAAAATGAATTGAGTAACGTCATTACGAACGTAGTGAAGTAATCTCATTAATAAGATTGCCACAGCAAATTTTAATTTGCTTCGCAATGACAATACAATTTATAATGAAAAAATATACAAGCATAAACGATATTGAAAACATTCCTGAAATCATTCAAGAAGCAATTCAATTAAAGAAAAATCCTTTTCAATTCGAGAAATTGGGACAACATAAAACTCTGGTAATGTTGTTTTTTAATTCGAGTTTAAGAACAAGATTGAGCACAGAAAAAGCAGCTAAAAACTTGGGAATGCAAGTAATGGCGTTGAATGTAAATGATGCTTGGAATTTGGAATTTGAAGATGGAACACTCATGAATTTAAATTCTTCTGAACACATAAAAGAAGCAGCACAGGTACTTTCTCAATATGCAGATATTATTGCGGTAAGGGCCTTCCCAACATTAAAGGATAAAGAAAAAGATGCCTCAGAATTTGTGTTGAATAGCTTTATAAAATATGCTTCAGTTCCTATTGTAAATATGGAAAGTTCTACGGCACATCCATTACAAGCCTTAACCGATGCAATTACTATTGAAGAGTTAAAAACGAAGTCAAAACCTAAAGTTGTATTGTCTTGGGCGCCACATCCAAAAGCATTGCCGCATGCAGTTGCTAACTCGTTTGTGAACATGATGTCTGAATTAGACGTTGATTTTTCTATTACGCATCCGAAAGGATATGAGTTGGATCCAGAGATTACAAAAGAGATTTCAATCAATCACAATCAAGAAGAAGCATTGAGAAATGCTGATTTTGTCTATGTGAAAAATTGGAGTAGCTATACAGATTACGGAAAGATTGTTTCTCAAGATCCGAATTGGATGCTAACAAAAGAAAAATTAGGCACGGCAAAATTCATGCATTGTTTGCCTGTAAGAAGAAATGTAGTTGTAGAAGACGCAGTATTAGATAGTGAGAATTCTGTGGTAATTCATGAAGCGAATAATAGAACTTATGCGGCTCAAATTGTGTTGAAGAAAATAATAGAAAACTTGTAATCGTCATTGCGAATGAGGTACGATTGAAGCAATCTTTCAATTATAAGATTACTTCGTCATAAATTCCTCGTAATGAAAAATAAAAAGAAAAATGGAAACATTAAAAATCATAAAAATTGGCGGAAATATAATTGACGATGCAACATCGCTAGAGAATTTTTTAGTTGCGTTTTCTAAAATTGAAGGACCAAAAGTATTGGTGCATGGTGGCGGTAAGTTAGCAACAAAACTAGCACAACAAATGAATGTGAAAGTTGAAATGGTAGACGGAAGAAGAAAGACCAATGCAGAAACGTTGGACATAATTACCATGGTGTATGCTGGTAAAATTAACAAAAGGATTGTAGCTTCTTTACAACAAAAATCATGTAATTCAATCGGTTTTACAGGTGCTGATGGCAATACGATTCTTTCAGTAAAAAGACCAGTCAAAGAAATAGATTATGGTTTTGTAGGAGATGTTGTTTATGTAAACACATCAGTTCTTGAGACGTTACTAAGCGCACATGTTACACCCGTTTTTTGTGCCATTACCCATGATAATAAAGGACAATTATTAAACACCAATGCAGATACGATTGCTTCTGAGTTGGCGATAGGTTTTGCAAAGAAGTATCAAACAGAATTGTATTACTGTTTTGAAAAAAAAGGTGTTTTGTTAGATGTACATAATGATGATTCTGTAATAGAAAACATCAATAAAGAGAAGTATCAAGAGTTGTTAGAGAAAAAAATAATTGCAGACGGAATATTACCAAAACTGAATAATTGCTTTCATGCAATTGATCAAAAAGTACATAAAGTTTGCATCGGAAAATCAGAAATGCTGTACAACCAGAATTCGAAATTCACAACCATACACGCGTAATGAAAATACAAAAAGAACTAACGCTTGAAGCGATTGAATTACTAAAGGAATTAATAGAAACGCAATCCTTTTCATCAGAAGAAGATCAAACAGCGGCGCTTCTAGAGAATTGGTTTATCAGTAATAAGATTCCTTTTAAAAGAAATGTACACAATGTTTGGGCTGTCAATAGATATTTTGACGAAAGCAAACCAACATTGCTATTAAATTCACATCATGATACTGTAAAACCTAATAATGGATACACAAAAGATCCTTTTAAGGCAATTGTAGAAGACGGAAAATTATATGGTTTAGGATCTAATGATGCAGGTGGATGTTTGGTTTCGTTATTGGTAACGTTTGCACATTTTTATCAACAAAAAGACTTGAAATACAATTTAGTGATGGTCGCTTCTGCAGAAGAAGAAAGCAGTGGAGATAACGGATTGAATAGTATGTTATCTGTTATTCCGAAAATTGATGTTGCTATTGTAGGCGAACCCACTTTAATGCAATTGGCTGTTGCAGAAAAAGGGTTGGTTGTTTTTGATGCTGAAGTAAAAGGAACTCCGAGTCACGCTGCGCATCCAAACAAAAACAATGCTATTTACAATACCATTAATGTGCTGAAATGGTTTGAAGAGTATCAGTTTGAGAAGTCTTCTGAAGCTCTTGGAGATGTCAAAATGACGGTTACGCAAATCAATGCAGGAAAGCAGCACAATGCGATTCCGGCAGAAGTTAAATTGGTGATTGATGTTCGAGTGAATGATGCGTATTCGAATCAAGAAATTGTTGCGATTCTACAAAAAGAAGCACCTTGTGATTCCATTATTCCACGTGGAATAAAATTGAATTCTTCATCGATTCCTGTTGCGCACGAATTGGTAAAAGCAGGAATTGCATTAGGAAGAAAAACCTATGGATCACCAACTTTATCAGATCAAGCTTGTTTGAGTTGCCCATCCTTAAAATTAGGGCCTGGAGATAGCACACGTTCTCATACAGCAGATGAATTTATTTACATCCATGAAATTGAAGAAGGAATTCAATTATATATAGAACTGTTAAAAAAAGTAGTATAAATAAGAAAGAATCAAGAGACAAGAATCAAGATAGACAACGCCAGTCTTTTTTTTAAAAGCGCAGCGATCTAAAAATTCTGTCATTCCTGCGGAAGCAGGAATCTATAAAATATAAGTTAGAAAGAATAAGATTCCTGCTTCCGCAGGAATGACAAAAACAAAAATTATGAAACTTTGGGATAAAGGATTAACAATAGACAAAAAAATAGAGCAATTTACTGTTGGAAATGATAGAGAGATTGACATGCATATTGCAAAATATGATGTACAAGCTTCCATAGCGCATGCCAGAATGTTGCATAAAATTGAGATTATAAACTCAGGTGAATTAGAGCAATTGGAAGAAGGATTGGAAGAATTGCAACATCAAATTGAAAACAACACGTTTGTAATCGAAGAGAGTTTTGAAGATGTACATTCTAAAATAGAGTTCGAGCTAACTAAGAAATACGGAGATGTTGGAAAGAAAATTCACACTGCACGTTCTAGAAACGATCAGGTTTTAGTAGCGTTACATTTGTATTACAAGCAAAACATATCAGATGTAATTTGGCAAACAAACACCTTGTTTGAAACCTTATTGGACTTGTCAGAAACGTATAAAGAAAAATTATTACCAGGATATACACATTTACAAGTAGCAATGCCATCTTCTTTTGGATTGTGGTTTTCTGCCTATGCAGAAGTATTGATTGACGATGTATATTTGTTAGAAGCAGCCTTTAAAGTTGTAGATCAAAACCCATTAGGTTCTGCTGCAGGTTACGGAAGTTCTTTTCCGGTAGATAGAGATTTTACAACGCAAGAATTGAACTTTTCTGTCTTAAAATACAATGTTGTAGCTGCGCAAATGAGTAGAGGAAAAAGCGAACGAACAATTGCTGCTGCTTTGGGCGGATTGTGTAATACGTTGGCGCGTTTTTCTATGGATATCTGTTTGTATATGAGTCAGAACTTTAGTTTTATTTCTTTCCCAGATGAGTTAACTACCGGAAGTAGTATTATGCCGCATAAAAAAAACCCAGATGTATTTGAGTTGATTAGAGGAAAATGTAATAAAATACAAGCATTGCAAACAGAAATGATATTAATCACTAACAATTTGCCAAGTGGTTATCATAGAGATTTTCAGTTGCTAAAAGAAAATATGATTGCTGCTTTTGAAGAGGTGAAAAACATTTTAGAGATTTTCGATTTTTCGATTAAGCAAATTATCGTCAAAGAAGTAAATCCCAATGATGAGAAATACAAATTTTTATTTACGGTTGATAATATGAATACGTTGGTAGAAAATGGGATGACGTATAGAGATGCGTATAGAGATATTGGAGCTAAAGTTGAAAACGGAACCTATGAACCAGACACTTCAAAAAAGCATACACATGTTGGAAGTATTCACAATTTAAGTTTGGATAAAATTCGAGATAAATTTCCGAAGTAAAGAAAAAAAAAGAGTGTGATTTATTAAATACCACACTCTTTTAGATCAAATAAATATAAAAATTGGACTATATAATAGTGCTTTGTCCCATGTAAATATTTTTAAAATTCATATTACTATCGGCTTGATTTTCGATATAATCGGCAATAAAATCTCCAACTTTAGATGTTGATGCAGAAAATGAATGTTTTCCTTTAATATCTTCTGTGGTAATCCCCAACACCAACGATTTTTCTACCGCTCTTTCAATCGAATTTGCTTCTTTAAACAATCCCAAATGTTTTAAGAGCATTGCCGCAGATAAAATGGAGGCTAACGGATTTGCAATATCTTTACCAGCAGCTTGTGGAAACGAACCATGAATTGGTTCAAATAATGCGTTTTTATTTCCTACCGATGCAGAAGCTAATAACCCGATTGAACCACTAATAACACTTGCTTCATCACTTAAAATATCTCCAAATAAATTTTCAGTTAAAAGAACATCAAACTGTTTTGGATTTAAAATAAGTTGCATAGCTGCATTATCTACAAACAAAAAATCTAAAGAAACATCTGGATACTGACTTGCCAAAGAAATCACTGTTTTTCTCCACAATCTTGAGGTTTCCAACACATTTGCTTTGTCAACCAATGTCAATTTTTTTCTACGAGTTTGTGCTTCTTTAAAAGCTAAATGTGCAATACGTTCTATTTCCATCACAGAATACGAACAACCATCAAACGCAATTTTTCCATCATCACTCAATTCTTTAACTCCGAAGTAAATCCCACCTGTTAATTCTCTGTAAATAGAAATGTCTGTTCCTTTAATGATTTCTCTTTTCAAAGGAGAATTGTCTATTAATTGATCATACGTTTTTACAGGTCTAACATTGCAAAACAACCCCAATTCTTTACGTAATTTTAGTAAACCTTGTTCTGGTCTTACTTTTGCACTTGGATCATTATCATACTTCGGATGACCAATCGCACCAAATAAAATGGCATCAGATTTTTTACAAATAGAGATGGTTTCATCTGGCAACGGATTTCCAGTTGCGTCAATTGCACACGCGCCCATTAAAGCTTCTTTGTATATAAACGTGTGATTATAAACATCTGCAACTGCATTCAATGCTTTTTTTGCTTGTGCAGTTACTTCAGGTCCAATCCCGTCTCCAGGAATTACGGCAATAGTGTATTTCATATATTTCTTATTTGGGCGTTACCCCAAGGGTCGCGCTTTTCGTTGTATCTTTTTATGTCATTGCGAAGAAAATTTTTCATTTTCTGTGGCAATCTCATTATTGAAAGAGATTACTTCGTTTCACTCGTAATGACGTTTTTATTCAGCATAAAAAGGATGTCACTTCAATGGCTAACGCACGTTTAAATTACCATTCGTTTTGAGCTTCAAAAGCTATTATTTTTTCTTTTTTGCTGATTAAATAATCAATGTCATCATACCCATTTATCATACAGGTTTTTTTGTAAGTATCAATTTCAAATGAAGCATTTCCAATTGCTGATTCTAACACTTGCTTTTCTAAATTAACGGTAACTTTTGATGTAGGGTTTTCTTGTAAATGAGTGATTAATTTTTTCAGAAAATCTTCTGAAACCTGAACAGGAAGCAATCCGTTATTTAGTGCATTTCCTTTAAAAATATCTGCAAAAAAACTACTTACAATTACATTAAATCCATAGCCAACTAAAGCCCAAGCAGCATGTTCTCTACTAGAACCACAGCCAAAATTGTTGCCAGCAACTAAAATACTTCCACTATAAATGGAGTTATTTAAAGGGAAATCTTCATTAATGCTTCCATCTTTTTGAAAACGCCAATCTCTAAATACATTATCTCCAAAACCTAATTTATCTATTGCTTTTAAAAAACGTGCTGGGATAATTTGATCGGTGTCAATATTCTCTGTCGCTAAGGGAATTGCTCTCGATGTTAATTTTGTAAATTTTTCCATTAGTTTAAGTGTTTAGTAATGTCAATAATTTTACCTTCTATTGCTGTTGCTGCGGCAACTAACGGACTTGCTAAAATAGTTCTAGCACCTTGTCCTTGTCGTCCTTCAAAATTTCTGTTAGATGTAGAAACACAATATTCGCCTTCCGGAATTTTATCATCATTCATAGCCAAACAAGCAGAGCAACCAGGTTGTCTTAGAGAAAAACCAGCTTTTTCAAAAATTGTTTGTAAACCCTCTTCTTCAATTTGTTTGGCAACTCTTTGCGACCCTGGAACTAACCAAGCATTTACATTTGCTGCTTTTTGTTTTCCTTTAACAAAGGCAGCTGCAACCCTAAAATCTTCGATTCTAGAATTTGTACAGCTACCTATGAAGACATAGTTTATTTTTTTGTCAATTAAAGATTCTCCTTTTTTGAAATTCATATATTCTAATGATTTTTCAAACGAATTGTCATTAAAACTTGGAATGTTTTCGGTGATTTTTATTCCCATACCAGGATTTGTTCCATAGGTAATCATCGGTTCAATATCGTCAGCATCTAACGAATACTCTTTATCAAAAACAGCATCATTATCGGATGGTAATGTTTTCCAATACGCAACTTTTTTATCAAATTCGCTACCTTTCGGAGCAAATTCTTTTCCTTTTACATATTCAAAAGTTGTTTGATCTGGAGCAATCATTCCGCCTCTTGCACCCATTTCAATACTCATATTACAAACAGTCATTCTTCCTTCCATAGACATCTCTTCAAACACATTTCCTGCATATTCACAGAAATATCCTGTTCCAGAATTGGTTCCAAGCTTCGCAATGATGTATAAAATAACATCCTTTGGTAAAACGCCTTTTTTTAACTTTCCGTTTACCGAAACACGTAAGCTTTTTGGTTTTTGAAGCAATAAACATTGACTAGCAAAGACTTGTGCAACTTGACTCGTTCCAATTCCGAATGCTATTGTACCAAAAGCTCCATGAGTAGAAGTATGAGAATCTCCACAAACCATGGTCATTCCTGGTTGTGTAATTCCTAATTCTGGTGCAATTACATGTACAATTCCGTTATTTTTATGACCTAAATCGTATAGCGGAATGTTATTCTTTTTACAATTTTCAGATAACTGTTCTAATTGTTTTCTAGAAAGTTCATCTTTAATTGGTAGATGCTGATTTACCGTAGGTGTATTATGATCTGCAGTTGCCACAATTTTATCAGGTCTTGCAATAGGAATAGTACGTTTTTCTAATTCGTTAAAAGCTTGCGGACTTGTAACTTCGTGAATTAAATGTTGATCGATATATAATATTTGCGGACCATTTTCTATGGTATCTACCACATGAGCATCCCAAACTTTATCAAATAGTGTTTTTCTCATTAGGCAATTGCTATTTTAGAAAATCTATCAACATTTTTCATGATAATATGGATGTCGTTATCATGAATTTCTTTCTGTCTATCAGCAATTTGTATAAAGAAATCGTAAGCTTTGTCTAGCTGAATTTTAGTCAATTCATATCCAATTTTTTTTGCACGGTATGCCAACGCTGCTCTTCCGCTTCTTGCAGTTAATACAATAGCACTTTCTGTAATACCAACATCTTCAGGATTCATAATTTCATAGGTTTCTCTATTCTTTATAACTCCATCTTGATGAATTCCAGAGCTATGTGCAAATGCATTTGCACCAACAATAGCTTTGTTTGGTTGCACAGGCATTCCCATTTTTTCTCGAACCATTAAGCTTGTGTCGTATAATAACTTTGTATTGATATCTGTATGTAAATTCAAATGTGGATGTTGTTTTAAAATCATTACAACTTCTTCTAAAGCTGTATTTCCTGCACGTTCTCCAATTCCATTTATGGTACATTCAATTTGACGCGCACCATTAATTACACCAGCAATTGAGTTTGCAGTTGCCATTCCTAAATCGTTATGACAATGACAAGAAAGAATTACATGTTCAATTCCTTTTACATTTTCGCGCAAGTATTTCATTTTTGCTCCGTATTCTTCTGGCAAACAATACCCAGTTGTGTCAGGTATATTTAATACAGTTGCACCCGCTTTAATGACCTCTTCACAAACCTTGGCTAAAAATTTGTTATTGGTTCTTCCTGCATCTTCAGCATAAAACTCCACATCATTTACAAAAGATTTTGCATACGAAACAGCACCAATCGCACGCTCTATTACTTTTTCTCTTGTTGCGTTAAATTTGAATTTAATATGGGAATCACTTGTCCCAATTCCTGTGTGAATTCTAGGTTTTTTTGCGTATTTCAATGCTTCGGCGGCAACTTTAATATCATTCTCAACCGCTCTTGTTAATGCGCAAACAGTAGCATTTTTTATAATTTTAGCAATTTCTGAAACCGAATTAAAATCTCCAGGACTAGAAACAGGAAAACCAGCTTCTATGGTATTAACGCCTAAAAAATCTAATCGCTCAGCAATCACCAATTTTTGTTCGGTATCTAATTTACAACCAGGAACTTGTTCGCCATCTCTAAGGGTTGTATCAAAAATTTGAACTTTATTATCTTGCATGTGCTCTTCTTAATTTTTTTATCTAATTCAAATTTATATATTGGCTTTCGTAAATAAGGATATTTTAATTCTTATTTTACGATGCTTAACTTTGCTATTTATAATATAAAATTCTGATAATCAGAATACTATGGGAAAATCATTTACATTATCCAATAATCAAGGTGATGCATTATTTGTGTTGATAAAATCGTTGTCTAAATCAGAAAAAAGACAATTCAATTTATATGTTGGTCGATTAGACGGAAATACGGATGCTAAATTTTTCTCATTATTTAAGTTTTTAGAAAAATTAATAAACTATGATGAACGGAAAATTCTTGAAAGCGGAATTGTAACCAAACAACAATTATCGAATTTAAAAGCACATTTATATCGTCAGATATTAATTAGTTTACGCTTAAATCCATCAAATCAAAATATTAGAATTCAGATTAGAGAGCAATTAGATTTTGCTACAGTTTTATATCAAAAAGGATTGTATAAACAGAGTTTAAAATTGTTAGAAAAAGCCAAATCTATGGCAATTGAAAACGAAGAAAAAAACATTGCTTATGAAATTGTTGAACTAGAAAAAGTAATTGAAACACAGTACATTACAAGAAGCATAAGCACAAGAGCTGATGAGCTTTCTGAACAAGCAAAAGAGCTAAGTCAGCAAAATGTAATTACAAGTAAATTATCTAATTTATCGCTTCAATTATATAGTATTTTATTAAAAACTGGACCCGCAAGAAATGATGAAGAATTTGAAAAAATAACATTGTATTTTAATGCTCGGATGCCAGAATTTGAAATTAATACATTGGGATTTAGAGAAAAATTATGGTTGTATAAAGCATACGTTTGGAAAAGTTTTTTACTACAAGATTTTTTAATGTGTTACAAATACGCACATAAATGGATGCAATTATTTAAAGGAAATCCGAAAGTAATTTCTTTGCATCCAGTGTTTTATTTAAAAGGGAAAAACTATTTATTAGAATCACTTTTTTTCCTTAAACATTACTCGAAGTTTAAAGAGGAGCTTAATTTTTTTAAAGAAGAAATTAAGAATCAACAAATTCCATTAAACAGTAATACAGAATTGTTGATTTTTCAATATTATACCGCCAATCAATTGCATTTACATTTCTTAGAAGGCACTTTTAAAGAGGGTGAATATTTGGTGAGAGAAATTGAGCAAAAAATCAAAAAATACAAATCTAGATTAGACGATCATCATATTGTAGTTTTATATTATAAGATTGCTTGTTTGTATTTTGGAATGGGAGAAAACAGAAAATGTATCATGTTTCTAACGAAGATTATAGATTCTAAAAATTTACAAGCTGCTGAAGATTTACAATGTTTTGCAAGAGTTTTAAACCTTATTGCACATTACGAATGCGGAATGGATTATCACTTAGAAAGACAATTTAAAGATACCTATAAATTTTTGTTGAAGATGCAAAATTTACAAGCAGTTCAAAAAGAATTTATTGTATCAATTAAAGCCTTAAGTGATGTGTATCCACATCAAATAAAAAGTGAATTCAAAAAAATTCATGCTAGATTACAAAAATTCGAAAATCATCCGTACGAAAAACGCGCTTTTCTGTATTTAGATATTTTATCTTGGTTAGAAAGTAAAATAGAAAACAAAACTATTGGAGAAGTAATACGAAAAAAAGCAACAACGTTAAGTCGTTAACTTACGTGTCCGCCATTTTTAATTTCTTCAGAAGGTTGTACAAATGCTAATTTCCCATCTGTTGTATCCGTCATTAAAATCATTCCTTGACTTTCTACACCACGCAAAGTTCTTGGAGCTAAATTGCACAAAACCGTTACTTGTTGTCCAACAATATCTTCCGGATTAAAACTTTCTGCAATACCAGAAACAATAGTTCTAACATCGATTCCAATATCAACTTTTAGTTGTAGTAATTTTTTAGTTTTTGGCACTTTTATTGCTTCTAATATGGTTCCAACTCTAATATCTAACTTGGTAAAGTCTTCAAATTCAATAGTTTCTTTTTGAGGTTCAACCGTTTTTGTAGCGTTTAGGTTAGCCGTTTTTGTAGTCAATAATTTATCTAATTGAGCAGTGATTTCTTGGTCTTCAATTTTAGCAAATAACAATTCGCCTTTATTAATTTGATGATTTTCGGCAAGTAATACATCTTTTTCTGAAACATCTTTCCAACTTAAACCGTCATTGTGAATCGCACTTTCTTTGCGTGATGTGGCAATATTTTCATTTGGTGAGATAGCTCTTTTATTACTCTCATCGTTATGACGAATATTTAAAATTCCTTTAAGTTTATTAGAAGTAAACGGTAAAAAAGGTTCACATAAAATGGCTAAACCAGCAGCAATTTGCAAAGCAACATTCATAATAGTTTTTACACGTTCTTCATCTGCTTTGATAACTTTCCATGGTTCTTCATCAGCCAAATATTTATTACCTAAACGTGCTAAATTTAGTAGTTCTTGAGAAGCTTCTCTAAAACGATACCGTTCAATTGATCTAGAAATCACATTCGGAAAATCTTTCAAAGCAACCAATATTTCTTCATCAACCTCTAATAAATCCCCTGCAGGCGGCACCTGCCCATTGTAATATTTATTAGTTAAGACCACAACACGATTGATAAAATTACCAAAAATAGCAACCAATTCGTTGTTGTTTCTTGCCTGAAAATCTTTCCAAGTAAAATCGTTGTCTTTTGTTTCTGGAGCTGTTGCTGTTAATGCATAACGCAACACATCTTGTTTTTCTGGAAAATCAATTAAATATTCGTGTAACCAAACCGCCCAGTTTTTAGAAGTTGATAATTTGTTTCCTTCTAAATTTAAAAACTCGTTTGCAGGAACATTTTCTGGTAAAATGTAATCTCCATGCGCTTTTAACATCGCAGGAAAAATGATACAGTGAAAAACAATATTATCTTTTCCAATAAAATGAACTAATTTGGTTTCTTTATCTTTCCAATAAGGCTCCCAATTTGTGTTATTTTTCTCAGCCCATTCTTTGGTTGCAGAAATATATCCAATCGGTGCATCAAACCAAACATATAATACTTTCCCGTCTGCTTCTTTAATCGGAACAGGAATTCCCCAATCTAAATCACGTGTTACCGCTCTTGGGCGTAAACCATCATCAATCCAAGATTTTACTTGTCCTAATACGTTTGGCTTCCAATCATTTTTATGGCCAACTAAAATCCATTCTTTTAAAAAAGCTTCGTGTTTATCTAGCGGTAAAAACCAGTGTTTGGTTTCTTTTAAGCTAGGAATATTTCCAGTAATTGAAGATTTAGGGTTGATTAAATCGGTAGCATTATGACTTGTTCCACAGCTTTCACACTGATCCCCATAACTTTCTTCATTTCCACATTTTGGACAGGTTCCAACGATAAATCTGTCTGCTAAATATTGATTTGCCTCTGCATCGTACAATTGCTCTGTAACTTCTTCAATAAACTCGCCATCTTTATACAATTTGGTAAAGAAATCAGACGCTGTTTTATGATGAATTTTTGCTGATGTTCTTGAATAATTATCAAATGAAATTCCGAAATCAGCAAACGAAGTTTTAATAATTTTATGGTATTTATCAACGACTTGCTGAGGAGTAATTCCTTCCTTTTTTGCTTTGATCGTAATAGGAACTCCATGTTCATCAGAACCACAAACAAAAACAACATCTTCACCTTTTAAACGTAAATAACGTGCATAAATATCTGCAGGAACATAAACACCAGCCAAATGCCCGATATGAACAGGGCCATTTGTGTAAGGTAAAGCAGCAGTAATTGTATATCTTTTCGGAGTATTCATTTCTATCTTATTGATTTGTTTAAAAATCGGTTTTGAACTGATTTTTGAAATGCAAAAGTACGGAAAAGCAACGAAAACTCATTTTTTTAAGACGGCAAAAATAGATACATTTACAAAAAGCATTTTTTATGAAAGTAACAAAACTCTTATTGATTGTATTATTCTCATTAGTTATTGCAAACCATCAAGCACAAGCACAAGAAAACAGAACTTCACATTTAATTACTCCGCCATATTTACAAATAGGAGATACGATTGCTATAGTTGCTACTGCAGGAATATTAACAGATCGAAAAGAAGTAATTGATAAGGCAAAAGAATTAGCAGAAAATTGGGGGTTACATGTTGTTTACGGAAAGCATTTGTTTGATACTGCTGGTCATTTTTCTGCAACAGATGAAGAAAGAGCAGAAGACTTTCAAAAAGCAATGGATAATCCGAACATAAAAGCTATTTGGGCTGGTCGTGGTGGCTATGGAACTGTTAGGATTTTAGACAGATTAGATTTCACAGAGTTTAAAAAAAATCCAAAATGGGTTATTGGATATTCTGATATTACGGCTTTACATTCTCATTTAAACACAATGGGTTACGAAACAATTCATGGAATGATGGGAACAAGTTTAGGGTATGATGTAGAAAAAATTGTAGAAACCGAAAGGTCATTTAAAAAATCAATCTTTGGAGAAAAATTAAGTTATAGTTTGGTTTCTGTAAAAGAGAATAGAGAAGGAACAGCAAAAGGGCAACTTATTGGCGGAAATCTCTCGCTTTTAGCTTCTATGTTGGGTTCTGAAAGTCAGATGAATGCTGATGGTAAAATTTTATTTATTGAAGAAGTTGAAGAATATAAATATAGCATAGATAGAATGTTACAAAGTTTAAAACGTGCTGGGTTTTTTAAAAATTGTAAAGGTATTATTGTTGGAGATATTTCTAATATAAAAATAAATACTACAGAATGGGGAAGCTCAATAGAGCAATTAATTTTAGATGTAATTGACGAATATGATTTTCCTGTTTTATTTAATTTTCCTGCTGGACATGAACCCGATAATAGATCGCTAATTTTTGGAAGAACTATTGAAATGAGCGTTACTAAAGAAGGAATTTCTACAGTAGTTTTTAATGAGTAAGAAATGGCTGAGCACAATGAACTTGGTAAAAAAGGAGAACAATTAGCAGTAGCATATTTACTGCAACACAACTACAAAATTATTGCTTGTAATTATCGATTTTTAAAAGCTGAAGTTGATATTATTGCCCAGAAAGAATCTGTTTTAGCTGCAATTGAGGTAAAAACTAGATCTTCTATAGATTTTGGAAATCCACAAGACTTTATCAATCCTAAAAAAATAAAATTATTAATTTATGCGATAGATAATTTTGTGCTAGAAAATAATTTAGATGTAGAAGTTCGATTTGATATTATTGCTATTGTAAAACAAAAAAACGCCTTTAAAATAGAGCATTTAAAAGACGCTTTTTTGCACTTTTAGTACTTATTCTAAGTACTTAATAATTTTTTGTAGCTCTTCTAGAGTTTCTGGTTTCGCAATAATTTTTTTGTTTTTATCTAACACAATATAAGTTGGTGTAGCATAAATTTGATACATTCTTGCAATTGGGTTTTCCCACTTTTTTAATCCTAAAACATGATGCCATCCTGTAAAATTTTGTTTCATTTTTCCCCATTCTAAATTATCGTTTTCCATTGCAAAAGCAATAATTTTTAAGTTTTCAATGTCTTTTGTAAACGTATATAATTGCGGAACTTCTCTTAAACAATGATCGCAACCAGTACTCCAAAAAACCAATACATAATTATTTGCTTCGTTAATTGTAGAAAGTTTGTACTCTGTTCCGTTTTCTTTCCAAGAAATTTCTGGAGCAATTCTGTCAATTGATACTGCTGTTTTTTCTAAATAATTGAGCGTAAACTCGGTGTTCTGAATATTTGCAGACAGCTTTTTATAGGAAGAATTTAATAAATAATCTGCAAAATCAATATTGCTTGCATTTATAAACTGCATAATTAAAAACTCAATAATATCTTTTTTAAATGTTTCGTTTTTTGCTTTTTCTAAAACGGTTTTTACTGCTTTATCGTGTAGTACTCTTTGTTTTATTGGATCTTCAGAATAGTTCATATAAAACACATACACTGTAATTTTATCAACCAAAAAAGTAGAATTATAGAGTGTTTGATTATTGAAATCAATTGTGTCAAAAAAGTGGCCATTGATAGATTTTAAATACTCTTGAGAATCTTTTGGAATCACAACACTATTATATCTGTTGGTAGCTTTTATAAAATCATACACCATTTTACCCTTAGCTTTTGCTAAGTATTGGTTTTGTAAATCTGTAATTTTTGCTAATTGTGTTTTGTATAAACTAGCTGTTTTAGCTTGCGGATTTTTTAAATAATCAATTTGTAACGAATCGGTTTTATATTGCTGTGTTGAAACAATATTGATGTACTCTTGGTGTAATTTATTCTCATTAGATATAGAAAAACGAATGGTTTCTTCTACTTTTTCTGGATTAAAAGCAAACGCAACGTTTTCTTTGTTAAATAAGAAATCTACAAAACCATTTCCTTCAGTTTTATAACTTACTCTATACGATCCAGATTTAGCATTTGCTGGTAGCTCAAAAGAAAATTTTCCGTTGGTGATTTTTTCACTTTTCACAAAAACCTGTCTTGCTCCTTCAATTTTATATAAAATAGCCCAAGTGTAATTTTCTGAAGGATTCATTTCTCCACTAATTTTATATTGTGCTTGTAAGCTAAACGAAACAAGGAAGAGGAGTAAAAATACTTTTTTCATTATATGTGATTTAATTTCTTGATAAATTTCAAGAAGTGTACCAAAATTACCATTTATAACTTAAAATAATTACATTGCTTTAAAATGATTAACATGAATTTCACAAATAAAGTTGTTTGGATAACGGGGGCATCATCAGGAATTGGAAAAGCATTGGTAATAGAATTCTCTAAATTAGATGCAAAACTGATTTTATCGGCAAGAAATGAAGAGAAATTAGTTGCAGTAAAAGAAGAATGTGAAAATTCAGAAATGATAAAAATTTTACGTTTAGACTTAGAAAATTATTCGAATTTCAATAATACGGTTAATGAAGCAATAAATTGGTTTGGACGAATTGATATTTTGGTAAATAATGGCGGAATTAGTCAACGCTCATTAGCAAGTGAAACTTCAATTGATGTAGATAAACCAATGATGGACATTAATTATTTAGGAACTGTTGCTTTAACAAAAGCAATATTACCTCATTTTATAGAAAATAAAAGCGGACAGTTTGTGGTTACTACAAGTATTGTTGGTAAAATTGGAACGCCATTACGTTCTAGTTATGCTGCTTCAAAACATGCATTGCATGGTTTTTTTGATAGTTTACGGGCAGAAAACCATAAAAACAATATAGCAGTTACGTTGGTTTGTCCAGGTTTTGTAAACACCAATATTTCTATAAATGCCTTAACTGGTGACGGAACAGCGCAAAATAAAATGGATATTGCTACACAAAACGGAATTGAACCAAACAGATTTGCAAAAATAATGGCAAAAGCAATATATGCTAAAAAAGAAGAAATTTATATTGCAGGAGCAAAGGAGAAATTAGGGGTGTATGCAAAAAGATTTTTCCCGAAATTACTCTCTGTAATGATTCGAAAATTGCCTGTTACTTAAAAAAAATCTAACCCTTCAAAATAAGCAACAATTGCTTCTTTCATCAATACAGATTGCTCGCCAGGTTTTAAATTAGGTAATTCTGTTTTTACGGTGTAATGTGGCCAACCATCTTCATCAAAAAAATCGAATTCATAATAGCCGTAAGGCTCTAAAAGCTTGCAAATAGCAATGTGCATTAAGTTTACTTTTTCGTCTTTCTTGAAATTTTGCTGCCCTTTCCCCAGTTCTTGTACACCTATTAAATAAATAATAGCATCAATATTTAAAGGATCTCCATCAGCAAATTGCGTTGATAAATTATCAACCAATAAATTCCATTTTTCTTTTAAAGAAATAATCTCTGTCATAAATTTTACATAAGCAACAAAGATACACACTATCTATATTGTTTTCGTTCTTTTTTAGTAAGTTAGCACAGATAAACAAAATAGTGTTGCATGAATGTTTTTGATATTGTAATAACGGTATTCCTTTTATTTGGATTTGTAAGAGGAATTATGAAAGGACTTTTTATTGAAGTTGCATCTTTAGTGGCATTAATTGGAGGTATTTGGGGTTCAATACATTTCTCATATTTTATTGGAGATTATCTAAAGGAGAGCGTTTCTTGGTCTGAAAAAAAAATCTCTTTGGTAGCATTTGCAATTACTTTTATTTTAATAATTGTGGTTGTTAGTTTGTTAGGAAAATTTCTAACAAAGCTGGCAGATTTGGCAGCTCTAGGTATGGTAAATAAAATTTTAGGGGGTATTTTTGGATTAGCAAAAATAGGACTGGTGTTAAGCATTGTTTTTGTCTTTTTCGATAGAATGAACTCAACAATTTCTTTTGTAGAAAAAGAAACATTAGAAGAATCAATCTTATACAAACCTGTAAAAAGTATTGCACCAACAATTTTTCCTTCAATTATAAAAGAAGATGTGATTGATGATATTATAAAAAAAGTAGAATAAAAAAGGCTTGCAATACTGAAATAAATTCAGCATAAATTGCAAGCCTTTTTTATTAAATACATTGTGTATTAATTAATCTAAATGATATATTTCTCTAATAGATTCTAAGATGGTATTAAAATCAATTTTTAAATCTATTAATTTTCCTGAATGAATATCAAAAACCCATCCATGAACTTTTAAGCCTCTTTCTCTAATAGCTTTTTGTACCGCTGCTGTTTTAATTAAATTAATACATTGTTCTTGTACATTTAGTTCTACAAGTTTATCGTATTTTTCATCTTCAGAGGTAATAGCGTTAAGTTCATCTCTATGAATTCTATAAACATCCCTAATATTACGTAACCATGGATTTAGAATTCCCATATCTTGAGATTGCATTGCAGCTTTAACACCGCCACAAGCATAATGGCCACAAACTACAATATGTTCTACTTTTAAATGGACTACTGCATATTCAACTACAGACATTACATTTAAGTCTGTGCCTGTAACCATATTAGCAATATTTCGATGCACAAAAACATCACCAGGGCCTAAACCCATTAAATCCTCTGCGGTAACTCTACTGTCAGAACAACCGATATATAGTAATTTTGGATCTTGCCCTTCACCCAACTCATCAAAGTAGTTAGAGTTGGTTGTCACTTTATCTTTAATCCATTTTTTATTATTTTCAAATACGTTTTTTAAATTCATGTTATTTAGTTTTTTTACTTTTTAATCCAGTTAGTACAATCTGTAAAAGATTTAAAAATTTCATCTTTTGCAATTAATTCAGGAATAATACCAATTCTTTCCATCATGTATTTTGGTTGTTGTAACAAGTTTACGAATAAAACTTGAATATTTTTCTTTCTCAGTTCTTGAAGCACATCTTCCATTGCATATAAACCAGATTGATCCATGTATTGCATTCGTCCTAAACGTATGATTACGGTAGTGGCATTTGACGGAATTTGTTGTGCTAAGCTATGAAAATCGCTTGTTGTTCCAAAAAACAACGGGCCTTTTATGTGTTTAATAAAAACATTCTCTTTTAATTCTTCAGGGAAATCAGCTTCATCAGCCCAGTTTTTTTCTTTTTTTAATGATTTGACATCTGATCGTTCTGCAGCTAAATCTCCAATCTTTTTCATAAACATTAACGAGGCAATTATCAATCCAATTCCTACCGCATATACTAAATTCCAAAATGTAGATAGTAATAATACAACCACCATGACAATTACTTCTGAACTTAATTTTAGTGGTCCAAATTTTATATCTCTCGGTAAACTAGGTATGGCTTTTAATCCTTTATAATCCATAACTCCAATACCGACAGTTATTAAAATTCCAGCTAAAACAGCCGCAGGAATTTTAGAAGCAATTGGTCCTAAACCAAGTAAAATTATTAGCAACATAATCCCTGAAACCATTCCAGATAATTTGGTTTTTCCTCCAGAATTAATGTTTACTACAGTTCTAATTGTTGCACCAGCACCAGGAATTCCTCCAAAGATGGCAGCAATACTATTTCCAATACCTTGACCAATTAATTCTTTGTTTGGTTTGTGCTTGGTTTTGGTCATATTATCTGCAACAACACTTGTTAGAAGAGAGTCAATTGCTCCTAATAACGCTAAAGTTAAAGCGGTAAAGAAATATGGTGTTAAACTTCCGAAGTTAAACTCTGTAAATAATGATAAATTTGGAATTGGAAAACCGCCAGGAATTGTTTCTATCGCTCTATAGTCTAAACCAAAACCAACTGCAATTCCAGACATGACGAGTAATGCTACGAGTGTACTTGGAACTTTTTTTGTTATTCGTTTAAACCCGTAAATAATACTGATAGTTCCTAAGGCCAGAAGTAGTTCTAATATGTTGGTGTTTTTTAAAGCTTTAGGCAATACTTTAATTGCGCCTAAAACACCAGAAGCTTCTTTAGATGCTAGCGTTTGAGATTCTTTTAAAATATCTATTTCTGTAATTTTTTTTGCTCTTTTAATGGTTTCTTTAAAATCTTCTAAAACTAAAATTCCTTCTCCAGCTTCTTTCTTTAAGATGTTTTTTAGAATTATTTCTTGCGCTTGTGGTTTAAATTGATTTACAAAATTTACATCTTCTTTTGGATAATACCCTAATGAAGGTAATATTTGAGTAATTAAAATAATAACTCCAATTGCGGTCATAAAGCCAGAAACTACAGGATACGGAATATACCGAATGTATTTTCCAATACCTAAAACACCCAAACCAATTTGCATTAATCCGGCTAGTAAAAAAACAGTTAAAATAGCGGGTAAAGCTTTAGAAATATCACCATCATTTGTGGCAATTATTCCTGCAATTACAACCATACTTACAGCTGTCATTGGTGCTGTTGGACCCGAAATTTGTGTATTTGTACCACCCAAAAGTGCTGCAAAAAAAGATAAAAAGATAGCTCCGTATAATCCTGCACTTGGCCCAAGACCAGAACTAACTCCAAATGCTAATGCTAAAGGTAAAGCAACAATTCCGGCAGTAATACCACCAAAAAGATCGCCTTTAATATTTTTAAACATAGTATATATATTAACCTCTTTAATTATGTTGAGGTAATTTAATAAAAAATTTATAATTGAATTTTAAATATCTAGTAAGAATAGAGATATCCTTTAAGTTGAAATTAAAGATATTGTGGTGGTGGAGAAACCATATTTAAATATGGTTTTGTATAGTTTTTATGAGTTTGTATTAAAGTACTAACTTTTTTAGTTGAATAAAAAATAAACTGATTAATTTTTAAAGGAGATAATACAATTTTTTCTTTTTCACCTTTTTGACTTTCAGATTCTTTTTCTGAATTAGAATAAATAGATGAAATATCAACAGAACTATCTACCATAGTTATTATAGTTGGCGCTATAATAAGTGTTAGAAATACTATTGAAAAAAAAACAGCTATTTTGTTTTTGTGCATTTTTATTCGTAAAATTCTTGCGAAGATAAGTTATTTTAAGAAAAAATGATATTATTAATCTGTTAACATTTTAATATTGTCAGTAGAAATCCAGCCTATTTTTCCGTCAGCTAATTTTATCTTTTTCCATGTGTCTACTGCATCTAAAACACTAACTTTTGTACCTTCGTGTAACTCAAAAACTTCATCAGAATTTGATGTTGGTGCATTGTTAACAGATATTTTTGGCGAAAAGATGATTGCGTATTTAGTGCTAATTGTATTTTGATATTGATGATAGGTGATAAATACCGAAATAATCAACAAGAAAAAAGACGCAATACTCGTTAAAAAATAGATTCTTTTTTTGTTGGAAATAATTGAAAAATAAAAAAGCAAAAATAATATAGCTGCTAAAAACGAAAACACAATTGCCAAGATTGCCCATTGATTATAAGATAATTTTTGCAAATAATTAATCTCTAATCGTTGTAAAAATGTTTTAGGAAGTTCTTCAATATTATCAATTGTCATTCTTCTTGCAAACTCTAAATTGTTTGCTGCATCTTTATTTAAAGGATCTAACAATAAGGCTTTCTCGTAATTATAAATTGTATTAGCAACGTTGTTTAATTTGTAATAAGAATTACCCAAATTGTAATACAAAGTTGAAGAAACCGAATCTTTTTCTTCTATTTCTTTGTAAAGTTTTATAGCTTCTTCGAAGGTGCCTTCTTTGTATAAAAGATTCGCATTATCAAACAAAATTTTTGTACTTGTTTGTGCAACAAAAATTGTTGAAGACAGTATACATAAAAAGAAAAATAGTTTTTTCATTTGCTTATAATTGTTTGTCTAATGCGGTTATTACTTCTTTTGCTTTTTCGAATTCATCATTCATCATTACTTCTGTAATTGGTGTATAACGAGCAAAATCGCAATCATTTAAAACGTCTATAAAAGTTTTGATTATAGTGTTATCTACTTTTTTAGAATTTAGAATTTCGATGATGTTATCTCTACTGATATCAGAAGTTTCTATTTGCAATTTTGCTTTTAAATAATTGTGTAACGCTTTTTCTAAAGCAATATAAAATTCTTCTTTTTCGCCTAATTGTTTTTTTGCTTCCGATAAATATTTTCTCACCAATCGATCTGCTTTACGTTGTTTAACTCCAACAACATCGCTATTTCTTTTCACCAAAATAGTGTAGATAATAATTCCAATCGGAATTGCAATTAAAGGCAATAAAAGAAAAATATAAAAAAGAGTAGACTTAAAAAAATCTTCTTTTTGTAATGGTTCTAATACACTTTTTGTTTGAATATATCTAAAATTAGTTCCAGTAACTGAAACATCTTTTTTAATACTATTATTAGATATAGTAACGATTTCTTTTCCTTCTAAAACATTTACAAATAAGTCATCTGTTGTAATGGTTTTATATTTTTTATCTGAAGGATTAAAGTAAGAAAACGACACTTTCGGAATTTTATATTTTCCTTTAAATTGAGGTACAACTGTGTATAAATCGTACACAGAACCTTGAATTCCGTTAAGTGTTGTACTAACTTCTTCTTTATGTTCTGGAGTATAGATTTCTAACTCTTTAGGAGTTTCAATTTTCGGAATTTCAAATAATTTTAAATTCCCTTTTCCAGTAATAGCAACTTTTATTTGTGATGACTCATTTGCTTTTAAATCGTTTCTGCTAGAAGTAATATTAAAACCAAACTCCCCAACAGCACCATTAAAGTTTTCTGGTTTGTTTTGTAATGGTAATTGTTTTACGGTAATGTCTCTTTTTGCGGATGAAAATACTTTGGTAATATTTCTAGTAATTGGATTTCCGAAAAAATCTCCTCTACCTGTTGGTACACCAATTAAGATATCCATTTTCATAGGTTCAATGAGCAATTTACCAGATTTAGCAGGAATTAATAATGCTTTTTTAAGCACAACATACCTGTAGTTCTCTCCGTTGTAAACTCCATTTTTAATCTGTAAATTATTAATGGTGATGTCTTGATTCCAGAAACCGTTGTATTGTGGCGTTTCTGTAACAGAAAAATCTTTAACACTAATATTTTCGCTCACATACAACTTGTATTCTACATAAATACCTTCGCCAACATATGGTTGCGTTTTAGAAACTTCGGCTACTAAATGCACATTTTGTTGAGCGATGTAATTTGGATCGTTCGGGTTTGGCGGAATATCTATTGCCTTTAGAATATTCATTTTTACCAAATTCGACGTCAGTTTTTTCCCGTTTAATTGAATAGTTGCTCCAGAAATAGAATACGTTCCGATTGCATTTGGCTGAATAACATAAGTGTACGATTGCGAAAAAGTTACTTCCCCGTTTATCCAAGATTGATTTACAGATTGACTTGGGCCAGCGACTACTTTAAAGTTGTTAAAACTTGGCGGGGTAAAATTATCTGCGCCTTGTTTGTTAATCGAAAAAATAATGCTAAAACGTTCGTTTACACCTAATTTATTTTTACTTACAGTAGTTTTAAACTCTGCTTGAGCAAAAATAAATTGAGTTAAGAAACTCAAAAACAGTACTATGTAAATACTCTTACTTTTCATTTTTAGATAGTCAAAAATAATATCTTTTCAGAAATAATTAACACAGAAAGGTTACCAATCTTTTTCTTGTTTAACCTTCGTTCCTTTAGATTTTTGAACATTCATTTTCTTTTGGGTTTTCTTTTCCTCATTACTTAAACTTTCTAGTAATTGTTTAATTTGTTGAGGTGTCATATTTCCTTTTTTGGGTTTCGGTTTTTGCGGATCATTTTTTTGATCGTTTGGATTTTTCTTTTGTTTTTGATCGTTGTCTTTATCTCCGTCTTTTTGATCGTTCTTTTTGTCGTCTTTCTTATCGTTTTTCTTTTTATCTCCTTTATCGTCTTTTTTTTCTTTGTCGCCTTTATTATCTTTATTATCTTTTTTGTCTTTCTTCTTCTCGTCTTTTTTATCCTTATCGTCCTTCTTCTCTTTTTCTTTTTCCTTTTTTAATAGTTCTTTAGCCACAGCCAAATTGTATCGAGTTTCATCATCATTCGGATTGTTTCTTAATGAATTTTTATATCCATCTACAGCTTGTTGATATTGTTTTTGCTCCATGGCAGCATTACCAATATTATGAAAAGCTTCTGATTTTATAAATTTATCTTCAGCATCTTTTGCAGAAATTTCGTATTGTGGAACAGCTTCTTTAAAGTTTTTTTGTTGATATAACGCATTTCCTAAATTATAACTAGCTTTTTTATAAGTTGAATTTTTTTCTAACGCTTTTTTAAACAACACACTTGCATCTGTATATTTTTCTTGTTGATACAATTCGGTTCCATCTCTTAATAAACTTCTTGCTTCTCTTTGTAAAACAATAGAATCTTTAACTTCTTGAGCGTTTAAGATTGATGTAAAAAACACCAGTAACAGTAAAAATGAATAGTTTGTTTTCATCATTTTGTATTTATTGCTCGTTAAATAAATCGATTTTTTTAATCCATTTTGTTTTCTTGTCTAAAAAGAAAACATCCACTAATAAAAAGAAAACCCCTAGTCCGATAAACCATTGAAATTGATCTTTATAATCTGAAAACTGTTTTGTTTCGAATTCACTTTTTTGCGCGTTTGTAATCAATTCTTCTATAAAATCTACAGGTTTTTTGGTTTTATTTCCATCAATATATCTTCCACTAGCAGAATTTGAAATCGCTTCTAAAATATCAGAATGTCTTGTGGTAATAACAGTTTCTCCTTTGTGTTTTTTATAGCCAATTAAAGAACCACCAACTTTTATAGGAATTGGCCCCCCTTTTTCTGTTCCAACACCAATTGTATATACTTTTATGCCTTCTTTAGATATATTTTGCGCTACTTGTTTAGTGTCTTCTTGATGATCTTCTCCATCAGAAATAATGATTAAAAAACGATTGGTTTGTTCATTATTGTTATAATATGTTTTTGCTAGATTTAATGCTTCATTTATTGCTGTTCCTTGACTAGAAACCATATCTGGATTTGCATTTTGTAAAAACATTTTTGCCGCTGCATGATCTGTTGTAATTGGTAATAATGGATACGAATTACCAGCATAAATAATAATACCAACTCTATCGCTGCCTAATTTATCTATAATTTTAGAAATAATCTGTTTTGCTTTTTCTAATCGGTTTGGAGCAATGTCTTCTGCTAACATACTTTTAGAAACATCTAGCGCAAACACAACATCTACACCTTCACGTTTTACAGTTTTTAATTTGGTTCCCATTTTAGGATTTACCAAAGAAATTACTAAAAAACTGATTCCGATTACTAAAAAACTCAATTTTAAAACTGCTTTAAAAGTTGATGCATTTGGAGCTAATTTTTCTAATAAAGCATTATCTGTAAATCTTTTTTGAGTTCTTTTTTTCCACCAAAAAGCCAATAGAAATAAGGCAATTATTACTGGAATAATTGCGAAATAATAAAAATATATTGGTTCTTCTATTTGATACATCTTTAAATAAAACTTTTAAATAGTGTGTTTTTTAACAAATATTCTATAATTAATAATCCTAATGCTAGCAATACTAAGCTTCTATACAATTCTTGATAGTTGTAATATTTAAATTCTTCTATTTTTGTTTTTTCCAACTTGTTAATCTCGTCGTAAATTGCTTTTAATTCTGTATTATCTGTTGCTCTAAAATACTTTCCTTGGGTTTCATTGGCAATATATTTTAGTAACTCTTCATCAATTTCTACTTGCTGTTTTCTAAATTGTAATTGACCTGTTCTTGGATCTTTAAAAGCAGGAAAATCTGCCATCCCATTTGTTCCAATCCCAATTGTATATACTTTTATAGAGAGTTCTTTTGCTAGTTCTGTTGCTGTTTTCGGATCGATAAATCCAGAATTATTTACACCATCAGTCAATAAAATGATAACTTTGCTTTTAGCTTTACTTTCTTTTAATCTGTTTACCGCAGAACCTAATCCCATTCCGATTGCTGTTCCACCTTCTAATTGTCCCCATTTAATTTCTGAAATGGTTCTTTTTATAATTCCTTTATCACTTGTAATTGGCGTTTGCGTAAAACTTTCGCCAGCATATACTACAATTCCGATTCTATCATTTGGTCTTTGATTTACAAAATTTGTCGCTACTATTTTTAGTGCCTCTAATCTGTTTGGTTTTAAATCTCTAGCCAGCATACTTGCAGAAACATCAATAGCCATTACAATATCAATTCCTCTACTTGTTTTATTTTTTTTACTTACAGCAACATTTCTTGGTCTTGCTAATGCTAAAATTAATATACACAACGCACTAATTCTTAAAATAAAAAGGATTGGTTTTAATTTAGAAAGTATAGATTGTTCTGCTTTAAAACCTTTTAAGCTTGGCATTGTTAACGTTGCCGAACTTCTTTTACGAACTAAAACACGCCAAAGAATTACTAACGGAATTAGTGTAAACAACCAGAAAAACTCTGGACTTTGAAACTCAAAATTACTCCAGTTCATCATCATCTGTTTTAATTTCTGGTTTTAATTCAGTTACAACTTCTTCTGCTTCTTTTCGGTTTGCTTCAATTTGTTCAGAGATTGGTTTTGATTTTGCAAACTTTACCAAATCTGCTTCACGCAATAAACCTCTTAACTTTTTAATGGTTTCTTTTGTCGTAGATATTAATTTTGAATCGTTAAAATCGATTAAGGTTTCAATCAATTCATCTGTAGTAGATTCTAACGCCGGCACTTTTAATTCGCGCTCAATATATGCTCTAACAATTTCAGTTAATTCGCTATAATATTCTTTAACCTGATTATTTTGCCACAATAATTTTTTGTCCAATTCATGTAATTTCTGAATCGCTTCTTCAAAAGGAGGTAAAGCAGGAACTATAACTTCTTCTTCTTCTGCTTCTTTCTTTTTGCGTAAAACAAAATATATAACTAATCCAATAATCAATAATACAATTAAAGCATACCAGAGATACGGTTTAAAGTCGTCAAATTGATACGGTTCTTTTTGAATCGCTTTTATTGGAAACATTTTTTGTTTGGTTGTATCTATTGCAACAGTTGCAACTTTTATCAATAAAGAATCGGTTAAAAATAATTTCTGACGGATAAATATTTGTTGTTGCGGAATGTAATATGCGCCACTATCAAAACTTGTTAAAATGTATTTTTTAATCAATTGATTTTTTAAAGTATCAATTTTTTTGTCTTCGATAATTTCTAAACCAGTTAAATTTTCTAGCTTAGAAATAATAACATTAGCGGTGTTATTAATCGTTATTTTGAATACAAATTGTTCTCCAATTCTAATGCTTGTAGTATCAATTTCTGCTTTTACAACAGGAGAGACCTGCGCAAATGTTACAAAAGAGAATAGTAAAAATAGGTAAACAATAAACTTCTTCATTTTTTCTAACTTCCTTTATGTTTAAAATAGCCTAATAATTTTTTTACATAATTTTCATCAACACGAGTGCTAATTGTGCCGGCACCAGATTTGCTAAACGTTTTTGTATAATAATCGTTTAATCGTAATGCGTTTGCTTTGTAATTAGTTCTTATTTTTTTAGAACTTGTATTTACCAATTGTACATTGCCCGTTTCTGCATCTAACATTGGTACAATTCCTAAATTCGGAATTTCCTCATCGTATTTGTCAAATACTTTTATTCCTGTAACATCATGTTTTCTTCCTGCAATCTTTAATGTTTGCTCATAATCATCATCCATAAAATCTGATAAAAGAAAAACAATGGCTTTCTTTTTTAGTACGTTTGATAAAAATTTTAAGGCTTCATTGATGTTAGTTTGTTTACTTTTTGGGTTAAACTCAATTAACTCTCGGATGATTCTTAACACATGACTTTTTCCTTTTTTTGGCGGAATGTATAATTCTACCTGATCAGAAAATAACATCAACCCAACTTTATCATTATTTTGAATTGCAGAAAAAGCTAGCGTTGCAGCAATTTCTGTTGCTGTATCTTTTTTAAATTGTTGATTTGTGCCAAAGAATTCAGAACCAGAAACATCAACCAGTAACATCATGGTTAGTTCGCGTTCTTCTTCAAAAACTTTTACGTAAGGTTCGTTGTAACGCGCAGTAACATTCCAGTCGATTGCTCTAATATCATCTCCATATTGGTATTGACGCACTTCAGAAAACGTCATTCCTCTTCCTTTAAAGGTCGAATGATATTCGCCACCAAAAATATCATCAGACAATCGACGTGTCTTAATCTCTATTTTACGAACTTTTTTAAGTATTTCTTTAGTTTCCATTGTTTGTTTTTGTCATTCCTGCGAAAGCAGGAATCTCTTGAGTGAGTTTCAAGTTTTTATTAGTAAGATTCCTGCTTTCGCAGGAATGACAATACTTTAAGGTACTTCAACTTCGTTGATGATGCTATTTATAATATCTTCAGAAGTTACGTTTTCAGCTTCAGCTTCGTAGGTAATTCCGATTCTGTGACGTAAAACATCATGTACAATAGCCCTAACGTCTTCAGGAATCACATAGCCTCTACGCTTTATAAAAGCATAACATTTTGCTGCTTTTGCTAAATTGATACTTCCACGAGGTGAAGCTCCAAAACTGATTAAATCTTTAAGGTTTGCTAAGTTGTATTTTTCTGGGTAACGAGTTGCAAAAATGATATCTAAAATATATTTTTCAATTTTTTCATCCATATATACCTCATTCACAGCTTCACGAGCTTTGATGATTTGCTCAATAGAAATTACTGGGTTTACAGTAATAAATTTGTTGTTTAAATTTTGGCGCATAATTGTTTGCTCATCCGAAATTTTTGGATAATCAATAACCACTTTTAACATAAAACGGTCAACTTGCGCTTCTGGTAAAGGATACGTTCCTTCTTGTTCTATTGGATTTTGAGTTGCCATTACTAAAAAAGGTTCATCTAATTTAAAGGTAGTGTCGCCAATAGTAATTTGACGTTCTTGCATCGCTTCCAGTAAAGCAGATTGCACTTTGGCAGGTGCTCTGTTTATCTCATCTGCTAATACAAAATTTGCAAAAATGGGTCCTTTTTTAATCATGAAATCATTCTCTTTCATGTTGTATATCATGGTACCAACAACATCGGCAGGTAATAAATCTGGCGTAAACTGAACTCTACTAAAAGAAGCTTGCACTGCTTTTGATAGTGTATTAATTGCTAGCGTTTTTGCTAAACCAGGAACACCTTCAAGTAAAATATGCCCGTTTCCCAACAAACCAATTAACAACCTTTCTATCATATCTTTTTGTCCGATAATTACCTTATTCATTTCTAAGGTTAAAATATCTAGAAAGGCACTTTCTCTTTCAATCTTTTCATTGATTGCTCTTACATCTACATTCATTTGTTGTTCTATCATTTTAGGATTTTAAGTGTGATAAAAATTAATTGGGAACAAAGCTACAATATTAGCATTTTTTTTCTTGTTAAAAGAATGCTAAAGGTTTGGTTAAAGTATTGTGAAATGGAACTTTTTAATACTTTTTTAAGAATAATTCTTTTCCGTCAAAAACACCATAGGTAAAATGACCAATCCAATCTCCTAAATTAATGTATTTGCTGTTTTCTTGTAGTTGAATATCTAGTGGTAAATGTCTGTGACCAAACACAAAATAATCGTAGTGTTTGGTTTCTAATTTTCGTTTGCAATATTGCGCAAGCCATTCGTTTTCTTCCCCTAAAAAAACAGCATCTTCTTCACCTGAAATGAGTTTGTTTTTAACTGACATATATTGTCCTAATTTCATTCCTAAATCTGGATGTAACCATTTAAATAGCCACTGGAATAAAGGAAATGTAAATATTTTTTTCATGCGTTTATATCCTTTATCTCCAGGGCCTAAGCCATCTCCATGACCAATAAATAAAGAAGTTTTGTTAAAAGTAAATTCTTGTGGCTTGTGATATACAGGAATATTCAATTCTTTTTCAAAGTAATCTTTCATCCATAAATCATGGTTTCCAACAAAGTAATAAATTGGAATTCCGCTGTCTTTTATTTCTGCTAATTTCCCTAAAACCCGAACAAACCCTTTAGGAATAACTGTTTTGTATTCGAACCAAAAGTCAAATAAATCGCCCAATAAAAAAATAGCTGCGGCATCTTCTTTTATTTCGTTTAACCATGCAACAAATTTTTGTTCTCTAGGAAAACTTTCTTCTGGAGTTGGAGCGCCAAAATGCTGATCGGAAGCAAGGTAGATTTTTTTATTATCTGGGATATTCATTATCACAAAGAAACGTCATTAATTGTTACTTTCCAACTCTAAAACTTTTTGCAGCATTTTGTCATCAGACTGGATCACTCTGTAAAAACCATCATCGCCATAAATTTGGCTTGCAATGGTAGATTTTAAATACTCTTTTATGGTTCTTTCAGCTTTTTTTGATGGCTGAAATTGCTTTGCATATCGCTTTCTAGAATCTTTTAAAGTCGCATTAATACTTTGTAAATATTCATCATATGCTTTGTTGATATCATAATTTTTGATAAAACTATCTAAGCTGTTTTTTGACAATTTTTTTCTGTTCGTATCAACCAAATCAAAAGCAAAGTTTTGAATGGTATTGAAATAGAAATTATTTAAATACGATGTAGTATCAATCGCAACAAAAACGTCAGGTACTATTCCGCCACCGCCATAAACCGTTTTGCCTTTTGGTGTTGTATATTTTAAAGAATCAACTACTTTTATACTATCTTTATTTAATAATTCTCCGCTTTCAATTCTATTGTTTAAATCTTTAGAATATTTTCTTCCTTTTCCTTTTTCGTAAGGTTTTTGGATTGATCTACCTGTTGGAGTATAATAACGTGCAATCGTTAAACGAACAGCAGAACCATCACCTAAATCCAATTCTTCTTGTACCAAACCTTTACCAAAAGAACGTCTTCCTATAGTTGTTCCTCGATCATTATCTTGTAATGCGCCAGCAACAATTTCTGAAGCAGAAGCAGAACCT
>JBDNGO010000057.1:0-19423 GCA_041689245.1 Flavobacteriaceae bacterium | reverse complement strand
CAATGATAGGTGTTGGTTTTGTCTTTATGCTTTTCTATTTTTTCTAGTCTACCATTTGCCACTGCAACAAGGTCTTCATTGACGTTGATGCTAAATCGTAAACTGTCCACCTCATCATACATGTGGTCTTTGAGTGGCCACCACTGACTTGAACCAGCAGCCCAGCTTACACTTGAGATAAAATCCTTTCCAAGGTCGTCTTTCTTCCAAACTATGCCTGAATCCCAAGGTGGGCGAGGGGCAACTTTAGGAATTCCTCCGTATTGAACTACAATTTCATTATAGGCATCAGTTTTTTGTTCCTTTGTTAATTCAACAAAGTAGGCATTCCCTTCTTGTGTATAGTTTAGTGTCTTTCCATCCTGACTAAAGTTGAAAATTTTCATTGGGGGTTGAAGGTCAATTTGAATAAGCTGGTGAGGTTTTAATACTTTATAGATGATCTTATTTAAGCCTTCAACTGAGCGATTTTCAATATCTACTTTAATGTCAAGGTGATAATAGGATAAATCCCACCATTCTCGTTCAGGTGTAACGGTACCTCTCAAAGAATCTTGCCTTGTATACTCTTGCGCTTGGCATGTCATTCCTGCCAAAGAAATCAATATTGAAATAATTAAAACTCTCATGGTTTTTTTGTTAGGTTACTAATTGGTGAACCACAACGTTGTGGTGTATTGAATGTTGCGTTTTTGATAACGAGGATTTTCCGAAGGAAAATCAGATGTAACAAAATTGCAACTACCTTTGGTAAAGCACTAATTTAGCAATTATTTTTATACGGTGTTGCAAGTACTTTTCTGTTTTAAAAAAATATTTCTTTTTCTGAGCAATGCTAAAGTTAGTAAAAAAAGAAGAACCTAAAATTTTAGGGATACACATTTTGTTAAATATACGTTAAATTCGGTATCATACATTTAGTCAACGCTATTGTTTTTTATACCTTGTGCATTAAAAACTAACAAACTATTACAAATGAAAAAAATCACCTTTCTTTTTTTGTTGCTTGCCTATTCAGTATCTGCACAACAAGTAGATTTATCGTACTATTTACCTAACGATGTAACCTATAATAAAAACATACCAACGCCAAAATATGTCATTGGTCACGAAGTCGGAGAATGGCATGTTACACATGATAAATTGGTGGAATATATGAAAGCGTTGGCAAAAGCATCAGACAGAATTTCTATAGAAAATAGGGGAACTACCTTTGAAGGAAGACCTTTATTGTTGCTTACCATTACATCGCCAAAAAATCATCAAAATTTAGAATCAATTCGTGAAAATCATATTGCGGCAACAGACAATGCCTCTATAGATGTTTCTAATGCGCCCATTGTTTTGTATCAAGGGTTTTCTATTCACGGTAACGAGCCAAGTGGGTCAAACGCTGCTTTGGCTGTGGCGTATTATTTAGCAGCTGCACAAGGAAGTAAAATAGATGCGTTATTAGAGAACACCGTTATTTTATTTGATCCTTCTTTTAATCCTGACGGATTGCAACGTTTTGCATATTGGGCAAATACCAATAAAGCGATAAACATCAATTCAGACCCGAACGACAGGGAATACAGCGAGGTTTGGCCTGGAGGAAGAACAAATCATTACTGGTTTGATATGAATAGAGATTGGTTGCCTGTTCAGTTGCCAGAATCTAGAGTAAGAATTGAAAGTTTTCATAAATGGATGCCAAATATTTTAACGGATCATCACGAAATGGGATCGAATTCTTCGTTCTTTTTTCAACCGGGAATTCCGTCTAGAACAAATCCTTTAACACCACAATTAAACCAAGATTTAACCAAGCAAATTGCAACCTATCACGCAAAAGCCTTAGATAAAATAGGTTCTCTATATTATTCAGAAGAAGGGTATGACGATTTTTATTACGGAAAAGGATCTACGTTTCCGGATGTAAATGGAAGTATCGGAATTTTATTTGAGCAAGGAAGTTCTCGTGGTCATGCACAAGAAACCGTAAATGGTGTATTGACATTCCCGTTTACTGTAAGAAATCAATTTACAGCAGCTCTTTCTACCTTAGAAGCAGCTCGTAACATGCGTGTTCAGATTTTAAAATTCCAACAAGATTTCTTTAATAATGCTAGAAAAGATGCAGTAAAATCAAAAGCAATTGTTTTTGGGGACGAAAAAGATGCAGTAAAAACGTATTATTTAGCTGAAATTTTAAAAAGACATCACATAAAATTTAATGAAGTAACATCTGATTTTACATCAAAAGGAAAAACCTATAAAAAAGGAAGCAGCTTTGTGATTCCTATGAATCAAAAGAACAGCAGATTGGTAAAAGCAATGTTTCAAAAAACAACCACATTTACAGATAGTTTATTTTATGATATTTCTGCATGGACATTTCCGTTGGCATTTAATTTAGATTATGAAGAAGATATTGCCACTAACAAAATAGGAAATGAAGTTCCCAATTTAGAAATGCCAAAGGGTTCTATTTCTTATAAAAGTGATTATGGATATTTAATGCCCTGGAACGAATATTATACACCAAAAGCGTTGAACACAATTTTAAACGAAGAAATTAGAGCTAAAGTTTCTTTAAAGAAATTTAATAATGGAGAAAAAGAGTATGATTATGGAACGATTTTTATTCCTGTAGAGAATCAAAAATTAAATTCGGAAGACTTGTTTGCGTTTTTAGAAAAAGTGGCTAAAAACAGTCATGTGCCTATTTACGGAACAAGAACGGGTTTAAATGAAGGAATTGATTTAGGTTCTGATAATCTTAGCAATGTAAGTCCTAAGAAAATAGCCATGTTAGTTGGTGATGGAATTTCTAGTTCTGATGCTGGAGAAATATGGCATTTGTTTGATACTCGTTTTAACATCAAAGTCACAAAACTAGATATGTCTTATGTTGGTAGAACAGATTTAAGCAGTTATTCAACATTAATTGTACCGAGTATTGATGGAGTTGATAAAGACACTGAAGAAAAGTTAAAGACTTGGGTTGAAAATGGCGGAATTTTAATTGGTTACAGAAGTGCTGTAAGATGGTTGGCTTCAAAGAAGTTTATCGATTTAGAATTCAAAAAAGCAGACTCTCCTACAAATCCAGTTACTTTCGAAAATAGAAGTTTACGTTCTGGAGCACAAGTTATTGGTGGCGCAATTTTTAACACAAAGTTAGATGTATCTCACCCAATTAATTTTGGTTATAAAAATGATGAATTACCAATGTTTAGAAATACTACCATTTTTATAAAACCTAACAAAACAAATTATAACAACCCAATTCAATACACAGATAATCCGTTATTGGCAGGTTATATTTCTAAACAAAACTTAGAGCAATTAAAAAACTCAGTTCCTTTTCAAGTACAAAAAATGGGTAGAGGTAGAGTTATTGTTTTTACTGATAACACAAACTTTAGAGCGTTTTGGTACGGAACAAACAAATTGTTGATGAATGCTATTTTCTTTGGAGATAAAATGTAAGATAAGTTGCAAAGCACTAAAGTTTCAGAGTTGCAAAGTCGCAAAGTTTTACTTTGTACCTCTGCAACTTTGTTGCTTAATTTAGTAACATTTTTTTGAATTCATCGTCTAATTAATAGACCAAACTAAATTGCACTATGAGTTTATTAAGAGTTTTATTAGCCATTTTCTTTCCGCCATTATCAGTATTAGGAAAAGGATGTGGTTCTTTTGTTATTGTTTTTTTATTAACGCTTTGCGGATGGGTTCCTGGAGTAATTGCTGCTTTGGTAATTTTAAATAACCCTGATAACTAATCAATAAACAATTACCAATGAAGAGTATTCGTTTAATAGTTTTGATAACTGTTAACTGCAACAGCAAACTGTTCTCGATACAAATTTTTTCATTCTTCATAAATTCACTCGAACTGACAATTGATTATTGAAAACTGTTAACTGATTTGTTCTCCGTTTTTAATTTTTTTAGAAGCTTGTAACAATACAACATTTCCGTCCTCATTATAAATTCCTAACACCAAACATTCGCTCATGAAATTAGCTATTTGGCGAGGTTTAAAATTTACGATTGCTGTTACTTGTTTGTTAAGTAAATCTTCTTTTTTATATAAATCTGTAATTTGGGCACTTGATTTTTTGATTCCTAAATCTCCAAAATCAATAGTTAATTGATAGGCCGGTTTTTTAGCTTTCGGAAAATCATTGACTTCTATAATGGTTCCTATTCTTATATCTACTTTTGTAAAATCTTCGAATGTAATTTCTTGTTTCATTTTCCTAGTTTTTTAATGACCCATAAAGGGCCAATCAATAAAAATTGCACATCTTTGATAAAAGATGGTTTTTTACCTTCAATTTTATGCCCGTAAAACTGACCAATCCATGCAATTACAAAAATCACTAGAGAAATTAATGCTAAACTTCCAAATCCACTCAGCCAATAATTACCAACAATACTTAAAGTTGTAACTAGAAACATATTGATAAAATACCAAAATCCTAACCGTACATAAAAGATTAAAATAAAAACAGCAACTAGTGTTGCCCAATTTTCAATAAATGGATTGTACAAACCAAACGCAGTTTCTAAAAAAGTAGTTGGAATACTCATTAATAAACCGATAACGCTAAAAAAGATAGCAGGCACACAAATAAAATGAATGGTTTTGTTGGTTTCGTTTTGATGACTGATTGCATATTCATCAAACCATTGTTGAGCAGTTTTCATATATAGAATTTAGAATTTTAAAGATAGAAAAATGTTTGTATAAAATGAACAACAACTTCTCGATATTATTTTCTTTAACTTCGAGGAGGCTCAGCTCAGTTACCAAGAAAATCACTTGAAGTGACAAAAGTGATTAAATCTAATTTTTAATATCTTTTTCTAAAATATTTTTAGGAATATGTACCTGTTCGATTAAATATTTTAGCTTTTTTTATTCAAAAGTAAAGTCTTTTAAAAATTGTTTGGCTCTTTTATTTTCTGAATCTAAAGTTAGTACTTTATTAAAACAGTCTAACGCTTTAACGGTATCTTTTAGTTTCCAATAAGCGTCACCTAAACTATCAAAAGTATTTGCATTTTTTGGGTATAAAATTGTATTTATTTTAAATATATGCATTGCTTTTTCATAATTTTTGTCTTTTAATGCTCTATAGCCCAAATAATTTAAATCACTTTCATTAACACTTCTACTTGAAGGATTATTTTCTCTTATACTTAAATATCCTTCTAATGCTTTGTCATATTCTTTATTAGTAAAATATTCTTTTGGAGTTTTTTGATCTTTTTTCATTTTAATAAAACGAATTTCTTGACCTTTATGTTCTCTTTTTTCTGCTAGTTTAATATGAGTTTTTGGCTTTGTAATAAAGATAAATTTTTCGTTCATCTCTTTAATGTAAAAAGTACTATCGTTTACTTTTAAGGGTTTTATATTGTCATTTCCTCTCCAATTCACTATCATTTCGTTTTCAACAAAAGAAACTCCAATAGATTCATCAGAATTAAAAAGATAATTACCAGAAGTAGCAATAATAAATTCTAGACTATTTTTAGAATTACTACAGCTTATTAAAAAAAGCACAATCAAAAAGTAAAGAAAACGTTTCATAAAAAAGATACTATAAAAATTTAAAAAAAGGCATTTAGAACTTGTGTCTAACTATTTAGTTAGACTTTAAAACAGATCTATTTGTTACAAAGTTAATTTATAATTTTAAACCTTCTTGAGAATTAAAATTCAAACGGAAAAAATAAATAAGGCATGAGTACTAAATATTTTTTATTATTAGTTCTAGTCATCTAACGATAAATGAAACAGATGTTATAACAAACCCTACAGCAAGCATGCCAAATATTTTATTGGTAATAGCCAGATGAGATGGGTTAATGGTTTAATATCAAAATTCAATTATTTAAGAATAATAGACTCTAGTTTTTCTTCAACAACTTTTCCGTTTTTTAAAGAAACATAATAGTTGTTGTGTTCTTTGCCTAAAGAAAGAATCTTAAATGGTTTTCCGTTTTTGAAAATGATTCCAGCATTATTATCCATTGCGTAGCCAGCTTTAAAGATTCCGTTTTTAATGTTTTTTTGATATAATGGTCTTCTAAATTTTTCACCATCGTAATGCGGACTGTGGCTAAAAGGTAAAAATCCAAGTCCTTCAACAACACTTAATTCTATTGGTCTAGAATCTGTTGTTCCGTTTTCGAACCAACACAAAGAACCAGCACTTCCACCAGCTAAAACAATTCCTTTTTCCAAAGCTTTTTTAAGCACTTTATCAATTCCTTGTGCTTTCCAAATAGCCATCATGTTTAATGTATTTCCACCACCAACAACAATTGCATCCATATCTAAAAGCACTTCTTCAAAAGACACTTTTTGCTTGTAAGAACTTATCCAAACAAGTTGCACATAAGGATCTACAGAAAGATCATTTACTAAGTTAAGCCATCTAGTAATTCCACGTTCACTATCACCAGAAGCAGTAGGTAAAAAGCAAATTTTTGGACGTTCTTTACCAGTTAATTTTATGATTTCTTTCATAAATAACTTGTTTGGTCCGTTACCAGAAGGAAAGATATATTGATCTTGACTAAAAGCAGTTACAGAAATAAAAGCGGATACGAGAAATAAAAGAATTATTTTTTTCATGTGTTCTATTTGTTTGGTTTGTATGTAGCTAAATTACCTAAAATTGAGTTTATAAACAAACTTAAAAGTAAAATAGTAATTTGCAATTTTTTAATTATCAGTAAGCCTTATCGTTTCTTTTTTATTGAATCGTAAAATTATATATCCAAGTTACAGCAGAAATTAATGAGCCGATTAAAATTTCAATTTTAGTAGAATTAATATACATAGAGCTATTTTAAAAAGTCAAACTTGCAATAAAAATTACCATTGTAAAGCAAATTCCTGCTAAGAAAGAAACACCAATCTATTTGCTGATTGTTAATTTCTTCAAAAACTTTAATTTTCTAGTTAAAAAGATGATTGAAGAAATACCTATACTGCTTCCTAACACTAAGAAAATAATTATATTTTGTATAATTGCAGTATCTGATTCTGCAGTATTGCTTATGATAACTTCGGCATTTGCTAGGCAAAAAAAGGAATGATAAAACGGTCCCATTCTAAAATAAGTTGACAAAAAATCGACTTATTATGAAAAGTAAAGATAATATACTATCATATCTGCTTTTAATCAATAGAAATATTGCAAACAAATTTTAACTCTTTTTGAAAATAAAAGTCAATAGGATCAGAATTTTCAGTAATAATTAATTTATTTTCTAATAATTTAATTGAGTTATCAACAATATTCGAACTGTATTTTTACTTAAATAAAGAATTCTTAATTTAATATATTCCTTATAAAACAGTGTAAAAATTGTTGCTTTTTTGAAGATTCTATTTAAAAATTAATAAACATTTAATTTAATTGTTAAAAAATTAAGTTTTTGATAATTAAAGAATAAGTTGTATATTGTAATCACTAACTATTTTAAAACCAATATTATAATGAAAAAAATTTTGAATCAAGTACTTGATCTTCCACAAATGATCAACACTAAGCTACCAATGAATAATTTTAATTCTTGGATGAAAGACTCAGAGGGCAATATTGCCTCTTGGGTAGGGAAATTTTACACTGTTTCGGCTCTCGTAGTTTTAGTCGGCTCATTAATAGCAGTACTTTCGCCTATATGGTCTGGAGGAATGGGCACAGGAATTGATATCGTTGGTAATGGACTAACAATTTTAATTTGGGTTTATGCTGCATTTCCAATTACTCAAGTTATTAGATCAGCAGGTAATAGCTTGGCTGAATCTAAAAGTAGTATTGTTAATTTTATTTTTAAAGATTTAGCAATTGCTAATATTAAATTAGTAGGACATGTTGCTGCTCTTGTTGCTTTATTTGGTGCTTTAGCTATGACTATATCATGGGTTACAACATTAAATATTTCTGGAGATTTTGGAACAAGTTGGATTAACAATATAGATTATGCCTATGGTCTTCCAATGGCTGCTGTAGCTAAATTAACAAGTATGGTTGATCTTGAATTCATTGGTAACATATTAGCGAATGATTGGACAAATTGGGATCCTACTATGGCTTCAGATGCTGCTTGGAGCTTGAAAGGCTTCTATGCTGTTGTATGGGAATATGTTGGTGTTGTTGCTATTCTTGCAAAACTATATGTTGTAGTGGCTTTATACCATTTCTTTTATGGGGTAATAAGCAGTTTAGTAAATTGGATAAAAAGCCCATATTTACCATTTAAAGCTAAATAATTTATAAAAATTTATTTCAAAAAGCGTAATCAGAATATTCTGATTACGCTTTTTTTTTGAAATTTAGAAGAAAATAGAGTTTTAATTACCTGGGTTGAAATAGAATTAAACCAAGTAAACGGAAATTAATATTCTATTATAAAATGTCAACTTATTTAGTTACTAACTCTTCAATAACATTAAATACTAAATTGGTAGAAAAATAAAGATAATTAAAGTCAATAGTATCATAAGTATCAGTATTTTTATGATAATGAGGTGTTGTATCTTTATTTCTATATTCTTCTGTAATACCAACAGCATTGAATCCTGCTGCTCTAAAAGCTCTATGATCTGATCCTGTTTCTGTAGTTACAAAAGCAGAAATACCTAATTGTTTTGCATGCTTTTGATAGATAGATTTTAGAAAAGGAGTAGGTACTTCAATTTCAATATTTTGATCTTTATCTTTGTCCCAACCCATCTGGTCTGCTGTGTGTACTGAATGTACATTAAGTTTTTTTTCTTTGGTGAAATTTGTAAAAGCTTGGCTACCAACAACGCCTATTTCTTCTTGATCAAAATAAACTACAATCACGTTTTTTTTTCTAGTTTTTAATGCTGCAATTTGTTTTGCAACTCCATAAACGAGTGCACACCCACTAGCATTATCATTTGCTCCTGGGCAATTTTGTACAGAATCGAAATGAGCTCCGATAATTACATATTCGTCACTTTTTATTGTGGCAGGAATAATAGTATATATGTTTTTTCCTTCATAATTTTTAGTTACTCCATCTCTAAGTATATCAATTTTATAAGAGTGTTCTTGTGGCTGTAAACCAGATTTTTTAATCCATTCACCTAAAAAATCACGTGCAATTGTTCTGTTTTTAAGACTATATCTATCGTTAAGTGGTTGGTGTTGTTGAATACCTATTTTACCAGTTAAACCTGCGAGAATAGCTTTTTGTTCTTTTCGTAAAACTTGCTCTTTGGTATCTGAGATTATTATTGTTTCTAAATGTTTAGGGATAATCACTTCTGTTTCTGGAGATACTATTTTCATATCTTCTTTAAAAGGCAAAAGCTTTTGTTCAACCCCTTTTTGTTGAGAGAAACCATAAGGCAATCTAAAATTATCCCAATGTGTTGGGATCAATATTTTAGGATAATTTGTTACAGCTAATAAACGCTCATTGTATTTATAAAGGCCTAGTTGTGAGAGATTAACTCCAGCTAATAAAATATCTGGCTTTTGTCCAACTAATTCTCTTTCTACAAAATTCATTGAACCCATTGTTAATACATCATGTTTTTTAAATCTAGCTAAAAACATTAGCGAACCTCCTTCAACAAATTCTGAAATTTTTAAAGGCGCTTTAGGCACTGATGTATATGTTCTATTATCTATATAGTTTTTATTATTTAATGCAGAATGTATCGTAGGAATTACTTTTACAGAGAAATTCTCGAATTGATAATCTTCACCGCCTTTTACTGGATATAGTTGCTCGTCTGGAATTCCATACGCTCTAAGAATATTACATGTTGTTTCTGTTCCAATAATTTTTGCTCCTGTTTTTTTTGCGATATATGGTACGTCAGCTAAATGATCGAAATGAGAATGGTGAACTAAAATGAAATCTATTTTTTTAGTGATAATTTCATCAATAGTTTTGGTATCTGAAACAAAATTATCGTTTCTGTTTACGGTTTGTCTTTTGTCATCTGGACTAATAGTTGGTCCAGTTCCTAGTTTAACTCTAGAGATATATGGATCAACTAAAACTCTAATGATCCCGTCAGATATTTCCCAGCCAGCTGTTCCTAAGTATTTTAATTCTAGCGAACTGTTTTGTGCTTTCATAGTAAAAGAGAGGAATACAGCAATAATCAGAGCTAGTGTTTTTAATTTGGGATAAAAAGTCTTCATAGGTAGTTGATTTGTTTGTTATTTTTTTATTCTATTGAGATAATACCGATTTATTTCATTAGAATTTGCTTCAATAATATCGATAAGACCATCATTATTAAGATCTGAAGTAATGATGTCATAGGTGTTAAATGCCTCTTTTGATAGCTGTTTTTTCGTCCAATTTTGTCCATTATTCGAATTATAGAAAATCATATTTGGTCCTTCATTATTTCCAATAATAATATCAATGTCATTATCAGAGTCAATATCTGCAGTTGATATAGCGTAACTATCCATTAAATCAGCATCAAAAACTAACGATGTTGAAAATTCTTTTTTCTTGCTACCAAAATAAATAACATTTTGTTCACCAATATTTGCAGTAATAATGTCTAGAATTCCATCTTTGTTAATATCAACAACACTAACAGAACGTGTATTGTCTTTGCCTGTTCCAAAAGGAATACTCTCTGTAAACTCTAAGTTGCCATTATTCAAATACACATAATTCTGCTGATTATCTCTATTGGCTAAAATTAAATCTAAGTCATTGTCATTATCCATGTCAGCAACTTCTACATCTATAGTTGAATCTTTTTGAGTTCCAAAACTGATTGTTTTTGTAAAGGTTCCATCTCCATTATTTAAACATATCTGATTTGCACGACCTCTATTAATAATCAGAATATCTATATCTCCATCTTTATCTATATCCGCTAATGTTAAGTTTCTAGTTGGGGCGTAATCTTCACCAAAAGAAGAGCCTTTTGTAAAGTTTCCTTTTCCATCATTTAAAAATATAAAATTAGGAGCCATATCATTTCCAACGGCAATATCTAAATCTCCATCATTATCTAAATCAGCTAATTCAGTTGCATACGTAGTTTCTTTTTGGTTGCCTAGGTTTTTTTCAACGGTAAAAATACCTCTTCCATTATTGATGAAAATTCTATTTTGTCCAGGCCAATGTCTTCCATTAGCGACAAGAATGTCATTATCTCCATCTCCATCAATATCTCCACTAGATACTGATGCTGTTCGCTCTTTATAAGTGCCCAATATAAGTCTATCATTAGTAAACATTGTATACTCTTGAGCAGAAACAGATTGAAACAAAAAACAAATGACGATAATTGAAAGGAGTGTTTTATAATTCATACTTAAATTTTTATAATTCATTCTTAAATAGAACTATTTAGTGTTTAAAGATATAAAAAAAAGCGTTGCCTAGGCAACGCTTTTATAAAGTATGAATTTGTAACTTTTATTTTACATCCATTAATTCTACATCAAAAATTAATGTAGCATTTGGAGGTATAATGCCACCAGTACCAGCTTCACCATAAGCTAAGTTAGATGGAATTACAAAACAAGCTTTGTCACCAACTTTTAATAATTGAATTCCTTCATCCCAACCAGCAATTACTTGACCAATACCAATAGTAAAATCTATTGGTTGCTTACGTTTGTAAGAAGAATCGAAAACTGTTCCGTCTAATAATTGTCCTTTATAATGTACAGAAACCATTGCTCCTTTAGTTGCTTGTTTTCCATTTCCTTTTTGTAAAATTTGATAACGTAAACCACTTACAGTTTCATCATAACCAACAGCAACAGTATCTAACAATGCTTTTTGTTTTGCTAATTCTTCTGCTTCACGTTTTGCTCTAGATCCTTCAAAAGTTCTAAAAGCTTCAATAGCATTGAAATTTTCTGCAGCATCCCCAACTCTAATAATTTCTAAAGAAGTTAATTCATCTCCTTGAGAAATAATATCAACAATATCTTGACCTTCAACAACACTTCCAAAAACAGTATGTTTATTATCTAACCAAGGCGTTGGAACATGCGTAATGTAAAATTGACTTCCGTTTGTTGCTGGTCCAGAATTAGCCATTGCTAATTTTCCTGGAGCATCGTGTTTTAATTCTGGATGAAATTCATCATCAAATTTATAACCAGGATTTCCTGTTCCTGTTCCTTGTGGGCAACCACCTTGAACCATAAAATCAGAAATAACTCTATGAAAAGTTAATCCATCATAATATGGTGTTCCTTGAGGTTTTACATCATTTTCTAAGTTTCCTTCTGCTAAAGCAACAAAGTTGCCAACTGTTCCAGGAGTTTTTTTAAATTCTAAGTTCACTAAAACATTTCCTCTGTTTGTATTGAATTTAGCGTAGATTCCGTTATTCATTTTATTCTTTTTTATTTTGTTTTCTCGAGCGCAGTCGAGAGATGTTTTTGTTTATTAGTTCTCGACTGCGCTAGAACTGACACTGTAATCTTATTTTCTTGTGGATAAAGTAGCAAAGCCAAAACTTAATTCAATAGTTATATTTGTTGCTTTTAAATGACCAAAAGGTGTAATTAGTTTTCCAATGGATGACTGCAAAGATACAGCATTTGTTAGTTTATAACTCAATCCGATTGTTGGTCTAATGACAATTCCTTATCCAGTATCAACTCCAGCACCACCAGCAGCTCCAGCCATTCCTTCTAAATGCGCTCTAAGTTTATCATTAAAAAAATACGGGCTGTAAATTCCTATTCCTGCCATTCCGTGTGCATAACCTCCAGATTTTCCTTGATATGCAAAACCCACTTCACCAATTAAATAAAAAGTATTATTAATATCGTAATTAATTTGCTTTCCGAGTAGTTGCAAATCCACATTCGGACTATCTGTTTTTAAAATATCTAAATACGTTTGGTTTTGAAATCCAATTCTAATTCCTTGGGTTCTAAATAAATTATAATTTTCAGTTCCGCCATTAAATCCGTAGTATTTTATACCAACTCCATACGTATATGCTTCTAAATTTCCAGCAATTGCTCTATAATATCCCAAATGAGAGCTTACAGCTAGTTTTTCAGAAATTTTTACATCAATTCCTGCACTTGGATACATCATCAATCCGCCTTCAGGAGCAATTCTACCACCAGCAGCTCCAATTCCTATTTTAGTAAATAGATTTATTTTTTCTGTTTGATATGGGTGATATCCAGCGCCAAAAAATAAATCCATAAACCCAGCACGTAACCCTTTATAGATAGCGTCTACATGTGTAAATAAAAAGGTGTTATTGCTAATGTATTTTTGATATTCAAAACCTAAAACATACAATGTTTCTGTTAAAGGTTCTTGATTATTTGTGTCGTCTTTTCTAGAATTTCCGAATGGTTTAAAGAAATCAAAACGAACTTGCTGTACATTTTTCACCACTGGTTTTTTCCAGAAATTAGGTTCAGATAAATTTGATGCTATAAATTCTTTTTGTGCATTTTTATACTCTGTAAAACGTAATTTACTTGGAATTTCTATAAAAAAAGAAACCGAATTGCTTTTAATTTCTCCAGTATAAAAATTTACATGACTGTATTGAATTCCTAGATTGTATTTTCTCTGTTTGTAGCTAATTCCAATATTTGTATTTATAAAAGCACCATCATTAATTAAATACCGATATCCGCCTTCGCCTCCGAAATGGAAATTGGCATCTAAGTAGAAATCAGCAACTAATTTTTTATGAACTCCTACTTCTGCTCCTAATGTAAATAAACCGCCTTGATCGCCAGTAATTGCAGCAGACATTCCAACACCGCCATATAACCAATTATTGATAGGAACTTTATAGTGTAAACCCATCATTCCCATGGTAGATTTTAATCTTGGGTCAAAATCTGTAGGCATTTGGATAGGAATAAAGTTTAACAGAATGGAGTTCTTTAATTCTGTTCCTTTTAAAGTTGCAATTTTTTCTTGTGAGAAAGATGAAGTATAAAAAAGAGAAAAGAGAAGAGAGAAAAGAACAAAGAACAAAGATAGTGTCATTATAAGCATTTCGACTTCGCTCAATATAGGTTCCACGAAGCAGTCTCAATCTATTAGCAGATTGCTTTATTTTATTAGCAATGACGTTTTGCTTCTTGCTTCTTACCTCTACCATCTTCTTACTTGTATTCGCTTACAAAATGTAATTTTACTGAAGGATATTTACTCTGAGTCATTTGAATTGTAAAAGCAGAATCTGCTAAAAACACCAATTGACCCTGTTTGTCTTTTGCTAAATACCGCTGTTTCACACGTTTAAATTCTTTGAATTCTTCATTTTTAGGATCTTCTGGTTCTACCCAACATGCTTTGTGTACTTGTAAATTTTCGTAAGTACATGTTGCTCCGTATTCGTGTTCTAACCTGTATTGTATAACTTCGTATTGTAGCGCTCCAACAGTTCCTATAACTTTTCTTCCGTTCATATCTAACGTAAATAACTGAGCAACACCTTCATCCATTAATTGATCTAACCCTTTGGATAATTGTTTTGCTTTCATCGGATCTGCATTGTTTACATAACGGAAATGTTCTGGAGAAAAACTCGGAATTCCTTTAAAATTTAATATTTCACCTTCTGTTAGTGTATCCCCAATTTTAAAATTTCCAGTATCGTGTAAACCAACAATATCTCCTGGATACGATTCTTCTATAATTTCTTTTTTTTCTGCAAAAAAGGCATTTGGACTAGAAAATTTGACTTTTTTACCACTTCGAACATGTAAATAAGGCGCATTTCTTTTAAAAACACCAGAAACAATTTTTACAAAAGCTAATCTGTCTCTATGCTTTGGATCCATGTTGGCGTGAATTTTAAATACAAACCCGGTTAAACTTTCTTCTTTAGAATCTACCAAGCGTTCTTCAGCTTTTTTAGGCTGTGGAGTAGGAGCAATTTCAATAAAAGCATCTAACAATTCTTTTACTCCAAAATTATTTAATGCCGATCCAAAAAATACAGGCTGAAGCAAACCGCTTAGATATTCATTTTGGTCAAACTTAGGATAGACTTCATCGATTAATTCTAACTCTTCACGAAGTATTTTAGCAGCTTTTTCTCCAATAATTGTATCTAGTTTCGGATTTGAGACATTGTCAAATTCAATTCCTTTTGTAATTTTTGTTTTGTTATCACCAGAAAATAAATTAATTTTCTTTTCCCAAATATTATAAATTCCTTTAAAGTCGTAACCCATTCCGATAGGAAAACTCATAGGTGTAACTCTCAATCCTAATTTTTGTTCTACTTCATCTAATAAATCAAAAGCATCTTTACCTTCTCTATCTAACTTGTTGATGAAAACTAACATAGGAATATTTCGCATTCTACAAACTTCAACTAGTTTTTCTGTTTGAGGTTCTACACCTTTTGCAACATCAATCACAACAATAACACTATCTACAGCAGTTAATGTTCTAAATGTATCTTCGGCAAAATCTTTATGTCCAGGAGTATCTAGAATGTTTATTTTTTTGTCTTTGTAAATAAAAGCCAATACAGAAGTAGCCACCGAAATTCCACGTTGACGTTCAATTTCCATAAAATCTGAAGTTGCTCCTTTTTTGATTTTATTGTTTTTTACAGCGCCAGCTTCTTGTATTGCACCACCAAAAAGTAATAGCTTTTCTGTTAGTGTTGTTTTCCCTGCATCTGGATGCGAAATGATACCAAATGTTCTTCTACGCTGTATTTCTTTTAATAAACTCATCTACAAAAATTGAGGTGCAAATGTACGTTTAATTCTATAATTTTTTAAAACTCAGATTGATAAAATACAGTAAATATTAAATTATAAAACAGCATGTAATTTATTTTTTTGTATGTAAATTGTAACCATGAAAAAAGTAGTATTTGTTGTTGTTTTTGTATTGTTTATTGGGTGTAAAGAATCTGGTAAAAGCACAACTCAAAAAAAGATAGAAACACTAGATAACATTTCTAATATTGTAGACTTAAATGGAGAATCTGTAGATATGTCTGTGTTTGTTGGAAAAAAGGTGTTGATTAATTTTTGGGCAACTTGGTGTGCGCCTTGCAAAAAAGAAATGCCAGATTTATTAGAAGCGCAAAAAATATTGACAAAAGACAACTATATTTTTCTATTGATTTCTGATGAATCTCAAGCTCAGATTTCAGAATTTAAAAAGGAAACAACGTACGATTTTACTTTTTTGAAATCTACAAAACCAACAAGTTTATTAGGTATTTATGCCTTACCAACTACTTTTGTTTATAATGAAAAAGGAGAAAAAGTAGATAAAATTATTGGAGCTGTGGAATGGAATTCAGAAAAAATGATACATAAATTAAAAAACATAAAATGAAAAAATTAAGTCTATTAATTTTAGTAGTAGCGCTTGCAAGTTGCTCAAAAAAAGAGTTGGTAATTACGGAGATTCCTTTTGAATTTGGAATTAATAATGCAGAACCAAACTTAGTAGCGCAAGACGGAAAGTTAGCACTTTCTTGGGTGAATTCTATTAGAGGAAAAGAAGCAACCTTGTTGTATAGTCAGCTAGAAAATGATGCTTGGAAAAAACCAACTACCGTTACTTCTGGAAACGATTGGTTTGTAAACTGGGCAGATTTTCCAGCAAATGCAACCAATGGTGATGTTTTATTAACAAGTCACTTACAAAAATCAGCTTCAGGAACATACACTTATGATGTAGTTCTGAATCTTCGAAAATTGAATGGAGAAATCATCAAAGAGAATTTTTTATTGAATACAGACGGAATGAAAGCAGAACATGGCTTTGTAAGTATAATTCCGAATGAAAAAGATGGTTTTTTAATTACGTGGTTAGATGGTAGAAATACGGTGATGGAAATGAAAGAAAGCCATCATAAAGCGATGACTATAAGAGTTGCAGAAGTTTCTAGCGATGGAATCATTTTTAACGAAACTCAGTTAGATGGTAGAACGTGTGATTGTTGTCAAACATCAATTGCAATGACTAAAAACGGACCCATAATTGTTTTTAGAGATCGAAGCAAGCTCGAAATTAGAGATATTTATTTTTCTCAAAAAAAGGATTCAGTTTGGTCTACACCAAAACCAGTTTTTAATGACAATTGGGAGATAAACGGTTGTCCAGTAAATGGACCGAAAATTGTTTCAAATAAAAAAAATACAGCAGTAGCTTGGTTTACTGTAGCAGAGGAGACTCCAAAGGTAAAAGTTTCTTTTTTATCAGATACAGATTATTTTGAGAAACCAATAATCTTGAATGATATTGATGCGTTGGGTAGAGTAGATGCTGCTTTTATAAACTCAGAAGAACTCTTGGTAAGTTATATGGAATCTGATGAGAAAGGCACTTATTTACGTTGTAAAAAAGTAACTAAAAACGGAACGGTTTCTAAAGCAATTACCGTTTCAGAAATTAATTCAGCAAGAAGTACTGGAGTACCTCAACTAGAAATTTTAGATGGTGTTGCGTACTTTGTTTGGACCGTTTCTATAGATGGTAAAAATCAACTTAAATCTGTGAAGTTTAAGTTGGAAGAGGTAAATTAGTTGCTGATGAGTTAAGTCTCAAAGCGGCAAAGTTACAGAGTAGTAAAGTTTGTTTAGTTTGATTCTTTTAAACTCCACGAACCACTTCTTTTTACTCAATAACTTCTACAGTCATTTTAATATTTACTTTAGGCCATTCATCTACGCCTACTTTTACGTTAGAAATTTTTTCCATAGTAGAAAAACCTGAAATTACTTCACCAAAAACAGTATGTTCATTATTTAAATGATGTGCACCTTTTTTGTTTTGCACCATGTAAAACTCAAACGGACTCGATAATTTATCAGGATTGTTTTCCCAATCTCTAGCTGCAGCTAACGCACCATATTTGTGTTTTCTGTTGGCTCTAAATTCTGGTTTTAGTAAATAGTTTCCGTATTTATAGCGTTGTGTCATTGTGTAATATTCATCTGAATTTCCACCTTGAATCACAAAATTTTTTGCAACTCTATAAAAAACAGTTGTATTGAAATATCCAATTTTGGTTAAGAAAATAAAGTTGGCTCTATGAATTGGTGTGTCTTCATATAAACGCAACGTAATATTGCCGTAATTTGTTTTAATAATTACATTGGTTTCTTTGTTTTTCTTCTCGTATTCTGTAAAAAAAGCTTCTACATTGTGTTTTTTTAAGCTGTCCCAACTTTTTTCTATTTTTTTAACAGTTGTACTTTCTTTTTTTATTTGAGGGACAATTGGTTGTTCTTCTTTTTTTTCATCACAATTTATAAATGCTGTGAACATTAGTATAGTAATATATAATTTTGATAGTTTCATTTTTAAAATGACTTGTTTATTAATTGCAAAGATAATTGATTTTGCTACATTTGTTTTATGGTAGAAGAGCAAGTAGTTTTAGTGGATGAAAACGACAACCAAATTGGGTTAATGCCTAAAATGGAAGCACACGAAAAAGGGTTGTTACACAGAGCCTTTTCTGTGTTTACATTTAATGATAAAGGCGAGTTATTATTGCAGCAAAGAGCCGCAGATAAATACCATTCTCCTTTATTATGGACCAATACCTGTTGTTCTCACCAACGTAACGGAGAAACATCTTTAGAAGCAGGAAAACGCAGATTACAAGAAGAAATGGGTTTTACTTGCGATTTGGAAGAAGTATTTTCGTTTATTTACAAAGCGCCTTTTGATAACGGCTTAACGGAACATGAATTAGACCATGTGATGGTTGGAAGCTATACTAAGAATCCAATTATCAACAGAGAAGAAGTGGAAGCGTTTAAATGGATGCGATTGGAAGAAGTAAAGGTTGATATGGAAAAGAATCCTACAATTTATACAGAATGGTTTAAAATTATTTTTAATGAATATTATTCGAGAATAGTAAATGCCTAGAATTACCGCACATAGAAAAGCACATTTTAACGCAGCACATAGATTGTTCAATCCAGAGTGGTCTGATGAAAAAAACGCTGAAGTTTTTGGTAAATGTAGTAACCCACATTATCACGGGCATAATTACGAATTAACGGTTTCTGTTACTGGAGAAATTGATCCGATTACTGGTTTTGTAATGGATTTATCTGTTTTACGTGAATTGATTAAAACCGAAATTGAAGATGTTTTTGACCATAAAAACTTAAATATTCAAGTAGAAGAATTTAAAACATTGAATCCTACTGTAGAAAATGTTGCTGTTGTTATTTATAACAAACTGCGAGTAAAAATTAGAACCTCTTTAGAAATTTCTGTTACGCTTTACGAAACGCCAAGAAATTTTGTAACCTATTATGGGGAATAAAAAAACCTCACTAAAAGAGTGAGATTTTTTTAATTAAACTAATGTCCCGTCCTGAATAAACGATACAGATTATTAGACAATAATACTTAATTAAACACTTGTAAGAACATTCTTGCAAGT
>JBDNGO010000056.1:0-27290 GCA_041689245.1 Flavobacteriaceae bacterium | reverse complement strand
ATGCCAAATCTTTTCAAGGATTTAAAACTAGAATACTATCAAAATTAACCTCATTAACAATTATTCAATTTATTAATAAGTTTGTTTTTGACAGGAATATAAATAATTTAAAAATTAGTATTATTTAAATGCACAACGGGTAATAGTATTAAAAATAAATAATAATTATTAGCTTATTAGTAGTAATTTTGTGGTCTTTTAAAAATTATAACTAATGAAGTTAACGAGCTCAAAATTACTGATTTTTCTATCTTTCTTTACAATTTATATTGTTTGGGGTTCTACATATTTATTCAATAAAATTGTAGTAACAGCTTTACCACCATTTTTTATGGCTTCAATCCGTTTTTTAGTATCCGGTATTTTAATTATGATGATCGCAAAAGCGATGAAATCAGACCTTAGAATAACTAAAAAACAGCTGATTAATTGTTTTATTTCTAGCTTTTTCTTCTTAGTGTATGGAAATGGAGTTTTTGTTTGGGCTTTAAAATATTTAGATAGTGGTTTTTCAGCACTAGTAGCTGCTACACAACCTTTATTTGTGCTTATTTTAATGCGCTTAATAGATCGGAAAACAATGCAAAGACAATCGATGATAGGTGTTGCTTTGGGTATTCTTGGAATGTGTTTATTAGTAAATCAACAATCTATAAGCACTTCTGAAGGAAGTTTACTAGGTATTTTCATGATTTTAACGAGTGTGCTGAGTTGGAGTTATGGTGGTGTATTTGTGTCTAAAGCAGACTTACCTAAAAATTTCTTTATAACTACAGGGTATCAAATGTTATTTGCAGGTTTTTTATTATTGTTAATGAGTTTTTCTTTTAAAGAAACCATGATATCTCCTTTAAAGTGGTCTCAAGAAGTACAGTTTTCTATGCTTTTGCTGGTGGTATTTGGCAGTATTATTGCTTTTACAGCCTTTAATTATTTACTAAAATCAGTATCAACAGAAAAAGTAGCAACTTCTGCTTATGTAAATCCAATAATAGCTATGATTTTAGGATGGTATTTTTTAGATGAAATATTAACTACACAATCTATTATAGCTTCTATAGTTTTATTGACAGGTGTATATTTTATTGCTTCACGTAAAAGAATCGCGAAGGTTCAAGTAGATGAAATTATAAAACCATAAAAATTTAGTAAATAAAAAGTGTAAATACTTTTTCTGCTACAAATATAAAAACATAGATTTTCTTATACGGGTTTTTGGTTTTAAGACGGAATATTAGCATCTCATTATCGTTAAAATATATTGGCGTGTAATTATAAGGCTTTATGGCTAAATAGTGTTTTAGCTTCTAAAGTCATTTATGATAATGGCAAACTATATGGTATTGAAAATTCTCTACTAATTGATGAAAAAAAGTATAAAAGAGGTCTTTAGAATGGGTTAAATACAGCTTCTATGACTCAGTTGGTTATTGATATTAAAGCGTTAAAGCTTGAATAGCATATAAAAACACTCTTGCGAAGTGACTATATATTTTCATATATTTGTTTAAAACTACATTCAACTTATGAAAAAAGCACTTTATTTCTCGTTGACTTTATTACTACTAGCTTCTTGTAATATAGAAAAGAATTCTACAAATAAAAAAATTGATTTTGAAGGGATTTCAGAAGCTATAAAACCTGGAGACAATTTCTTCGAACATGTAAATAAAATTTGGCTAGACAGCGCTGTAATAGCAGAAGATCAAGTTGGTGTTGGTTCGTATAGTTTTTTAAATATTCCTCAGCAAAAATTGTTAGAAAACATTTTAACAGAAGTTTCTACAACAGACCAAAAGGAAGGAAGTATCGAACAGAAAGTTGGTAATTTTTATAGTTCAGGGATGGATGTAGAAACCATCAATAAAAGAGGATTTCAGCCAATACAACCAATTCTAAACAACATTAATGCAATTAAAAATGTAACTACACTAATGGCTTTTGTTACAGAAGAAATTACTTCTGGAAATTATTCTATTATTGGCATGAATGTTTCGCCAGATAATGAAAATAGCAGCATTAATATGTTGCATTTTGGGCAAGCAGGATTAGGTTTACCAGATCGTGATTATTATTTCAAAACAGATTCTGTTACAGTTGAAATTCAGAATGCTTATAAAAAATATCTTACTGCATTATTTATGTTGTCAGAAGATGAAAATGCTGAAAAGAACGCAGAAATAGTTTACAATATTGAGAAGAAATTAGCCGCATCACACAAAACAAGAATAGAACGTAGAAATGTAAAAGCCAATTACAACAAAATGGCTGTAGTTGATATTAATAGAAGTCAATCTAATATTGGTTGGTCTAAATTACTGAAACAGTTAAATTTAAAAGCTGATTCTGTTGATATAAAACAACCAGAATATTATAATGAATTGAATAAAATGTTGGGTTCAATTCCGATTTCAGATTGGAAAACCTATCTAAAAGGAGGTACATTATCTACCTATTCTGATATTTTAAGTAACCCTTTTGAAACAGCAAATTTTGAGTATACAAAAGTTTTATACGGACAATCAACTCAAAAATCTCGTGCACAATTAATGGTTCAAAAAGTAGACAGGCAACTTGGTTTTGCACTTGGACAGTTATATGTAAAAAAATATTTTAATGAAGAAGCTAAAAAGAGAGTGTTGGATTTGGTAAATAACCTTCAAAAGGCTTTTGAAAATAGAATCAATCAATTAGATTGGATGAGTGCTATTACAAAAAAACAAGCTAAAGAAAAATTGTACGCAATTACCAAAAAAATTGGATATCCAGATGTTTGGAGAGAATACGATGTGAATATAGAAAAAGGTAAATATTTTGAAAATGTTATTGCTTTACGTAAAAATCATTATCAATATGAAGCAAATCAATTAAATAAAGCGCCAAACAAAGATCGTTGGGGAACAACACCTTCAACTGTAACTGCATATTACAATCCTCCTTTAAATGAAATTGTTTTTCCAGCAGGAATTTTACAATTTCCTTATTTTGATGTAACCGCCGATGATGCTGTTAATTATGGCGGAATCGGAATGGTAATCGGTCATGAATTAACACATGCTTTTGATGATCAAGGTGCTCAGTTTGATAAAGATGGAAATGTAAAAAATTGGTGGACAAATGAAGATTATGAAAAATTTAAAGCGAAAACTCAGCAAATGATTGACCGCTATAGTTCATTTACTGTGCTCGATAGTGTTTATATAAAAGGAGCATTAACTGTTGGAGAAAATACAGCCGATAATGGCGGGATTTCAATTGCGTATGATGCTTTTAAGCTAACTGAACAAGGTAAAGGAACTACTAAAATTCAAGGTTTTACACCAAATCAACGTTTCTTTTTATCAATAGCTAGAATCTGGAGAGTAAAAACTAGAGATGCATACTTGCGTAATTACATTAAAACAAACTCACACTCGCCTCCAGTTTGGCGTGTAAATGGCCCATTAATGAACTTTGCACCATTTTATGAAGCATTTGATGTTCAGCCAGGGGATAAAAACTACAAACCAGAATCTGAAAGAATTAAGATTTGGTAGCCTTTTTTATATAGTATAGAATTATAGCTTGATTACTATAAACAGTAGTTATCTTTGCAGGGTTAAAAAATAACGATAACTACATTTTCTATCATGGCAAATCATATAAAAGGACAAGAAGATATACTGCGAAAATTAAATATTTACCAGTTAAATGAAATGCAAGAGGAGGCTATTACTGCAATTGATAAAAATGTAAATACCGTTTTGTTATCTCCAACGGGTACAGGGAAAACATTGGCTTTTGTATTGCCTTTACTAAAATCATTAAATCCAAAAATTGAAGAAGTACAAGCGTTAATTTTAGTTCCATCTCGTGAGCTAGCTATTCAAATTGAGCAAGTAATTCGTTCTATGGGATCTGGATATAAAGTAAATGCTGTTTATGGAGGAAGACCAATGTCTAAAGACAAGATAGAATTGAAACATATTCCTGCAATTTTGATAGGAACACCAGGAAGAATAGCGGATCATTTTAGTAACGATCGTTTTTCTAAAAACAGTATTAAAATATTGATTTTAGATGAGTTTGACAAGTCTTTAGAAGTTGGATTTGAATATGAGATGAGAGGAATTATTAATCAGTTAACATCAATAAATAAACGCATCTTAACGTCTGCAACTGACAGTGTTGAAATTCCTGATTTTGTGAGATTAGATAAGCCATGCACAATTAATTATTTAGGAACAAAAACATCAAAACTAACTTTAAAAACAGTTATTTCTCCAGCAAAGAACAAGCTAAATACTTTATTGCATTTACTAAATCATATTGGAAATCAACAAGGAATTGTTTTTTGTAATCTAAAAGATAGCATTCAAAATGTAAGTACTTTTTTAGAGAGTAAAAACATCAGTCATAGTTGTTTTAATGGAGGAATGGAACAAAAAGATAGAGAACGTTCTTTAATTAAATTCAGAAACGGAACCAATCAATTATTAATTGCTACTGATTTAGCAGCAAGAGGAATTGATGTTCCAGAAATGAAATATATCATTCACTACGAACTACCTATTAATCAAGAAGAGTTTATTCATAGAAATGGTCGTACAGCTAGAGTTTCTGCTAAAGGAACTGCCTATGTGTTAAAATGGAAAGACGAACGTTTACCTGATTTTATTAAAAACTCAACAGTAGAAGATATTAGTACGCAAGCAGTTCGGAAACCTGTTTTTTGGGAAACATTATTTATTTCTGGTGGAAGAAAAGACAAAATATCTAAAGGTGATATTGCAGGTTTATTTTTAAAACAAGGTAACCTTACTAAAGATCAACTAGGTATGATTGAATTAAAACAAGACTGTGCTTTTGTGGCGATTCCTGCAACAATTGCTAATGAATTGGTAGAAAAACTAAACAATACGCGCTTAAAAAAGAAAAAAGTTAGAGTCACTACAATCTAAAGAGTCAATATTTTTTTAAGTGAATTAGAATATCTTTGCTTGTAAAAGAGTAAGTATCTTTGCAAAAAAGATATTTTATGTCAATACCCTTTTCTGATTTAGGAATTAATGCACAAATTCAACAAAGTTTAGTCGATTTAAAGATTTCTGTACCTACAGATATTCAGCAAAAAACAATTCCTATACTACTTAATCAAAAAGAAGATGTTGTTGCGTTGGCAAAAACAGGAACAGGTAAAACAGCAGCTTTTGGCTTACCATTACTACAATTAATAGATACAAAATCTTTAAACATTCAGGCAATTGTATTAGCACCAACAAGAGAATTAGGGCAACAGATATATAATAACTTGGTTTCTTTTGCATCTAATAGTCCAGAAATATCAATTGCAACGGTTTGTGGCGGAATCCCAATTAAACCGCAAATAGAACGTTTGCAATCAGTTACTCATATTGTCGTTGCTACGCCAGGTAGATTGGCTGATTTAATAAAGCGTAATGCCATCGATGTAAAGCATATTTCATATTTTATTTTAGATGAAGCAGATGAAATGGTAAGTGCGTTAAAAGAAGGCTTAGATAGTATTATTAAAGAAATTCCGAAAACTAGAAGAACACTGCTTTTTACAGCAACAATGCCAGGAGAAATAAAGCAATTGGTTCAGAATTACATGTCTAAACATGTAATTCTGATTGAAGCTGATATGGGCACTGTTGGTCATCAAGGGATAGATCATCAATATGTGGTGGTTGAGCCAATTGAGAAATTAGAAGTTTTATTGCATTTTTTAAATTCGAAAGAGGGAGAAAGAGGAATTATCTTTTGTAAAACCAAAGCAGCTGTAAATAAACTAGCAAAAAACCTAGCAATCAATAAATTTTCTTCAGGTGCAATTCATGGAAGTTTAACTCAAGGAATTCGTAATCGAATTATGGGGCAATTTAGAGAAGGTTTTATCGATATTTTAGTAGCTACCGATTTAGCGGCTCGTGGTATCGATGTAAAAGAGATTTCGTACGTGGTAAATTATCATTTGCCAGACACCTACGATACGTATGTGCATAGAAGTGGACGAACAGCTAGAGCAGGAGCGAAGGGACTTTCCTTAACCATCTTACAACAAGAAGAAGTGGTAGATATTGCTGATTTTGAAAAAGAATTAGGAATTACTTTCCATCCGTTTAAAAAAGCAGATGCTCAAAGCATTGAAGAAAACAATGGGTTGTTATGGGCAAAAAAAATATTCAAGACAAAACCAAATCGCACTATTTCAGAAGAGTTTAGAAAGAAGGTAAGAACGGTGTTTCATCATTTAACAAAAGAAGAATTGATTGAAAAAGTATTGGCAAATCATTTATCACAAAATAATTCTTTAACTTCTAAAGCAGATACAACCAAAAGTAAGAAGTAAGTTTTTGGGAATCAATGTGATGCTTAATAAGTAGACCTGTTATAATAAATTGAAAATAAGTGAATTAAAGTCTTATTTATTTGAAAATTGCCAGTATCTTTGCAAATTAATAAGTATTATAAATTTAATTACATTACAATGAGTAAAGGAACAGTAAAATTTTTCAATGAATCTAAAGGATTTGGATTTATAACTGAAGAAGGGGTTGATAAAGATCACTTCGTACACATTTCAGGATTGATAGATGAAATTCGTGAAGGAGACGAAGTTGAATTTGATCTACAAGAAGGAAATAAAGGCTTAAATGCTGTAAACGTAAAAGTTATCTAAACAGATACTACAAGTTTATATAAAGCCCATCAATATTGATGGGCTTTTTTAGTTTACAATATCCGCCCAAATAAATTCATTAAAAAAAAGTAATTTCGTCCCCACATAAAAATGATGCTAATTATCATTCTGAAATAGCCAAAAATAAAAATGAAGTAGTTTGATATGAGTAAAAAAAAATCGAATTTAGATATCGTAACTTGTATCACTACACTACAGCAATTATTAGCGGACACTAATCAACTTTTCGAAATCCCAGAAGCGCAAAGAATAGCTCTTTTCAAAGCTGCAGGAGAATTAACTAGACCCAATCGTGCTGAATTTGAACGTCGAAGAAAAGACGCCAAAAAAGCTGTGAAGCGTAAAATGATTGCGAAAGATACCCATGCAAGAAAAACAACTGGTATTAGATCTGCACGTGAAGCTGCCTTATTTCTAGCACCAAAATTACTAGGAGCAGCGGCCTTAAATGAAGATACGTTGGAATTAGAATCACCAAGGAACTGTTATGTGTGTAAAACAGTCTATACCAAATTGCACCATTTTTATGATACGATGTGTAAAGAATGCGGTGATTTAAATTATGCAAAACGTTTTCAAACCACAGATTTAAAAGATCAAGTCGCTGTAATTACAGGGTCTAGATTAAAAATAGGATATCATATTACCTTAATGCTATTGCGCTCTGGAGCTACCGTAGTAGCTACCACACGTTTTCCTGCAGACTCTGCTATCCGTTTTTCTAAAGAAGAAGATTACAACGATTGGAGTGATCGTTTACATATTCACGGGCTCGATTTAAGACACATACCAAGCGTAGAGATTTTCTGCAATTATATAGAGCAAAAATACGACCGATTAGATATTTTAATCAATAATGCAGCACAAACCGTAAGACGACCGTCAGGATTTTATTTTCATTTAATGAAAAATGAAAAATTACCGGTAGATCAACTTCCTAAATTGGCGCAAACGTTATTAAAAGCCCATACCAGCTGTTTAAAAGAATTATCAAATTTAAGTATTGGCACTTCTAAAACTAGTAAAAACAATATGTTACCAGTTACTTGGCACGGACCAGAGCCAGGAATTGGTTTACGAAATTCAGCAGAATTATCTCAAATTCCGTATAGTTTTGATAACTCTTTACAAACAGCGGAAGTATTTCCTGAAGGTGAATTAGATGCCGATTTACAACAAGTAGATTTGAGAAAAACCAATAGCTGGCGTTTAAAATTAGGAGAAATTGAAACCACAGAAATGGTAGAAGTACAATTAGTTAATGCAGTAGCGCCTTTTGTTTTGTGTAATCGTTTATCTAATGTAATGATGAAAGTAAATACAGGTAAAAAACACATTATCAATGTTACAGCAATGGAAGGAAAGTTTCATCGATTTAAAAAAGCAGACAGACATCCACATACAAATATGGCAAAAGCTGCCTTAAATATGTTAACACATACGTCTGCATCTACGTTTGCAAAATCTGGTATTTACATGAATGCCGTAGATACAGGTTGGGTAACAGATGAAAACCCAGCTGAATTATCTAAAAAGAAAGTTGCTATTCACGATTTTCAACCACCTTTGGATATCGTAGATGGTGCCGCAAGAGTGATGGATCCATTAATCGATGGTATTAATACTGGTAAACATTGGTGTGGGAAATTTTTGAAAGATTATTTTCCTATTGATTGGTAGATATTATCAATTTAGTTTTTTTTATAAATTAATTATTGGTTCTAAAACTGCCAAAACATCATTTGCTCTTAATTTTAACACTATTTTCTGTAATTTTACTTTCAGTTTTATGTTTAAATAAAAAATTCTAGAGTATAATTATATAGCTAGCTAAAGAGTAAAACACTTATAAACTAAATTTTAAAGCTTTGTAAATTCTGTTAATAATAATAGTACATTTAAACACTTTTTTGAAAGTGATTTTTTAAGTTTCATTTCGAGTAAAAAGGACATAAAATATGGTAATTTAAAAAATAGAAATTGAAAAATAATGATTTAACTGCGAAAAATATTCTTCTAATCTCTAAATATGGAGAAACCTTAGATATTGCAAATACACTTCAACAAGAAGGACATCATTTAAAAATGTTTATCGAAGAAAAAAACTGTAAAGAAATTGGTTTTGGATTTTGTACAAAGGTTACAGACTGGAAAAAATATATTGATTGGGCTGACCTTCTTATTTTTGACTATACAGGATATGGTGCTATTTGTGAGGAACTTAGAAATTCAGGAAAGCTTGTTGTTGGTGGATCTATCTATACAGATTTATTAGAAATGGATCGTAATTTTGGGCATAAAGAACTTAAAAAACATAAAATTAAAGTATTACCTTCTTATGAGTTTACAAATTTTCAAGATGCTATTAGTTTTATAGAGAAAAATCCTGATGTATATGTAATTAAGCCATCTGGAGAAACACAAGAATTAAAACAATTACTTTTTGTAGGAAATGATGATGAAGGGCTAGATATTATAAGAGTTTTAAGAGCATATGAAAAATCTTGGGGTAATAATTTTGGAGATTTTCAATTACAAAAAAAAGTAAAAGGAGTAGAGATTTCTGTTGCTTCATTTTTTAATGGAAAAGAATTTATTACACCTATAAATATCACATTTGAACATAAAAAATTATTTCCTAAAGAACTTGGTGTTTCTACGGGAGAAATGGGAACCAGTATGTTTTGGAGTAAACATTCACCAATTTTTGATGCTACCCTAAAAAAGTTTGAAGCAACCTTTGCGAAAGCAAACTTTATTGGTCATATTGATATTAATTGTATTGTTAATGGTAACGGAATTTACCCTTTAGAGTTTACTTCTAGGTTTGGGTATCCACAAATTATGATACAGAATGCCGGTATTAATGAACCTTTAGGAGCATTCTTTTTCAAGTTAGCTCAAGGTGAAAAGTTTTATATCAATGTTAAAAAAGGCTTTCAAGTAGGTGTTTTTATAGTGGTCCCTCCATTTCCTTATGATGATAAAAAAACATTTCGTCTTTTTTCTAAAGATTCAGTTGTTATTTTTAAGAAAAGCATGAAAGAAGGTCTACATCCTATGCATTTAAAAAAAGTTAACGACGAATGGTTGATAACAGGTGATACAGGTATTGCTCTTTTAATAAGTGGCACGGGCTTAACAATGAAAGATGCTCAACGAAATATGTACAATCGGGTGCAAAACATTATTATAAATAACTGTTATTACCGTACAGATATTGGCGATCGTTGGCAAGAAGATTCAGATAAACTTTGGTCTTGGGGACTATTATAAAATGAGAATTTTATTAGAGGATATTTCGAAAAACCCATCAGTATTTATCTCCTTATTACCATCAGATTGGGAAGAAAGCTTAGCATTAATAGGCAAGGAGCAAACAGCGAATTCTAAATTCTACATTCTTAAAATTGATGATGAAATTTGTGCTGGAGGCATTATTTTTTCTGAAACTTTGACAGAAATGGGCGCCTATAAAAATGAAGCGAATTACTGGTTTTCTAAAGGATACCTGTACATTGGATATGTTTGGGTTCCGCTTGAGAAAAGAAATAAAAATTATGGCTCTATTTGGTTGTCTGAATTATTAGCATTAGATACTACAAAATCATATTGGCTGACTATTGAAGACCATTCTCTTAGATATTTTTATGAAAAATCTGGTTTTGTCTATAAAAAATCACTGTTGCTACCTAATGGAGAAGAACAATTGTTTGTTTCGAAAAAAGGTTAATTATTAACAAAATTTCATTCATCTATCATTATCTATAATTTTAATAAAACACTTATTGTGCTAGCCTTTACCTAACAAAATTGAGATAACGTAGGAGGAAATCATAAAGTGTGTGTAATGATATTTAATTCTCAATTTGTCATTTGTATTTTAGTATTTGCTTAAATAAGAAAATAATTATATATTTGAATTATGAAAAATGATATTTGCATAAGATTAGAAGCTGATGCTAAACAAATAATAGGTTGTAGGGAAGTAGTACATAATCTGAATAGCTCTTTTGATGAACTTTCAAGCATTTTAAGTTTAACTGGAAATTCTGTTAGATTAAAACTACTGTACTTACTGAACAAAGAAGGTCGTCTTTGTGTTTGTGATTTAAGCGATATTTTGGAAATGAATGTTTCGGCTATTTCACAACATTTGAGAAAACTAAAGGACAGAAACCTTATTTACTCAAAAAAGGAAGCTCAAACTATCTTTTATTCGATCACAAAAGATAAACTATCCTTATTAAATCCTTTTTTTAAAATATTAGATAATAGCAGTGTTTTAACAGAATCGTTATGAGTAAAGAAAAAAAGTTAATAGGGATAACAATTATTACAGCAATAGCAGCATCATTATGTTGCATCACTCCAATTTTAGCTTTAATTGCTGGAACAAGTGGAATTGCTTCAACATTTTCTTGGATTGAACCATTTAGACCTTATTTAATAGCTCTTACAATTTTGTTGGTATCATTAGCTTGGTATCAAAAACTTAAACCACAAAAACAAGAAATTGATTGTGATTGCGAGGAAGAAAATCCAACGTTTATAAACTCAAAGAAGTTTTTGCTAATAGTTACTTTATTCGCAGGACTAATGCTGGCATTTCCATATTATTCTCAAATATTTTATTCTAACACAAGTAAGGAAGTCGTTTATGTAAAAGAATCAAACATTAGCGAAGTTGAATATAACATTAAAGGAATGACTTGTACAGGTTGTGAAGTACATATAGAAAGTGAAGTGAACAAACTTGAGGGAATAATTGAAGTGAAAGCAAATCACGAAAAAGGTAATACAATTGTTAAGTATGATAAAACAAAAGTTACCAATAACGAAATTGAAGATGCAGTTAAAAAAACTGGCTATAAAATTATTAAATAATGGAAGTAGTATTAAAATCTACAATTACTTGTCCAAAATGTGGACATAAAAAAGAAGAAGAAATGCCAACAACTGCTTGTCAATTTTTTTATGATTGTGAAAATTGCAAAGAGATATTAAAACCTAAAGAAGGGGATTGCTGTGTGTTCTGTTCTTATGGAACCGTTGCTTGTCCACCAATTCAACAAAACAAAAGTTGTTGTTAAATTATTATGCAACATAAAACCTAGATGCTAACCTTGGCCTCATAAATAATATTTTTTACTATTTTTTCTTTTTTATTAATTGAATCGTTTATTGGTTTAAATAATTTTGTAATTCAGCAATTTTATGTGGTTTGTTAAATACACCACTATAATAGGAGGTAACTGTTGCTGAAGTATCATCCTTAACTCCACGAGAAGAAACACATAGATGCTTTGCATCAATGATAACTGCTATGTCATCTGTATCTAAGATAGTCTTCAGTTCTATTGCAATTTGATTTGTTAATCGTTCTTGTACTTGCGGTCGTTTTGCGTAATACTGTACAATCCTATTCAATTTAGAAAGTCCTATAACTCTCCCTGAAGAGACATATGATATATGAGCTTTACCAATTATTGGAACAAAGTGATGTTCGCAATTAGAATAAAAAGTAATATTCTTTTCAACCAGCATTTGGTTATATTTATACTTATTGTCAAATAATGCAATCTTAGGTTTATTCTTAGGATTTAGACCAGAAAAAATTTCATCAATATACATTTTTGCAACTCTATTGGGAGTCCCTTTTAACGAATCATCATTTAGGTCAATACCCATTACGTCCATTATTTGTGCAAATAGATCTGATATTTTTTCTTTTTTTTCATAATCTGATATAGTAAAGGCATCTGATTTCATTGGGTTTTCTAAACCAGTATAAAGATGATCGTCGCCTATTTCTTCTTCAGAGAATTCATTAAATGTATTCTCTTTAATATGGGTATTCAACATAATTTCTTGCTGTTTCATAAAGTTTAATTTTTAATTCTAGGTCCACACTTAATTCTGGTTTTAGAATATTATATATGACCTTAGCGATGTTTTCGGCAGTTGGGTTTAAACTTTTAAATTCTATTGTATCTAAGTTTAAGTTTTTATGATCAAACCTATTAAGTATTTTCTCTTTAATTAGGTCTGAAAGAATTTTTGTATCAATTACATACCCTGTTTCAGGTTGACAAAAACCAATAATCTTAACTTCTAAATCATAATTATGTCCGTGATAATTTGGGTTATTGCATAACCCAAAAACTGCACTATTTTTTTCATCACTCCAATTAGTATTATGTAATCTATGTGCTGCATTGAAATGTTCACAACGTATAATTGCTGTTTTATTCATATCGATAATTGACCTTATTTTTTTAAGTAACTGCTTACAGTGTAAAGATAGTTTATTTTTGTTTAATAAATTACATAATTAGTTAAACAGATAAAACTATATTTGTCATCATATATTGTTTATATTCAGCATTTAAGGTTGTTTAGCATATATTTCAAAGAAAGGGTAGTAGATTGAATTAGTATAAAACAGAATTTAACAAATTAGTATGTCAAAATTACCTAGCACACATAAGTTTATAGATCTTTCAGATTACGGAAGGCCTATTGCAAGAATTATAGCTAATTCTTTAAAAGAAACTTCGTTTACACCTATTCATGTAACAATTTGTTTTGTTATTTCTGGTTTGATCGCAATTTATTGCATACTCGTTGATTGTTTATGGGCGGCATCTTTTTTCTTAGTATTAAAATCTATTTTAGATGCTGCTGATGGTGAGTTAGCGAGATTAAAAGAAACACCTTCATATACAGGGCGTTATCTTGATTCTGTTTCTGATATAATTTTAAATTTGTTTATTTTTATAGCATTATGGTATACTACAGAGGTTCATTTGATATATAGCTTTCTTGCTTTCTTGGGAACCCAATTACAAGGTACTTTATATAACTATTACTATGTTATTTTGAGAAATAATTTAAATGGTGACACCACGAGTAGAATTTTTGAATATGATACGCCAGTAGCATTAATGGGAGAAACACAAAAAAATGTAAACTTACTATTCGCTATTTATAAATTTTTCTATGGCGTGTTTGATAAAACAATTTATAAACTAGATCCCAATGCATCTAAAAGTAAACGATTCCCAAGCATCTTTATGACTGCTATCTCCATTTTTGGGTTAGGATTCCAACTTTTAATAATAAGCTACATGTTAGTTTTAGGCTACAAAGATGCTATTATTCCATTTTTTATAGGGTACACAGCACTAATTTTAGTGTTTATTGGGATTAGACGATTGTTATAATACCAAATCATAGTAAAGAATCTCTTTTGTCTTTTATTTAAAATGTATAGCGTTTCTCGTCTGTTAAAGATGCGTTTAGTAATTGGTTAAATGTTTTTATAGTATTAAAATCATGAGTAATTTCTTCAGATACAGCAATTCCGGAAATACCCGTTTCTAATATCTGTTTAACATCTTTTGTGGTGATGTCTCCAACACCAATAATTGGAGTTTCGGTTTTTAAAGCTTCTATAATTCCAGTATAACCGTTTAAACCTAAAACAGGAGGAATGGTGTCTTCAATTACTTTAGATCTAAAGGGACCTAAACCAATATAATCGACTTCTTTTTTAATTAATATTTCACAGTCTTGCAAAGTATTTGCTGTCCCACCAATAATTTGCCATGTGTATAAATGCTTTCTTGCTATAGTTGGGCAGCAGTCTGTTTTACCTAAATGTACACCATCAGCTTTAACGGTTTTTGCTATTTTATAATGCTCGCTAATAATTAATCTGGTTTGAAAATGAGAAGTCATTTCTCTAGCTTCTTCTGCCAATTTTAAAAATTTTTTTTCTGAAACATTTTTTAAATGGATTTGAACTAATTCTGCACCAGATGCACACGCTTTTTGGATGTTTTCCAGATGTTCTTTTGGAGAGCTTCCTTGAGAAATATAATGTAGTTTAGGTATCGTCATGTCTTCGTTTTTTGTTTGGGGATTATAGCAATAAGAAAGTAGAGATCAGTAAAAACTTAAATAGCTACTTTTTTAGAGTATTGCATAAAATTGGACTCAAAGCGTTTTAAAATTGGTTGCATTTTTTCTGAGTAGAGTACAAACTGGCATTTATGAATGCTTTGCGTAATCGCCATCAGTGCAGCATAAGATTTTTTTTCAACTAAAAATTCAGCATCGTCTATACTAAATATCTTTAATTGAGTCGTATTTAGGCCTTCTAATAAAAGTAACTTATTTAAGGTTTTAGGTGTAGAAATAAGAATGTCCACACCTTCAAAAATTTCTGATTTTAGCACATCAATATGAAGCTTTTCATCCCCAAAATAAACTCGTAAGGAATTGTATTTAGTATAACTTAAAAAAGCCTCATACAATTCTGATGCTTTTTCTGTATTTTCTACTAAAACTAAAGCTCTTGGAACATTTCCAACTTCCTCACATTTTAATTTTTGCAACGTAGTAAGGATAAGCGTGGTCGTTTTTCCGGTTCCTTTTGAGGCCGTACAAAAGATATTGGCCCCACTTTTTATGATTGGAATGCTAGCGCTCTGAAAAGGAGTAGGTATTGTCATTTCTAGAGAGGCTAACATCTCTTTTAGATCGGAATGTAATTTTTTAAAAGGCATAGAAATTAACGTGATGACTGTTTAGTGTATCATAATAAGGACAAAAGTAATGCATATTATGGAAATGAAAGCCTCTAAATTTAATTTACTAGGGATACCCGTAAAATAGCTGAAATACAAAACGACAGACCGCTTGTTTATAAACAATGGTAAAACGTATTAAAAAAAAATGTATTTTTGAAAGACTGAACCAAAATACTTAAAATTATGCGCAACCTTGTTTGTTACTTCTTCGTTATTTTCGCTGTTTCTCTAACTTTTTCACAAACCAATTCTACTGAATACCAACAATTAAACTATCGAATGATTGGTCCGTTCCGAGCAGGAAGGACAGTAGGTGCTGTAGGTATCCCTACACAACCCAATGTATTTTTTATCGGTGTAAACAATGGTGGCGTATGGAAAACAGACGATTATGGTCGTACATGGAATCCTATTTTTGACGAGGCACCGACCGGTTCTGTTGGTGACTTGGCCGTATCGCCCAGCGATCCAAATATTATCTATGTAGGAACTGGTGAAGGAATGCATCGACCTGATTTATCGGTAGGTGATGGGATGTTTAAAACAATCGATGGTGGTAAACACTGGCAACATATTGGCTTGGGAGACATTCAACAAATTAGTCGAGTGATTGTGCATCCAACCAACCCGAATATCGTTTTTGTAGCTGGAATGGGTCATCCTTATGGCGCCAACACTACACGCGGTATTTTTAAATCGGTTGACGGTGGAAAAACATGGAAAAAAACTTTATATATCAACTCACAGACTGGGGCAATTCAAGTGGAACTTGACCCAAACAATTCTAAAATTTTGTTTGCAACTCTATGGGAGCATCAAGAAGGTCCTTGGGAAAACGCTAACTTTTCGGGTACCAATAGCGGCTTATACAAATCTACGGATGGTGGTGAAACCTGGAATAAAATAACCAAAGGCTTACCTGGAGCTGATGATGGTCTAGGTAGAGTATGGGTGACGATTTCTTTAAGCAACTCGAAACGGATGTATGCTATGGTTAGTGCTGAAAAAAATGGAGGGATTTACAGAAGTGACAATGCCGGTGAAAGTTGGGTTTTGGTGGCTACCAACAGACGCCTTTTGGGACGGGATATACAAGTGCATCCAACCAACGAAAACGTTGTGTTTGTTGCTAATGTGGCTTCGTATCGTTCAGATGATGCTGGAAAAACTTGGACCTCTATAAAAGGAGCACCAGGAGGAGATGATTATCAACGACTTTGGATCAATCCATTACACCCTCAAATTAGGTTGTTTGCGGCAGATCAAGGAGCTGTAATCACCGTAAATGCAGGAAAAACATGGAGCTCCTGGTATAACCAACCTACAGCCCAATTGTACCATGTTGCTACCGATAATCAATTTCCTTACTGGGTTTATGGAGGTCAACAAGAAAGTGGTGCCATCGCCGTAGCAAGTAGAAGCAACGGTGGTCAAATTTCCTTTAGAGAATTTATGGGTGTTGGGGCTGACGAATATGCTTATGTAGCACCAGACCCGAAAGATTCGAATATTATTTATGGGGGTCGAGTAACCCGCTTTAATAAAAAAACAGGACAAAGTCAATATGTAGGTCCAGAAGTATTGCGTTCTGGAAAAGTGAGATACCTAAGAAGCATGCCTCTCTTATTTCATCCTGCCGATGACAATATGTTGCTCTTTGGTACCAATGTGGTTTGGAAGACCCTAGATGGTGGTCAAAATTGGCAGCAGATCAGTCCAGATTTAACAAAAATACAACCGGAAGTACCGAAAAGTGTAGGTAACTATACTACGGATGCACAAAAAAATATGCCACAACGTGCTATAGTCTATGCTATAGGACCTTCTCCTCTTGATAAAAACATCATTTGGGCAGGTACTGATGATGGTCTGGTACATATAACCACCAATGGCGGTAATACATGGGAAAATGTGACTCCACCTGCATTGACATCCTGGGATAAAATTTCACAAATTGATGCCAGTCATTTTAATAGCGGTACGGCTTATATCGCTGTAAATGCAATTCGAAAAAACGATATGAAACCCCATATTTATAAAACCCACGATTTTGGTAAGAACTGGAGCGAAGTGGTGTCTGGCATGAATCCTTCAGGACCTGTAAATGTAGTACGCGAAGACCATAAACAGCAAGGCTTATTGTTTGCTGGAACCGAACGCGCGGTGTATTTTTCTAATAATGACGGTGCTTCTTGGCAATCACTGCAACTAAACATGCCGGCTTCTTCGATTCGCGATTTGGTTATTCACCAAAACGATTTGGTTATTGGTACACATGGACGTTCAATCTGGATTCTAGATGATTTTAGTCCACTGCGCCAATTAACAAAGTTACAATCTCAAAAAAATTATTTATTCCAGCCCAGTGAGACCATACGCGTGCGTTTTAATATGTTTAGTGATACGCCTTTGCCTCCAGAAGAACCAACCGGACAAAATCCGCCTGATGGCGCCTTAATTGATTATTATTTAGGAGAGGTTGCTAAAAAAGTTAAGCTCAATATTCTCGATCAAAAAGGTCAATTGGTTACTGAGTTTTCAAGTGACGATATAGCAGAAGTATTAGATTCTACACAAATGCGACATCCAACTTATTGGGCACGACCAGTACAGGTGTTATCAACAAAACAAGGACATCAGCGCTTTGTTTGGAACCTGCATTACCAATCGCCTCAAGGAGCTTCGAGAAGCTATGATATTGCGGCGGTACAATACAATACAGCTAGCGGACCTGTCGGTCCTTTTGTAGCGCCAGGCAACTATCGGGTACAACTAATTATAGATGGAATAACTACTGAACGTAGCATTGCGGTAAAACTTGATCCACGTTCGCAACTAAGCCCAAAAGCGATAGACCTGCAAACCCAACTTTCTTTGCGTTGCTACGCGAATTATAACAAATTGCAAACGATACGGGAAAGTATTGACCACAAGCTAGCCACCCAAAACTCGAAAAAGGAGTTGCAAACAACCTTAAATAATTATAGAGGCAGTGGTGTTCCTCAAAGCGGTAGCTTCATGTATGGCAGTATTCGAGCGAGCGATTTAGCAGATGAAACCTTAGTTGGACTTCAGTCTAAATTATTGTACCTCATAAATGTACTGCAAAGTGCCGATGAAATGCCTACTGTAAAAACGACAGAAGCAGTGAATCTATTAGATATCCGTGTGAAGGAACTATTGAATCAGTGGAAAATGATAGCTAAATAAAAAGGTACTATAATGTACCGCGTGGAGTTTATCCTGATCATAACCAAAGGGTTCCTGTTTTCAACTATTCTAATTGTGTTTTCTTTAGCAATTGGTACTATTGGTTACCATTTTTTTTGCGAAAATTTATTGGGTTGATGCATTTATAATGCTTCATTGATTTTAATAGGAATGATGCCAGTTAATGATATGCTTAAAGATAATACAAAATTATTTGCTTTATTTTACGCTCTATTTAGCGGCATCACTTTTTTAAGTACTGTAGCTTTACCTACAGTTAATCCAGATCATAATCAACATAGCCCAAACGAAAATATTCGTTTAGGCAATTATGTTGATGGTATTAAAACTATTGCAGCTATTTTAATAGAAAAACTATAACTATTATTTCGTAATTTCTTTTTTACCCGCTTTTTTTAAGAGCTTATTTATACTTGGTAAATCTGAACTTAAAGTTTGATTTAACTTACCTAAGTGTTGCTCTAATTCAGCAGATAGTTCTTTAAAAACTTTATAGGCACCATCAGTTGGTTTGGCATCGCCATTTTCCATACTTCGTCTTAAAGAAGCCAATCTGTTATTCAGCTTAATTGGGAAGTTTAATGGATCTTGTCCAGACTGATTTTTCACTTGGTACAAATCTTCTTCAATAACAGAAATCTTCTGTAAAAAGGGTGTTACTGTGTTTTTGTAATTTGAATTTGAAATTTTGTCTTTAGCTGCGTCTATTTGTGATTTAATAAGTCTAATTTGTATCACAGCTTCATTCGCTGCACTTGTTTTATTCATGATTTTAGAAGCCAATTCAAATTGTTCTTGCAAATCTGCTTCAGTGATGCCTTTTAAATTCGGATCCATTTTTATAACAAAATCATACGTTTTAGAATAATCTCCTACTTTCATTCTAACTTTATAATTACCAAGAGGTGCTTTTGGACCTCTTGCAGGACTTCCACTCCAAATAATCATTCCGTCAAAGGTTGTTGCACCAAGATAGCGTAAATTCCAACTGAAATTATTCAATCCTTTAGCCGTTTTTGGTTTTTCTGGACCTCTTTCCCACGACGGAGTATTCGGATCCTTTTTATATTCAGGCTTATCACCAGTTTGTGTTGAAATAACGTTGCCATTCGCATCCAATATTTCAAAAGTAATACTATCGGCTTGTTCACTTAAATAATATTGAATATCAAGATCATAAACACCTCTTATAGGATCAGCTGGTTCAAAAAGAACTGCTTTTTGATTTTTCATTTCGCCTTTAAATTGACGTAATGGCTGTATGTTGTCTAAGATCCAAAAACCTCTTCCATGAGAACCAATAACAACATCGTTATCTTTTATAACAAGATCACGTATTGGTGTGTCCGGAAGTTTCAATTGAAGACTTTGCCATAATTCGCCATCATTCATAGAAAAATAAACACCATGTTCTGTTGCTAAAAACAACAAACCTGGTCTTACAGGATCTTCTCGCACTGCTCTTGCAAAATGACCTTTTGCGATTCCGTTTATTATTTTTGTCCACGTTTTTCCGTAGTCATTCGTTTTAAAAACATAAGGTTCTCTATCGTCTACTTGATAGCGATTAGCAGCAATGTATAAAGTTCCAGGATTGTGAATAGATTCGTCAATGATACTAATTCTAGAAAATTTAGGGAGACCTTCAGGTGTAATATCTGTCCAGTTTTTTCCACCATCTCTTGTGATGTGCATTTTGCCATCATCAGATCCTGCCCAAATAGTATTAATATCATGACTTGAAGGTGCCAAAGCAAAAACAGTAGCATAAATTTCAGGACCATTCATATCCATAGTAATGACACCTCCAGTTTTACCAAGAGTTGAAGGATCTGCATAGGTTAAATCTGGACTAATTTTTTCCCAAGACTGCCCATCGTTCGTAGTTTTCCAAACATGTTGTGAGCATGTATACATCACATTTTCATCTTGTGGTGCAAACATGATAGGGAAGGTCCATTGCCATCGTTCAGGCAATGCACTTGCTGGCTCTCCAGAGAAAAAACGAGGATATACTTGAATGTCTCTTTCTTGGCCATTGCTTCTATCATAACGTGTTAAAAGAGCTCCTTGACTTCCAGCATAAAAAATATCTGGTTTTGTTGGATGTTGCGTTATCCATCCACTTTCTCCACCACCAACGGCATAATACCAACCATGATTAGGGCCTCTTCCTAGCATATGACTCCATCCATCACTTGGTACGGCAACTGTACTATTGTCTTGTTGAGCACCAGCTACGTGATAAGGCACATCACTTGTAGTCATTACATGATATAATTGAGTTGTAATATAATCTTGTTCTGTCCAGCTTTTTCCACCATTAATGGTTACATTCCCTCCACCATCATTGGAGTTTATCATACGGTCTGGATTGTTTGGATCTATCCATAAATCATGATTATCACCATGAGGTACTTGAATCGTAATATCAAAGGTTTTTCCGCCATCATTTGATTTGTATAAACCAGTATTTAAGCCATAAACAATATCCTTGTTCCAAGGATCTGCATAAATTCTTGAATAATAAAAAGCACGCTGTCTTAATTTGCGTTCATCATTGGTGCGAATCCATGTTTTACCAGCATCATCTGATCTAAAAACGCCTCCTTCATTTGCTTCAACAATGGCCCAAACTCTATTAGAATCTGCAGGAGAAACGGTTACACCTATTTTTCCAATTGGACCTTTTGGCATTCCAGCATTTTGTGTTAAGTCTGACCAGGTTTCACCTCCATCAGTACTTTTCCAGAGCTTACAATCTGGTCCTCCTCCCCACATTTGCCATGCCTTACGTTGCACTTGCCATGTACTTGCATACAAAACTTTTGGGTTATTTCGGTCTATTATTAGATCTACTGCACCAGCTTTTTCGCTAACAAATAATGTTTTTTTCCATGTGTTTCCGCCATCTGTACTTTTAAAGACACCTCGTTCGGGATTGTCTCCATAAGGATGACCTAAAGCAGCAACGTAAACAATATCAGGATTTGTTGGATGAACACGAATGCGTGCAATGGCTTGCGTTTCCTCCAACCCCATATGCCTCCATGTTTTCCCTCCATCGATGGTTTTATAAACACCATCACCTTGTGTGATACTTCCTCTAAGTTGAACTTCTCCCATTCCTATATATACAATATCAGGATTGGTTTCAGCAACTGCTACTGCACCAACAGATGAGCTGGTTACTTGACCATCTGTAACTGGAAACCAATCGTTTCCACCATCAACGGTTTTCCATAAGCCTCCTCCTGTGGCACCAAAATAGTATTCGTTTGTTCTTCCTGGGCTTCCAGCAGCTCCTAGAGAGCGTCCACCTCTATTAGGTCCGATATTTCGCCATTCTAATTGACCGTAAAAATCTTTTGGAATTTCAGTGTCTTGACTTGAGTTTTGTGCTGTAAGGTTCTGAAAATTGAATAACAAGAGAACAATACAAAGAAAAGTTGTAAAGCGTTTCATAATAAGAATTTAATAGTTGAAAAAGTTGGTTTTTTTTAATATGTTCTAAAAGTACCAAATTAAACACTTAAAATGAAAGTTAGACTGTTAATTTATAAGAATCTTCTCGATTTTGTAATCGTCTATTACGTTGCCATTGCCAATATCAATTACAAGTTCTTTAATTTTTTGAACCCAATTTTTTGATAAGCTTTGATGGAGTTTATCTTGTCTTTATTGACAGTGGTATATTTTGTTGCAGCTTAATTGCTGTACTTATTCTTTAGTGAAATTTATAGTAACTTCACCAATCCTTTGTGTCAGAAAGGTTTTATAGATGTATATTTTACTTGATCTATACCAATGATAGAAATGTAGTCTTCCCCCTAAATTTCTTTTAACATAATTGTTGACGATATAGACCTAAAGGCACTATATCTACAATTATGTGTAAATAGCCTGAAATACGGCTATACAGAAATTACTATATATTTGTATTATAATGTTCTGCATTATGTTACTTTGCTTTGGTAAAAAGCTTGGTACAATACCAATCTTCTTTTATTTTTTTTTCTCAAATCTTACTTTAAAAATTTAATGGAATACGCTTTTTACGAAACGACGAAAGGAGAGAAGTGAAATGTGTATGGAATGGTAATTAACTATTGTATAGCTTATTTATATTGCTCTTATACGTTTGACCAATTGGAATTTTATGCTCGTTTATAAAAATTCGATTACCTTCTATTACTTTTATTTTATCTATGGCAACCATAAAAGATTTATGAATTCTTAAAAATCCTTTGTTTTCTAAAAAGGTTTCATAATAAGATATTTTTTCATGACTTACAATCATTTCGTCTTTAAGAAAAAGTTTTGTGTAATTACCATAAGCTTCAATATATAAGATAGTAGACACATCAATTTGATGCTGCTTTTTATCGCCTTTTACAAAGAATTTATGCGTGTCTGTATTTGTAGAAATAACCGCTGTTTTTGATGGAATATTTTCGTTTTTAGTTACTTTATTTACAGCTTTTACAAACCGATCAAAACTAAAAGGTTTTAACAAGTAATCTTTTACATTCAACTCAAATCCTTCTAAAGCGTGTTCTTTATAGGCTGTAGTAATAATCGTTTTAGGTGGATTTGTTAATGTTTTTAGAAAATCTAATCCTCTTAATTTAGGCATGTTAATATCTAAAAACATAAAATCGATTGTGTTTTCATTTAAAAACTGCATTGCTTCCATAGCGTTGTAACAATTCTTTTCTAATTGTACATGTGGTAACATACTACAAAACTCTTCTATAATTTCGTGTGCCAAAGGTTCGTCGTCTATGATGATATATTTAAGCATGTTTTGCTATTTTTAAAGTTGTTTTATAGCTGTTATTTGTGATGTCAACCTTCAATTCATGATTATCTTTATACAATAAAGATAATCTTCTTTTTAGGTTTTTTAATCCAATTCCACCAGATTCGCTTTTTTCTTTTGGATCAAAGTTGTTTTCAATTATAAAATAGATAAATTTATCTTCTTCATATAAATCTATTGTAACAAAAGCATTTTCAGAAAGTGAATCTATTCCGTGTTTAAAGGCGTTTTCTAAAAGGATAATGAATAATAAAGGCGCAATAGTTAAACTTGTATCAACATCGTGATTAAAAGTGATTTCAACCGTTTTTTTATATCGAATTTTATGTAATTCAATATAGTTTTTTAAATATTCTATTTCATCTTGTAGCTTTACAGATTCTTTTTCTCCTTCATAGATGGTATAACGCATCATGTCTGATAATTTTAAAATAACTTCTGGAGCTTTTTCTGAATTTTTAATCGTTAACGCATATAAGTTATTTAAGGTATTAAAGAAAAAGTGTGGGTTTATTTGTGCTTTTAATAGTGATAATTCTGTTTCCAATTTCTCTGCTTTTAAGTTTTGTAACCATTTCCATTGCTCAAAAATCCAAAGTGAAAATAAAATTGGAATGGGAATAAAGAATATAAAAAACGGAAACTCTTCTTTAATTTTTAAATAGGCTTCCAAATCTCCCGAAAATAATCTCAAATAAATAAAATATAGAAATAAGGGTGTATAAATAAACGCTATTAATTTCCAGTATTTTTCGAAAAAAGAAGGCACTAACAGGTACGCTAATCCAAGCCAAAACCCCAATAGCAAAATAAAAGTAATAGGGTTGTCTGGTAATTTCATATAACCATCTATAGTAATGGCTACAAAAAACAAAACAAACAAGCTAACAACCTTAATTACTGCATCCTTTTTTCTTTTTAAGTAATTAAAATTATGAATAGGTAATGCAATTAGTATTCCCCAAATAAATGCGAAAATAAATATCTCATATGTTCTTTCTTCAGGAAGAAGAATTATACCTAAATAATCTAACAGATAGAATATTGGGACAATTATTGAAAACCCAAATATAAATGCTTTGTATTTTTTTAAAAACTTAATCATAGGTCAAAAGTAACATTGTTAAACTGTCTTCACAAGAAAATTGATGCACACTACAATAATTAATATCAACACGACTATTTTCTGGATGAACGTGATTGAGACAGTTTTTTACTATGTATAACTTTATAAAAACACCATATATCATATTAATTAGAAAGCGCTTTCTATTCATTTTATGTTTGTATCAAATTAATCAAAACATATAAATTTTGAGAACTTTAAACAACAATCAAATCACCAGCAAATCAAGCAAAACCAATAGTTATATCTGGAACTCTAAAAGACGTTTTAGATAAGATCCCCTTTTTGAAGTACATCAATTTAAAAACAAACAGACATGAACACATTACTAATCAATAATCTAACAAAAACATATCCAAATGGTGTAAAAGCCTTAAACGGAATTAATCTCGAAATTACCAACGGCATGTTTGGACTGTTAGGAGCAAATGGCGCAGGAAAATCATCACTAATGCGAACGATTGCTTCTTTGCAAGAACCAACTTCTGGAAATATTGAATTTAATAATGTTGATATTGTAAAACAACCAACTAAGGTTAGAAAACATTTGGGCTATTTACCTCAAGAATTTGGTGTGTATCCAAAAATATCTGCTGAGAAATTGTTAGATCATTTAGCCGTTTTAAAAGGTGTCTTAAATAAAAAAGATCGTAAAGAGCAAGTTACTGCTTTGTTACAGCAAGTTAATTTGTATCAACATCGTAAAAAATCAGTGTACACTTTTTCTGGAGGTATGCGTCAGCGTTTTGGTATTGCTCAAGCCTTACTAGGAAACCCACAAATAATAATTGTTGATGAGCCAACTGCTGGATTAGACCCAGAGGAAAGTAATCGTTTCCTAAACTTATTAAGTGAAATTGGAGAAAACGTCATCGTTATTTTATCTACGCACATTGTAGAAGATGTTAGAAATTTATGCCCAAAAATGGCAATATTATCTAATGGAGAAATCATCTCTCAAGGAAGCCCAAAAGAATTAGTAGCAAGTATTGAAGGCAAGATTTGGAGCAAAATTATTCCTAAAAAAGACATTGATGTTTACAAAAAAGCATTTGATGTTATTTCTACAAAATTGGTTGCAGGAGAAACTCAAATTAGAGTTTTATCAGACAACAAACCAGAAAAATGTTTTGAAATGATTATTCCAAATTTAGAAGATTTTTACTTCACAATAGTATTTCAACAAGAAACTAAAACAGCCTAAGTTATGTTTAAAAAATTATTAGAATTCGAAGTTTTTTATCAGTTTAAACAACGTGCATTCCCTTTATTAGCACTATTATTTTTAGCGTTGGGTGTTTTTGTTGGTAGACAAGGTTTTGCGCCACAAGGTGTAAACTTTAATGCGCCTTTTCAAGTATATTTTCATACCAGTTTATTTACTTTAGGAAGTTTATTTGTGATTATGTTTTTTGCAATAAGTGCCATGCTTAGAGATAAGCAGCACAAAATGGAAGGTTTAATTTATAGTTCATCAATTAAAAAAGGACACTATTTTTGGAGTCGTTTTTTAGGAACATTTTTATTTAGTTTATTGGCATTTTCACCCTTTTTAATTGGATATATTTTTGGTAATTATTCTGCCGATTTAGATACAGAACGTGTTGCCGATTTTCAATTAATGACGTATTTACAGCCATGGTTATATATTGTAGTTCCTAATGTCTTTGTGAGTACAACTATTATATTTTCAGTAGCGACCCTTACAAAAAACAGTACAGCAACCTATGTGAGCGCTGTATTTGTGTATATGTTATATTTTATAAGTTCTATCTTTTTAAACTCACCTTTGTTAGCGCAAGCAACACCAGCTTCACCAGAAAGTATGACAATAGCTGCTCTTGCAGATCCTTTTGGTATTGCCGCATTTTTTGAGCAAACACAGTTTTGGACACCGTATCAAAAAAACACTCAACTATTATCTTTTTCAGGAATATTTTTATGGAACAGATTGATTTGGTTAAGTATTGCTTTTGGAATTTTATTAGGAACCTATAAACTGTTTACTTTTAGGGAAATAGCAAAGAAAGTTAAGAAAGCTACTGAAACAAGTTTAGCACAAGGGAAAAAATTAGCAGCTTCTAAACTACCATTGTTAGCATATAAACCATTGAAAGCAGCTTCAAATTTTAAAGCTAAAGAACTGGCATTCTTCTCATTATTAAAACTGGAATTAAAAAGTGTTTTTAAGAGTTTACCTTTTATTGCTGTGCTTTTAATGTGGGTATTCATCGTATTTTCAGAATTATATTCAACATTAGTAAGTGGTGGAGAATATGGTGTAAGCGTATATCCGTTTACAAACCAATTGATAAAACTAATTGTAAATCCGTTAACAATTTTTAGTTTAATCTTAATTGTTTTTTACAGTTCAGAAATTGTTTGGAAAGAGCGTAGTTTAAATTTTAATTTAATTATTGATGCTACTCCTGTTAAAAACAGTGTGTTCTTTTTGTCAAAATTTAGTGCATTAATTTTACTTCCTGTAATCTTAACTACAGTTGGAGTAATTATGTGTATTTCGTTTCAAATGGCCTTAGGGTATTCAAATTTTGAATTCGGTTTGTATGCATCGTTATTTTATCATTACGGAGTGCAATTCGTAGTTTTTTGTATGATTGCTTTATTTGTAAATAGTTTAGCGAAAACTAAATATATGGGAATGGGAATCTTCGGATTGATTACTCTATTAATCCTGAAGTCTGGAATGTTAGGCTTAGAACATCCTTTAACAAGTCTTGGCTTTTTACCAAGAATAACATCTAATAATATGGATGGTTTCAATGGAGTTTCAAACTTGTTTAATCATTT
>JBDNGO010000055.1:0-3042 GCA_041689245.1 Flavobacteriaceae bacterium | reverse complement strand
TGGCGTGATTGATGCAGAAGAAGTAATTACAATTAAGAATGCAGTTTATGAAGACGGTAAAATCGACAGAGAAGAAGCCGATTTTATGTTTGAATTAAATGATGCAGTCTCTGGAAAGGAAAATCATTATTCTTGGAAAGATTTGTTTGTTAAAGCTATCACAGACCACCTATTAAAAGATGACACATCTTATGGTTCTGTTGATGACGAAGAAGCTGATTACTTAATTGGAAAAATTCAAGGTGACGGTAAAATTGATGAAATTGAACAGGCTTTATTGCTAAAAATTATCGAAAAAGCAACAGATACTTGCGATAAATTTCAGGATTTTGTTCTTGCCAGTTTCAAAAACGTAATTCTTGAAGATGGAGTTATTGACGAAGCGGAAGTAAAAACAATTAAAAGTATTATTTATGGTGCTGGTGGCGCTAGTGGTGCAAAAGTTGATGTTAAAGAAGCTGAATGGCTTTTTGAAATCAATGATGCTGTTTCTGGCAAAGCAAACCACGCAAGCTGGCAAGCATTAATGGTTGAAGCAATTTCTAAATATGTGTTGGAAGATGAAACCAGCCCTAATGAAGTTGATGATACCGAAGCTGAATGGCTAATTGCAAAAATTATGAAAGACGGATCGATGGATGATGTTGAAAAGGCAATCCTTGCTAATATTAAAGCAAAAGCAACTAAATTATCTACAAAATTACAAGCAATTTAAATTATTAATCAAATCAATAAAAACAAAAAAAATGGGAATTAATTTAACAAAAGGCGGAAATGCACCGATAGGTGCATCGCTACAGAAATTTACAGTTGGTATGGGCTGGGATGTTAACGATACTGAAGGAAGTCCGTTTGATTTAGATGCTTCGGCATTCATGTTAGGTGCTGATGGCAAATGTTTATCGGCTGCTAATTTTATTTATTTCAATAATTTAAAAAGTACTGATGGCTGCCTTGAACATACAGGTGATAATCTAACTGGTGCAGGTGATGGCGATGATGAATCAATTAAAGTTGATTTGTCTAAAGTGCCAGCAAATTGCGATTCAATAACATTTGTTGTTACTATTCACGAAGCTGAAGCTAGACGTCAAAATTTTGGTCAGGTTAGAAATGCTTTTGTTCGTATATACGACCCATCTACCAATGAAGAAGTCCTGAAATATGACTTAGGAGAAGATTATTCAATTGAAACAGCAGTTGAATTTGGGAATCTTTATAAAAAAGATGGAGCATGGAAATTTAAAGCAATTGGAACTGGTTATGCTGGTGGTCTTGCTAAGTTTGTAGAAAAATTTGGTTTATAAACAATTTAAAACTTAAAATTATGGCAGTAAATTTAGTAAAAGGGCAGAAAATTAATCTGCAAAAAGGTTCTGGTGGCGCACTAATAAAGTTCTGTGCCGGTGCTAACTGGGGAGCTATGCCAAATGGCGATAGTGTTGATTTAGACTTATATGTAGCTACTTTTGATGGTAACAAAAACACTGTTGAAATTATTGGATTTGGTGAAAAATGGGATTCCCCTACAGGTGCTTTGAAACATTCAGGTGATGACACACAAGGTGACGTAGGTGGTGATGATGGACTTGACAATGAAATTGTAACGGTAGATTTATCAAAACTTCAATCCAATGTTGAAAAAATCGCAGTTTTTCTAACTAGTTTCAGAGAACAAGATTTCGCTACAATTCCTCATGCGGCAGTTAGAATTTATGAGGGTACAAACGAAAGAGTTACAAATGTTGTTGCTGAATATAAAATTGGCAAAGAATCCTCTTTCGCTGGGCATGTAGTTATGGTGTTAGGTGTTTTTTACAAACATAATGGTGAGTGGAAGTTTAACGCAATTGGCACTGCCACTACTGACAGGACATACACAAATGCAGTTACAACAATAAAAGCGAAATTTTTATAAAAACAGGGAAGTCGAAAACTGAATAGAGTAGACAAAAAATTAAATTATATAATTATGGCATGGGAAGTCCTGTTAATTCTGCAAACTGGGCAGGATGAGAACTAAATGTTTCTCTTGCAACTGGTAAGGTTAGAAGATATCGTGATTCTTATAATTATAGCACCATCTAATTTTTATAAACAAAGTTTCTTTCAGAAGAAAGAAACTTTGTTTATATTACCAATTTTTTAATAAAAATAAAATATGGGAACATATGTAAATAATAATCTTATAAGTGGCGAAATAGTTGAATATGAAACAACTTATCATTGGATAATTTTCTTTAGCTTTCGAGCCATTTTTACATTATTTATTGCACCGCTAATTGATAGTTGGACGGACGAATTTGCTGTAACAAACAAACGTGTTATTGCTAAAACTGGTTTAATAAGCAGAAAAACTATTGAATTGAACCTTAATAAAATTGAAAGTGTAAATGTAAATCAAAGTATACTTGGTAGAATTTTGGGTTATGGAAATATTCAAATAAATGGTACTGGTGGCACTAAAGAGATATTGTTAAATATAAAAAAACCTCTAGAGTTCCGCAGAAAATTTCAAGAATTGAGCTAATTAGATACTGTCCTAAAAAAGTGTGTAAAGTAAATATTTAGTAGTTTTAAATCATAACATAAAAAACACACAAATATGAACTTTACACAAGAACAAATTACGGAAATTTTGCAAGATGTTGCAAATGAAAAAGATGGATTTAATAAAATAATGAAATTATCATTAGAAGTTTTAATGAAATCTGAGAGAAAACTACACCTAGAAGAGTCTGGTGATTATGCTAATGGATATCGCCCTCGCTTTATAAAGGGATTTGGAAAAGAAATAGGGCTTAGTGTACCACGAACGCGTAAGGGGGATTTTTACCCTATTCTTCTTGGCATTTTACGCGACGAAGATACTGAGCGTAATAAACTGATATTCAGTCTATATAGGGTCTGCTGATAAACTCTTTAGCTTATTTATTTTTGTTTTTAATAATATTTCAAGTTTTGAATGTTTTTTTGCTTAAAATTGAAATTTAGGTGCTTTATTTTGATTTCAGTAAAAATACAAGTGAGTTTATAAATTAT
>JBDNGO010000054.1:0-48218 GCA_041689245.1 Flavobacteriaceae bacterium | reverse complement strand
ATTATTTTCTTTTGCTCTTTTATTAATAAAACTAATAGATTCGTTTGTTGCAATTCTATACATCCAAGAAAAAAGTTGACTTTCTTGTTTAAAATTAGCTATTCCTCTAAAAATTTTGATAAAAGTATTTTGTAAAACATCATCAGCATCATCATGAGAAACAACAATTTTACGGATATGCCAATACAAACGTTCTTTATAAGTTGCTACAAGCTTTCTAAATGCTTGCTCCTTTGTTTGAGCATTTTGTAGCTGTTTTATGAAATTTATTTCGTCTATCAACTAATCGTTTTTGTTTTAGACAATAAGAAAAGAAAAAGGTTTAAGTTAAAAATTATTTAACTGCTTTTTTTCTCTTTACATACCCAAAAAGTCTATCTTTCTTTATCAATTCTGCAATTCCTTCTGGTAACATTTCTTCCCATCCTTCTTGGTTGCTCGTAATCATTTTTAGAACTCTTCTAGAGAAAATGTGTAGTATTTCTGGATTGTAATCTTTAATATCTATTAGCTTTCCGTTATGCTTAAAGAACTTATATAATTCTTTCACTCTTGGATGCACTTTTAGATTTTCGCTAGTGATATATTCTCCAGTTTTCTCATCTTTATACGGATACATATACACTTTTAAATCTCTGTAAAAAAGTTTTCCGAATGCTTCTAAAATACCACCACTAACAGTGCGATAATACTTTTCGTCAAAAATTTGAATTAGATTATATACACCCATCGCTAAAGCCATTCTTTCTTTAGTAAACTCACTAAAATAGTCTACCAATTTAAAATATTCTTGAAAATTGGTAATCATTACACTTTGTCCAAGAGAACATAGTAATTCGGCTCTGTCTAAAAAGTCACGCTCATTAATTTCTCCTTCGGCTCTTAAATTTGCTAAAGTGATTTCAAAAATTATTTGTGTATTATTTGGATCTACTTTCTTTTCACTAAAGAATATTTCTTTAGATTTCTCGTACATATCCATATTTACCTTGGTAACAGGTCTAAAACTACCGCGTAAAACCAAAATGTTTTTTTTGTATAACACCTGTGCTGGTAATAAATTTCGTCCTTCAGAGTCAAACATTACGGCATTTGTCATGCCATTTTTCACCAGCTGTAAACTCATTAAACGATTATCAACATACATAAAACGTGGGCCAGAGAAATTAATCATATCAATTTCTAGCTGATCTTTGTTTAAGTTGTCGTAAAAAGATTTAACCAATTCTTTTGGGTTGTCGTTCAGGTAAAACGCACCATAGATTAAATTTACACCTAAAACACCTAAGGTTTCTTGTTGTAAACGCGCATCAGTTTCTTTAAAGCGTAAATGCAATAGAATTTCATTGTATTCTTCTAATGGGTCTAATTGAAAACGAACTCCGATCCAACCATGACCTTTAAATTTTTTGCTAAAGTTTATTGTTTCAACAGTATTTGCGTAACTAAAAAATAATTTATCTGGATGTTTTTTTCTGCTTAACCGTTCTTCAATCAAATTAATTTCATGAGAAAGCATGGTTTTTAATCTTGACTCAGTAACATATCGATTATCAGATTCAATTCCGTAAATGGCATCAGAAAAATCTTTATCATAGGCACTCATTGCCTTTGCAATAGTACCTGAAGCTCCACCAGCTCTAAAAAAATTACGAACCGTTTCTTGACCAGCACCAATTTCTGCAAATGTTCCGTATATATGTGCATTTAAATTTACGCGTAATGATTTGCTTTTTGTAGTTGGTACTGCGTTAATTTTTTGATCTCCTTTTAAAGTAATAGACATTGATAAATGTTTTATATAACAAATGTACTAAAATTAAGCATTTCTAGTTAATTTTTATATTATTTTTGTAAGTGTATAGAACACTTTTATCGTTTATGAAAATTACTTTTTTAGGCACCGGAACTTCTCAAGGGATACCAATGATTGCAAATAATCATCCAGTTTGTTTGTCTAAAAATACAAAAGATAAACGATTGCGTTCTTCTATTATGATTTCTTGGAATGATGTAAATTATATTGTTGATTGTGGTCCAGACTTTAGAACACAAATGTTGCGAGAAAATGTACAAAGCATTAACGGAGTTTTGTTTACACACGAACATTCTGATCATACAGCAGGTTTTGATGATGTAAGACCGTATAGTTATCAAATGGGAGAAGTGCCAATTTATGCAGATAAAAGAACTTTATATAGCTTGCAAAAGCGTTTTGAATATATTTTTATTGCAAAAGACAGATATCCTGGTGCGCCAAAAGTTGTCGTAAATGTTGTTGATGATACTGCTTTTTATTTAGATGGAGTAGAAGTTACACCAATTGAAGTATTACACGGAACCTTACCTGTAACGTGTTATCGTTTTGATGATTTCGCGTATTTAACAGATGTAAAAACCATTTCTGAAGTAGAAAAAGAAAAACTCAAAGGCGTAAAAGTATTGGTTGTAAATGCCTTGCGACAAGAACCACATCCAACACATTTTAATTTAGAAGAAGCGCTTGATTTTGTAAAAGAAATTAACCCAGAACGCACTTATTTCTCTCATATTAGCCACCGATTAGGGTTTCATGATGAAGTTGAAAAAACATTACCAAGCAATGTATTTTTAGGGTATGATGGTTTGAAAATTGATGTGTAGTTTTTGGAGATTCGCTAACTTTAAAATGATATGGCGAGTTTTAATTCGTTATATCAAACGTTACTGAAACAAGTTCAGCACACGTAGCGAAAGATAGTTAAAAAACAAGTTTAGAAAAACTATATAAATTACAAACGCTCTTCAATCCAAGATTTAAAACTGTAAAAGTTTTGTGGCGCAACTCCGTGTCCTACAGGATATTCTGAATATACATTCTGCAGTTTATTGGTGTTTAAATATTCTGGGGCTTTCCGTGCCCATTCTACAGGTAAAACCTGATCTACAGAGCCGTGAGAGATATAATAATCTGTATAAATGTTTAAACAAGAAACTTCTTTAGCAACTAATTCTTCGTTAATGTATCCACTTAAAGCAATTACATGTTGCACTTTGTTTGGGTAATTTAAACTCAAGGCATAACTTAAAATTGCACCTTGGCTAAATCCTAACAAAAAAGTGTTTTTAGGGTTGGTTTTATACGTTAATTTTATATATTCTATAAAGTTTGCAATCTTTGTTAAAGATTGTCTAGCTTCATCTAAATCAGAAAATTTTTCATCATTTGCATCCAACGTAATTGCATACCAAGCATAACCACCAAAATTCATATCAAATGGTGCTCTTGCACTTACAATTAACAATTCTTCTGGTAATTCTGAGGCGAAAGAAAATAAATCTTCTTCGTTACTTCCGTAGCCATGTAGTAAAATTAATAAAGGTGGGTTTTCTTGTTCAATTTTAGGTTGATGAACAATATAATGCAATTCTGAATTCATAAATATTAATTGATAACCAATTGATTGTTAGCAAAGATTCCGTAAGCTTTTCCGTTCAATTTTTTTCCTAAAAATGTTGAATTTTTAGAAGTTGATAAGATGTTTTCTTTTGCAAACGTATAGTTTAATTTTGGATTGAATAAGCTGATATCTGCTTTTTCTCCAATTGCTATAGAAGTGCTTTTTAAATCAAAAATAGCGCGAGGTTTTGTCGTTAATGCTTCGATGCTTTCTTCTAAAGTTAATACTGAATTTACTGCGCCAAAACAACTTTCTAAACCGATTGTTCCATTTTTTGCAGTGCTAAATTCTACTTTTTTATGCTCAATATCTATAGGGTTATGATCTGAAGTTATGATGTCTATAATTCCACTTTTTACGCCTTTTACAAGCGCATTGCAATCTTTTTGAGTTCGTAATGGCGGCGTAACTTTTACATTGCTGTCAAATCCATGTAATTCATCATCAGTCAACGTTAAATGATGTGCACTTACACTGCATGTTACATATAATCCCTGTTTTTTTGCTCCTTTAATAAGTTTTACAGATTCTGCTGTAGAAATTGTTGGAATATGTAATTTTCCGCCAGTATATTCAAGTAAAAATAAATCTCTAGCAATTTGTAAATGTTCTGCTAAAGCAGGTATTCCTTTTAGGCCTAACTTTGTGCTGTTATTACCTTCGTTAGCCAAACCTTCAGCTGCAATTGAGTTATTATTAGGGAAGCTTAATACCAGTCCGTCAAAATTTTGAGCGTATAATAAAGCGACTTTCATCAAGTTGTCATTGGCAACCGATTTGTTGTAATCTCCAAAAGCAATTGCTCCAGATTGTTGCATGTCGTACAATTCTGCCATTTCTTTTCCTTCGCTTTTTTGAGTTAAAGAGGCAATAGGAAAGAGTTTAGTAGCAAAACCTTTTCCTTTGTTTATTAAAAACTCAACAGCAGATTTGTTGTCTATAAACGGATTTGTATTTGAGTTAATTGCTACTGTTGTAAAACCACTTTTGGCAGCAGTATTTAGTCCGTTTGCAATGGTCTCTCTTTCTTCAAAACCTGGCTCTCCAAACGATACACTTGTATCAAACCATCCACAAGAAACATGTAGGTTTTCTAATTTTACAACGTTGTAATTTGATTTAGTTGGAATTGAGTTTTCGATCTTTTCAATTACGCCATTGGTAATTAAAATATCTTTTTTTTGATTATTGAATTGACTGCTAGCGTCTATTATAGTAGCTGATTTTAGTAGCGTACTCATAGTTTTAAGAATTTTAAAATCAATATTTCAAAGATCAAAGATACAATAGCTAGGGCTAAAAACCATTTCCAAAGCCAAGTAACTTTATTTTTCTCTGTATTTTTATGTAAAACATCAGCAATAGATTCAGAATATTGAAGATTTTTATTGCCTTTAATTTCTTCTTTAATGTTTAAAAACTGCAATTTACTTTCTGATGAATTATAGTTGTAAGCAATAGTTTCTAAAACTACAGTATCCTTATTTATAGTATATAAGCCTTGTATTTCTGGATTGTCTGTGGTTTCTAAAGTAATTTTTGTAGTATATAACTGTTGTAAAGGAATAAATGAAGTTGTGTTATTTTTTATCGTTACTACTTCGTCTTTTTTTAGAACAGTTGCAATGTCAATAAAATTTGGTTCTCCAATTATATAATATAGTTTTGGGTATTTTGCACTAAATTTTCCGAAGTTATAAAAAACAGGAACCACTAACGGAGAACTTGTAAAGTTACTATTGCTAGTGTTTAAAGAACTTGCAATCCAAAAAAGATTTCCTTTTTTTAATGAAGTTTGATTGATGAAATCTTGCTGATTTTCAAAGCGTATGATGCTTGATGCTTGTTTGAAATTAGAATTGTAATAGCTTTTTACAGTTGGATATTGAAAATTCGAAACATCTTTAGAAAAAACATTCTTAAAAAACGGATTTTTAAAGTTGATATTGGTGATTTTTAAAGAATCGGAGACTTTATAAGAAATATTGCCAGCGTTTATTCTATTAAAAAACGAATTGTAAGAATTTAGGTTGGTATTTGTATTCGGAATTACAATCAAACTTTTTCCTTCTTTTAAATGATTTTGCAAAAATGTAATTAAAGGTATTGGCAATTCTTCTAGTTCATTTAAAATGATTAGCTCTTGTTTTTGCAGTACATTATAGTTGATATTTTGCAAAGAACTCGAGGCGAAATTGAATTCATTTTCAGTGTAAATTTTTGATAAGAATTCATGGTTTTTTCCAATGCTAAAAACGTTTATTTTTTTAGTTGAATTTAGCGTGAAATAAAAGGTGTTATCAAAATTATAAGCATCATCAAAATCGAGTATAATTTTTCCGTTTATTCTCTCTTGATTCTGAATAGGGAATGAAATGCTCTTTTCTTCATTTTCTTTGATAGAGAATGTTTGTTTTGAAACAACCGTTTCGTTATTGTAAAGTGCAATAGAAATATTATTTTTTAAATCACCTTGATTTTTTATTACAACATGTACTAGAAAAATATTGTCGTTTTGATTTTCTATAAAAAGGCTATCAATAGAAAGGTTGTTTTTTTGTGCTGAATTCAATTTTATGAACGAAACAGGAGATGTTACATTTGTGAAATCTATTTTTTTATTTTTATTATCTATTTGAAAATCAGATATCAATATCGATTTATATAAAGTATTAATTTCATTTAATTCAGAACCTTTAATTTTTAGTAAAACTTCTTCTAAGCCTCTAGAAGAAGCGTTAGTTTGTAGTTTTAATAGCACTTTTTTAAGCTCGATTGAGTTTATTTTTTCATAGAAATCAGAATTTGTCAGTAAACTGTACGTTTCTTTTTCTGAAGTATTTTCTATAATTTCTTTAATGGAGTTTTGTAATAAAAGGCCTTTTTCTCCTTTAGAACTTAAACTTAAAGAATTGTCTAAATAGATAAATGTATGTTGTTTTTCTTCTGCTTTTTTAGAGCTAAAATACGGTTGAGAAAAGGCAATAATGATTGCTGTAAAAAGCAGTATTCTTGATGCTAAAATGATCCATTTTTTTAGCGTTGAGCTTTTACGAGTTTGGAGTATGATTTTTTGTAAAAAAGCAACGTTTGTAAAAGGTGTTTTTTTAAACTTTTGCAACTGAAATAAATGTACTAAAATAGGGATTAGTATGAACCCTAAAAAGTATAAAATTTCTGGATGTTTAAATTGCATACGTTGTAATTAGATTTCAAATATAACTAAACTAATCATACTTTTTTTGAATTAAAATTTTTCAAAAACGCCCAATCCAAATAAAGCAAAATCGTATTTAGAAGGATCATTTTTATCTAAAAGACGTAAATTTTCATCTAAATCAATAACGGCTTTCCAATCGTTTTGTTTTCTTTCTAATAATCCGAGTTTTCTTGCTACATTTCCTGAATGTACATCAATCGGACAGGAAATGTTTGCAGGATTGTGTGTCATCCAAATTCCAAAGTCAACGCCACAAGTATCATTTCTAACCATCCAACGTAAAAACATATTTATTCTTTTTGCTGCAGAACCTTTCATTGGATCAGAAATATGTTTCTGTGTTCTTTGTTGGTGTGGAATTTCAAAAAACAACTCTTTAAAGCTAGAAATTGCTGTTCTATAATTCTGTGATTTGTCTTTAATAGCGAGCGATTGCTCTAATCCGCTATGATTTTGATATATATGTTGTAATGACTTTATAAACTGTACAGCATCAATCGAATTAAACGTTCTGTGTACAAAATTTTTAAACCTACTTAAATCTTTTTCTTGATGGTTTAGAATAAAATCATGTGGAGAAAACTCTAGCAATTCCATCAACTTCTGAGCGTTTCTGATAATCATTTTTCGATTTCCCCAAGCAATTGTAGCAGTTAAAAACCCTGCAATTTCTATATCTTCTTTTTTTGAAAACAAATGTGGAATTTGAATAGGATCAGATTCAATAAATTTAGGATTGTTGTATAAGGCAACTTTTTCGTCTAAAAATTCTTTTAAATCAGCTTTATGGATTGACATCGTTAGTATTTAGAGAAAGTTTTCTTAGATAATAAAACCATCTTTCATGGTTAAAGTTCTGTCTGCCATTGCCGCTAATTCCTCATTATGTGTTACCATTACAAAGGTTTGATTGAACTCATCTCTTAACTTAAAGAAAAGTTCGTGCAAATTTTTTGCAGACGTAGAATCTAAATTCCCGCTTGGTTCATCAGCTAGAATTACAGAGGGATTATTTATCAACGCTCTAGCAACTGCAACACGCTGTTGTTCTCCGCCAGAAAGCTGATTTGGTTTGTGTTGATGTCGATCTTCTAAGCCTAAAAAATCTAATAACTCTTTTGCTCTTTTTTCGGTCTCCTTTTTTTCTTTTTTTGCAATATATGCAGGAATACATACATTTTCTAATGCAGTAAATTCTGGTAATAATTGATGAAATTGAAAAATAAACCCGATGTGTTGATTTCTAAATTTAGAAATTTGACTGTCTGAAACTCCTTTTAGAGAAACGGAATTCAAAATCAACTCATAATCTACATCTGTTTGAGGTTTGTCTAAAGTTCCAATTATTTGTAATAATGTTGTTTTTCCTGCTCCTGAAGGACCAACAATTGCAACAACTTCACCTTTTTTAATATGTAAATCCACGCCTTTTAAAACAGAAACGTTGCCGTAAGATTTATGTATGTTTTTAGCAATTATCATAATTATATATCAATACCACGAAAGTATTAAAAATAAGTTACAAAAAGCAAAAGACCTTGAAGCTTTAACAGAACAAGGTCTTTACATGTATTTAATGGAAATTAAAATATATTTTTAATATTGTTGTAATCAATAAAATAAACAAACTTTATAGAAAAAGTGTGTAATGCTGGTTGATTAAATAAATCATCAATGTTATTAATAAAGTTTAATGCAGATTGATCGTTAGCATTAAATATTGAGTTTCTGTAAAAAGCAGTCAACTGACTTCCTGGAGCAAATTCCCATAAGTAATTTAAATCTAAATTCCAGCTATTATAATTTACATCATGATTATTTGTATATGTATGATCGGCTAATGTTCCGTCTGTATTTAAACTATAAAATTGACTATTATATTTTACGGTTTGCCAATAATGTCTAAAAGATAATGATACAGAAGATTTTGTACTAAAGCTATATATACCTGATAAACTATTTTCGTAAGAATCAGAACCTCTTTTGCCAAAAATAATAATATTATTATTATTATTATTTACGTAGCCAATTTCGTTTTTAGAACTATTAAACTTAAATCTATAAACTAAAGACATTTTGTTGCTAAAACGATATCTTGGTCCAAATTCAAAACCAAATCCTGTTTGATCTGTTCCAAATACTTTTCTGGTATTTCCTTTTAAATCAAAGGCAAACTTTTTTCTGAAATCTGTAGATATAAGCCCGTCAAAATCAATTTCTGAATTTCTCTCTAAATAAAGTTGTTCTGAAATAGCTCTTCTTGGTTCGTAGAAATCTTTTTGTTTTCCAATTTTCCCACTTGCATTAAAACCAAAAGAAAAACGTTTATTTGTGTTTGCAAAAAATCCAATTTTATAACTGTTTCCTGTGTAAACTCCTGGGTTATATAAAAAGCTATTAAACAATCTAAAGCTTACTTTAAAGTCATTGAATTTACCAACAGGTTGTAAGATTTTATAACTCCCCCATAAATAGATGGTTTGTTGATTGTTTCTTCTTTGAAAACCTAAGTCATTATAATTAAAGGTATCATCTTCCATATTATAACCAACTTCTCCTTGCCAATTACCAGCAATTTTAGCGATACTAGAATCAAAAGCATAACCTGTTTCTGTTGCTCCGTTTTCTTTAATATTACTTGTTTTTATATATCCGTCAGTAAAATAGGTATTTGATTTATTTGTTAAATGATATAATAAGCCGGTAACATTTGCGTCTCTATATTCTCCTTCTCTTAAAACATTGGTATTGATAAATGTAAGAGAAGAATTTTGATTGAACTGTTTATCTAAAACTAATACGTTGTAGTTTGCAAAAGGCTCAGTTACTTTATAATAATACTCATCTACAGCTGTGTTTCCTTGTGTAGTAGTTTTTTTAATTGTTGCTTTGGTTTCATCTGTAATGGCATTAAAAAACCCAATTCCTAAACCACCTTTTGTTCTTCCAGAAACCTTTAAAGCATTTAGCATATTTACTTTATCTGGATTTATAAATACTTCTTCGTTAGCTGCTAAATTATCGTAAGCGTCATAATAACCAACCGGTCTATTGCCAATTCTTCTCGAATAAAACATTTTTCCTTTGTTAAATAATTCGGTTCCTTCTGTAAAAAATTGTCTTTGCTCGTTAAAACGTTGTTCAAACGGACTAAGATTTAACGTAACATTATCAAAAGCTGTTTGTCCAAAATCAGGAACCAATGTTAGATCTAACGTGAAGTTTTCTGTAATTCCGTATTTTAAATCCATTCCTAAGTTTTGACGATATTCTGTTTCTCCGTCAAAATGAGAAACTGAAGTAGATGCGTACGGATAAAAACTTAAACGTGTTGGTGGATTAATATTTTTAATTCCTTTTAAAATTCCATCATATTGTGTCCATTTACCTACTGTATTATCAATATGATTCCATGTATATTGTGAGTTTTGGTTGATTATTTTTCTTCCAAACTGAATTCCCCAAGTTTGTACTTCTTCATTAGAAAAACGCAATGTAGCATACGGAATTTTCATTTCTAAAGACCAGCCATTATCTAAAATTTGAACAGCACTTTTCCAAACAGCACTCCAATCTTTATCTTCTTTTCCGTCAGAAACTTTTGCATCTACTTGTGTTCCTGTAGCCATTACTTCAAACGATGTAGCATTTAAACCATCGTTACTTGGGTTTAATACTAAGGTAAAATGATCTGTTTGTCCAGTATTATCTCTACTGGTAAATTCCATTGCTATTTTAGAAGGCTCGGGATCGTACATGATTGCAGAAACATAAATTGCTTCATCATCATATAACACTTTTACTTCTGTTTTATATGCTGGATCTTCTTTTTCGCCATTGTTTGGCTCCATCATTATAAAATCTCTGGCAATTTCTAACCCTTTCCAAACATCATCCGTAAGCAAACCATCAATTTTTGGTGCTTTATTTGTGTTACGTTTTATGTTTAATGACTTTTTTTGTATGTGGTTTTGAGAAAAAAGAAATGCGCTTGTAAAAAGGAAAAACAGAAATAATAGTTTCGAGGTTTTTATTGTCATCTTAAGTTGTAATTAATTTTCTGTAGCAAAAATATTTAGGATTAATTGTAATTATCATAAAATCATGTTAATTTCTTTACTATTTTATGAATTTTTTAAGACATCTTTTTTCTAGGTTATTTTATAAAAATTGATACGTTATTTTAAATTTGAATTTGTACTTTTGTGGCGTTAAAAAACATTCTTAAAAATGAATTTACACGAATATCAAGGTAAAGAAATACTAAATAGTTTTGGCGTTAGAATTCAACGCGGTATAGTAGCAAAAAACCATAAAGAAGCTGTAGATGCAGCAAAACAATTAACCGTAGAAACGGGTACAAGTTGGTACGTTGTAAAAGCTCAAGTTCATGCAGGTGGACGTGGAAAAGGTGGCGGAGTTAAGTTGGCAAAAAACTTATCTGAGGTAGAAAGTATTTCTAATAGTATTATTGGAATGATGCTGGTTACACCACAAACTTCTGCAGAAGGAAAAAAAGTGAACCAAGTGTTAATTTGCGAGGACGTATATTATCCTGGTGATTCTGAACCAGAAGAATATTACATATCTGTTTTACTAAACAGAAATACTGGTAAAAACATGATTATGTATTCTACTGAAGGTGGAATGGATATTGAAACTGTGGCAGAAGAAACACCACATTTAATTTTTACTGAAGAAATAGATCCTTTATTAGGAATCATGCCTTTTCAAGCTCGTAAAGTTGCCTTTAACTTAGGTTTATCTGGAGTTGCATTAAAAGAAATGGTAAATTTTATAACAAACTTATATACTGCGTATGTAAAATCAGATTCTTCAATGTTTGAGATCAATCCTGTATTAAAAACCTCTGATAATAAAATTTTAGCAGTTGATGCTAAGGTTACAATAGATGATAATGCATTATACAGACACAAAGATTACGCATTAATGCGCGATTTACGTGAAGAGAATCCAATTGAAGTTGAAGCAAATGCTGCTGGTTTAAATTATGTAGATTTAGATGGTAACGTTGGATGTATGGTAAACGGAGCTGGTTTGGCGATGGCAACGATGGATTTAATTAAACAAGCTGGTGGAGAACCTGCAAACTTTTTAGATGTTGGAGGAACAGCTGATGCACAACGTGTGGAAACTGCTTTCGGAATTATTTTAAAAGACAAAAACGTAAAAGCAATTTTAGTTAATATTTTTGGTGGAATTGTACGTTGTGATAGAGTAGCGCAAGGAGTTGTAGATGCTTACAAAAACATGGGAGACAAAATTAATGTCCCTATTATTTGTAGATTACAAGGAACGAACGCTGTTGAAGCAAAAGCATTGATTGACAATAGCGGAATGGAAATTATTTCTGCTACTGAATTTCAAGAAGCTGCAGATAAAGTTCAAGAAGTATTGGCTTTGTAGGTTTTCTTAGAAATATATATTTTAAGTAAAACGCCTCAGAAACTGAAATAAATTCAGCTTAAATTCTGAGGCGTTTTTTTGTATTCCTCGAACTATTGCTTTAAAAATAGTTTAGAATTTCTCTATGAGGATTTTTCGAGTACACACAGAACCAGCAATTAATTACACACGGCTTAAGTTTACATTTATAAATTTAAGGGTATAAATCAGAAAGAATAAAAGAGTTGTTTTTTAACTCAGTTCTTTGTTGTAGCCAGTTATTTTACGTTCTCATTTTTAATTTTTTCTACCATTTTCTCCGCATTTCTGTTCGGTCAAATCCCATTCTCATTGGTTTTTCAGCTGTCTACTCCTAAAATATGACTACAGGTTAAAATTAAATTTAATGCCCCTTAATCCACCCTCCATCAACTGCCAATGATTGACCTGTAATATAACTTGCCCGATCACTTACTAAGAATGCTGCGGCTGCAGCAAACTCTTCGGGTGTTCCAAACCGTTTCATTGGGATGGTGGCTTTTACCTCGTTTACTTTTGGATTTTTATGAATAAGATTTTCTAGCCGGTTTGTATTCGTGTATCCCGGCAACAAATTATTTACCGTGATGCCATGAATAGCTACTTCGTTAGACAGGCTTTTTACCAAACCCAATAAACTTGTTCGAACAGCATTTGATGAAATTAGGTTGTCGGCAGGTTGTTTAACAGCAACAGAAGTTATGGTTAAAATACGTCCGAAACCTTTTTTCTTCATATTCGGCAACACCTGTTGAATAATATCAACAGCGCTTAAGAACAATAAATTATAGAGGTGTTTCCAATCATCTAAATTAAATTGTTCAAATGCACCGGTTGCAGGACCACCGGTATTTGTTACTAAAATTTCAATAGTACCAAAAGCTTTTATACTTTGCTCCACAAGGTTTTTACGCTGGCCTTCATCAGTAATATCACAAACAAACGATGCTACATTATTTGGTGCAATAGCTTCAATATCGGCTTTAGTTGTTGCCAATGCTACTGCATCAGTACCGCATATAATAACTTTTGCACCTTCTTTTGCTAATTCAATTGCAACAGCTTTACCCAAGCCTTTACTTGATGCTAGTATTAATGCAACCCTGTTTTGAATTCCTAAATCCATCTTTAAATTTTATATTTCTGTATTTATTTTTACCAACTACTTTCTTAAATAATTATCTGACCCATCAATCCAATCTTGTCGTGGTGGAGCAAAAGTGTCGATTTCTATAACCTTGCCAACCATTAAAGCTTTGTGCCTGCGATTACCCGGAATAATAATTGCTTCGCCAGGCAATATATCCATAAAATTATCTTCATCATCATCAAACCAAAAACGAAGCACGCCTTCTTGCACTTCGGTTATTTGTTCATTGTCGTGTGAGTGCCAGGGGACAGTGAACCCGTCCTCAAACTCCATTTTAGCAATCATCACTTTTTCTCCATGAATAAATTGTCTTTTCATTTTTGAATTTACCTGTTCAACAGGGATATCACTCCAGTTAATTTTTTGCATAACTATATATTTGATTTAATGATTTAAAATATTTAATAAACGGGTACTAACCAATTGTGTTTGTCTTCAATTATTCCTGCTCTTAGTCCGTTTATTTCTTTGTACAACATATTACTGATTTCAGCTTCTTTGGTGTTTGGCAAAGTCATATATACATCGCCATGTGTAATTTCTGAGATATGAGAAACCACCGCTGCTGTGCCCGAACCAAAAGCTTCTTTTAAATTTCCGTTGTGGTATGCTTCTATAATTTCATCAATATAAATATCTCGTATATCCACCTTTATATTTTTCTCTTTAAGAATATCAATAAAATAAGTACGAGTTGTGCCTTTTAAAATTGCGCCGTTAAGAGCTGGTGTTAAAACCGAATCACCAATAACAAAAAACAAATTCATCATACCTGTTTCCTGTATCTTTTTAAATTGGGGGCTTTCAAGCCAGATAACCTGATCGAAACCCTTTTGTTTTGCTAACTGACCAGCTTTAAAAGAACCGGCATAATTGCCTCCTGTTTTAGCTTCACCTGTGCCTCCGGGAACTGCCCTTATTAATCTTTGTTCTGTAATTAGTTTTACAGGGACTGTAAAATAGGGCTGAGCAGGAGCAGCATAAATATAAAATGTATACGTACTTGAAGGACCTACTCCCAAAGAACTTTCAGTGGAAATCATTGTGGGGCGCAGGTACAACGCACTTCCTTCTGCTTTAGGAATCCAGTTTATTTCTAAATGGGTTATTGCTTTTAGGGCTGATAAAAACAGTTCGCCCGACACTGTAGGCATACACATACGTTCAGCTGAAAGATTAAACCGTTCAATATTTAAATCGGGGCGCAGCAATTTTGGAGTGCCATCCGGACCAATGGTTGCCTTCATGCCTTCAAAAATACATTGGCAATATTGTAGTGCTTTAGATTGTGGGTCGAGCTGTAAACTTTGATAAGGAACAATTCTGAAATCACCCCACTGATCATTGGCATAATCCATAATAAACATATGGTCTGAAGTATACTTTCCAAACGGAATATTGTTGAAGTCTATATCTTTTAATTTGGAGTTTTCTGTTTTGGTGATTTTAATATCCATGTTAGTTGCTTTAGTTGTGTTTATAATTTTTACTCTAATTTGTTCTGTCCAAGATTAGAAGTAAAAACAGTGTTGTAATGTGATGGTTCTATTGTTAAGGTTGAATAAATGTAAACAATTTTAGATTCATCATTTATTAAATCGAAATTATATTGTATTATTTGTTTATAAAGAAATGAGTTTTTCACGCTTGAGAGTTTTACCGAACGTATGATCCGGCGTTTATGTCAATTGATGTTCCGGTCGCATGATCTGCCAATCCAGAACAAAGCAAGGCAATCATGGGTGCGATATCTTCCGGAGTTGTAAGTTCATTCAGCGCAATATCTTTCAAAGCAAAGTCCTCACCGTATTCTTCTAGGATAGCGTTGGCCATGTCTGTCCTGGTAAATCCAGGAGCGATTAAAAAGGCTTTGATTCCTTGTTTCCCGTAATATCTAGCAATTGATCGAGTGAGACTTACAATTGCCCCTTTGGAAGCGGCATAAGCTATATAATCTGTCGTATCACCACGAAAAGCTGCTCGCGAGGATATGTTTACGATTCGACCATTCTGCTGAATTTTGGCCTGATCGACAAATTCTTTACATAAAATTCCGACAGCCGTTGTGTTTACAGAGAAGGTTTGTTCCCAAATTCTCAACCATTCATCCGTAGGCAATGAATCCTCAGCACTTGGGGAAATTCCGGCATTGTTTACCAGCGCGGATATCGGACCATATTTTTGAACAAGTCTAGGAATAAAGCCTTTCACCTGTTCAGTATCCGAAAGATCACATGACTCTGTAAAACTTGTATTTTGAAGCTCTTTTTTTAATTTATCAGCCTCTAACTTATTGGAATTATAGTGGATGATTACCTCAGCACCGGATTCGGAAAGTTGCTTTGCAATGGCTCTTCCAATTCCTCGGGAAGCTCCTGTAACGAGAATTCTTTGATTTTTAAGGGAAATATTCATTAGGTAAAGATAGTTTTAAATTGACTTTCAATAAATCCAAGCAGCGTAAAATTTAAGACCGCTAAAAGGGGTAATTTACATGGGTAGGTAACTGTTGTAATGTCTGTTAAATTTATTGGACTCGGAATGTATTTTAGACCAAAGGTTTTGTTGAAATACTTACTAAACAACATATCTGTTTTTAGAATTTCCTGTAACACTTTACTGTTTATATTGGTATATATATTTGTCCTGTTTGTTAATACACCTGTTTTTCTTTGTGAGGAAAGAATCTGATGATGTAAAACTTGATGATAAAAGCTTGAGCAAAAAAGAAATAATAAATATTTCATAAATTTTTATGTTTTTACAATCAAACCATTCGTTAGGCGAATATATACAAAAGTCTAATTACTCTGTCATTATTATACATATACTTATTGTTTAGTGTATACATATTTTAGGATGGGTCAGGGCTGCTGCTAGCCTAAATGATATGGCGAGTTTTAATTATTTATATCAAACGTTAGCGAAGTTATCGAAAATTGCTTTTATAAGAAACAAACCAAATTATTATTACAACTCTAACAATCGTTTCGCTGCATTAAAAGGTGTTGTAGTTCCTTTTTCTAAGTTGTGTATTTCTTTTTCTAATTGTTGTTGTACTGTTTTATTATAGTAAAACGTATCTTTTAATTGTTGTTCTATCGTAGCTTTTAACCAATATTTGTTTTGCTCGTTTCTACGTTTTGTGAAATAGTGGTTTTCTTTTGTGAGTTGTAAAAAGGTTAAAATAAGTGCATCTATTTCTGCAATTCCGTTATGTTCAATAGCACTACATGTTAATACTTTTGGTTGCCAAGTACTTTCTTTTGGCGGATACAAATGCAACGCTCTGTTAAACTCCGTTTTTGCAATATTGGCATTTTGAATATTTTCTCCGTCTGCTTTATTAATCACAATAGCATCAGCCATTTCTATAATTCCGCGTTTAATGCCTTGTAATTCGTCTCCAGCACCAGCAATTTTTAATAGTAAAAAGAAATCTACCATAGAATGTACGGCAGTTTCGCTTTGTCCAACACCAACCGTTTCAATAATAATGGTATCAAAACCAGCAGCTTCACATAAAATAATGGTTTCGCGCGTTTTTTGAGCAACGCCACCTAAAGAAGCTCCGGAAGGCGAAGGTCTGATAAATGCATTTATGTCAGTCACAAGCTCTTCCATTCTAGTTTTATCGCCTAAAATACTTCCTTTGTGTACAGAACTTGTTGGGTCAATAGCTAAGACTGCAACTTTTTTGTGTTGCTTGGTTAAATACTTTCCATAACTTTCTATAAAAGTACTTTTTCCAACACCAGGAACGCCGGTAATTCCTATTCGTATCGATTTATTTGCATGGGGCAAACAGCGTTCTAAAATTTCGTTTGCTTTTTGTTGATGTGTTGCATTGGTACTTTCTACCAAAGTAATAGCTCTACTTAAAAAAGTAATATCGCCAGCTAAAATTTTAGTAACAAATTCATCCACCAAAAATTGCTTACTTCTGCTTTTTTTAATTTGTTGTGCAGAAGAACTACTGGTCGTTTCGGGCTGTAAAACGCCTTTTTTTTCGTGGAGAGCAGATTTTTTTTTGAGAGCCATAATAGAGTTGCCGAAATAATTAGTGTAAATTTATGAATAAAATAATTACATTTTGCAACAGAGCGAAAAAAGGTTCGTCTCTAAGGTAACTAATCAACAATGAATCAAACAAAAGAGTTACACAATCATTTAATTGATGCCTGTAAAAACACTAATTTATTGAGTAAAAAAACCTACTTTTAATTTTATCAAACTTCTAACAAATTCCCGTTTTCTCTTTCCGTAAAACTCCCTATCTTTACATTTCTATAAATGCATGCTACTTAATGGGAATCTATAAAGAGAATCAGCTTAAAATCTACAACTCACTTACCAAAAGCAAAGAGCTTTTTAAACCTCTAATAGAAGGACGCGTTGGCATGTATGTTTGTGGACCAACTGTTTATAGCAACGTTCATTTAGGAAACGTTAGAACATTTATGTCGTTTGATATGGTGTTTCGTTATTTACAGCATTTAGGATATAAAGTTCGGTATGTTCGTAATATTACGGATGCAGGTCATTTAGAAAATGATGCTGATGAAGGTGAAGACAGAATTTCTAAAAAAGCGCGTATAGAAGAAATTGAACCAATGGAAGTTGTACAACGTTATACAGTTGATTTCCATGAAACCTTAGAAAAATATAATTTTTTATCACCAAGTATTGAACCAACCGCAACAGGTCATCTTGTAGAGCAAATTGAAATGATTAAAGAAATCATAGAAAAAGGGTTGGCGTATGAAGTAAATGGTTCGGTATATTTTGATGTGTTGAAGTATAACGAAGACGGTAATAATTACGGAATTCTTTCTGGTAGAAAAATGGAAGATGCCATTCATAATACTAGAGCTTTAGACGGGCAATCAGATAAGAAAAACCCACAAGATTTTGCACTTTGGAAAAAAGCGGATGACAGACATATTATGCGTTGGCCATCACCTTGGTCAGTTGGTTTTCCAGGGTGGCATTTAGAATGTTCTGTTATGAGTACTAAATACTTAGGAGAACAATTTGATATTCATGGAGGTGGAATGGATTTAAAATTTCCGCATCACGAATGTGAAATTGCACAATCTCATACATGTAGTGGAAAACCTCCTGTAAATTATTGGATGCATGCTAATATGCTGTTATTAAATAGTCAGAAAATGGCAAAGTCAACAGGAAACTTTGTATTGCCAAAAGAAATTATTACTGGAGAAAATTCAGTGTTAAGCAAAGCTTTTGCACCAAGTGTTGTGCGTTTCTTTAATATGCAAGCACATTATAGAAGTATTTTAGATTTTTCTAGTGATGCATTAGAAGCTTCTGAAAAAGGATATTATAAATTGATGGATGCCGTAAATTCATTAAACACTATTGAAACTAGCAAAACATCATCTGTTGATATTTCTAAATGGAAACAGCAATGTTATGATGCGATGAATGATGATTTTAATACACCAATTTTAATATCTCATTTATTTGAAGCCGTTAAAATTATCAATCAATTAAAAGAACAAAAAGCAACGATTTCTTTGGATGATTTAGCTGATTTAAAAAAAACAATTTACGTATTTTCTTTTGATGTTATAGGATTAACCAATGAGACAAAACAAAACAGTTCATATAAAATTGATGGGGTAGTAGCATTATTAATCAAACTTCGTAAAGAAGCAAGAGATAATAAAGATTGGGCGTTGTCTGATCAAATTAGAGATGAATTGTTAGCATTAGGAATTCAATTAAAAGACGGTAGAGAAGGAACCACTTTTTCAACCAATTAATTTTTAATTTTAAAATGAAACAATTTTGTGAAATGTTGTTTCGAGCGTAGTCGAGAAATCTTAAAGTAAATAAATGAAAAAGATTTTAACATATCCATTTATTATATTGGTTCGTTTTTATCAAACAGCAATTTCGCCTTATACACCATCATCGTGTAGATATTCGCCAACATGTTCTCATTATGCTATTGAAGCATTACAAAAACATGGTTTGTTTACAGGTGGTTGGTTAGCGATTAAAAGAATATTTAGTTGTCATCCTTGGGGTAGACAAGGGTATGACCCTGTTCCGGAAAAGAAAAAATAAACATTGTTACCTCGAGCATTATTTGAAAATGAAATATATTTTATTCGAAAATAGAAACGTAGTTAGCGAGAGATCTTTATAAATAGTTAGTAAAATTGGTCTCGACTGCGCTCGACCTGACAAAATAATTAAAATATGAGTTTTTTATCAATAGTTTGGGACCCATCATTAGGAATCGATTTAGGATTTTTTGTAATTAGATGGTACAGTTTAATGTTTGTAGTAGCTTTTGTTTTAGGGTTACGATTGATGAAAAGAATCTTTATTGAAGATGAAATTCCTGTAGAAAAATTAGATTCACTTTTCATGTACACCTTCATTTCTATGTTGATAGGTATGCGTTTAGGGGATGTGTTTTTTTATAGTTGGGATTATTATCAGCACCATTTATTAGAAATTATTTTACCGTTTAAAGAAAACGCAAATTCTTCTGCTTTATTTGGATTGATAAAAGGATGGCAATTTACAGGCTATACAGGGTTTGCTAGTCATGGAGCAGCAGTTGGAATTATAGCAGCATTGTACTTTTATAGCAAAAAAATAATCAATAAACCGTTTTTATTTATTTTAGATAGAATGGGGATTATGGTTGCGTTAGCTGGATTTTTTATTAGAATGGGGAACTTTTTTAATTCAGAAATTTACGGCAAACCAACTGGAAGTAGTTTTGGAGTGATTTTTAAGAGCGCTGGAGAAACAGTACCAAGACATCCAACACAATTGTACGAAGCATTTAGTTATTTAATTTTATTCTTTGTTCTTTGGAGAATGTATTGGAAAACAGATGCCAAACACAAATTAGGATATTTATTTGGTATTTTCTTTGCCGTTTTATGGTCGTTACGTTTTGTAATCGAATTCTTGAAAGAAGCACAAGTAGACGGTCGTGAAGACTGGATCTTTAATTCGTTAAACACAGGGCAAGTATTAAGTATTCCTTTGGTTTTAATTGGGTTATTCTTAATATTTAAGAAGAAATAAAGAGTACTTTTTTTATATAAAAAAAGCCCAATCCTTAGATTGGGCTTTTAGTTTTTATAAGTAAAGGATTTCTATCCTTTTACTTTGTTTTTGATTTGATCAAACTTCGTTTCTTCTTTTTTAGGCCAGCTATTATTTGAAGTATCTACATCTGCAGTTTCTAAATCTGGGTCTACAACTATACTCTTAATTTCTTGAGTAGATGCAAAAACTCTAAACGCTTTGTTATCATCTTTCATCCAAATTTGAGCAGGGAATGTTTTTCTTTCTTTCGTTCCATCTGCATAGGTAAGTTCAACAATAATTGGCATTACCAATCCACCTGGTTTTTCAAACTCAACTTGGTATAAAAAGGAAGGAATTTTTTTCCCATCTTTTATATGCTTATTTAAAGCAGCAGGATTTGCGTCTTCTTTCTTATCAGTTATGTAAACCAATTCTCCTAAACCATCAAAATAACCTTTAGCATCAGGATTTGTTTTAATAATATTTGTAATTTTATCACTTTGTTTGTCTGTGACGTATAAAGGTTTAACTTCTTTTATTCCTATATCTGTAACATCAGTTGTATAGAACCAGCCTCTCCAAAACCAATCTAAATCCATTGCAGATGCATCTTCCATAGATCTAAAGAAATCTTCTGGTGTTGGGTGTTTAAACATCCAGCGTTTAGAATAGGTTCTAAATGCATGGTCAAATAATTCCGGACCCATAATTGTTTGTCTTAACATGTATAAACCAGCTGCCGGTTTTGAATATGCATTTGGCCCAAATTGTTTTACATAATCTCCTTGAGACATAATAGGAGAGATGTTAGATTGATCTCCGCCCATATATCTTGTAATGTCTTTTGCTGGATTTATTGCAAATAATACAGGATCATATTTTAACTCAGCTAAAATCTCTACAAAAGAGTTTACTCCTTCATCCATCCAAGTCCATTGGCGCTCATCAGAATTGACAATCATTGGGAAAAAATTATGACCAACCTCGTGTGTAATTACACCAATCATTCCTTTTTTAGTTCTGTCAGAATAGGTTCCGTCAGGATTAGGACGACCAAAGTTGAAACAAATCATTGGATATTCCATTCCTTGTCTTTCTGAATGCACAGAAATTGCTTTGCTATATGGATAGTCAAAAGTTAATTTAGAATACTCAATAAGTGTGTTTGCAACTGCTCTAGTAGAATGCTCTTCCCATAAAGGGTTTCCTTCTTTTGGATATAAAGAAACAGCCATTGCCGTTTTACCATTAATATTAACAGCCATTGCATCCCAAATATATTTACGTGAAGATGCCCAAGCAAAATCTCTTACATTCTTAGCATTAAAATGCCAAGTCTTCATTTTATTAGAACGTTCTTTTTCTGTTTTTTCAGCTTCTTTTTGAGTAACAATTATTACAGGATCGTTAAAAGATTTTCTTGCTTGTTCCCATCGTTTTTGTTGAGCTTTTGTTAGTACTTGTTCTTCATTTTGTAATTCTCCAGTTGCATCTACAATATGATCTTCTGGCACTGTTAATTTCACATCATAATCTCCAAATTCTAAAGCAAATTCACTTCTTCCCCAGAACTGCATATTTTGCCAACCTTCAACATTGTTATAAACCGCTAAACGTGGAAAAAACTGTGCAATTGTATAGTTGTTATTTCCGTCAGGAAAAGTTTCTAAACCAGAACGTCCACCGTCTTTGTTAATGTCGTTTATTAAATAATTCCATTTAATTCTAAAGTTAAATGATTGACCAGGAGCTAAAGCGTTTGGTAAATTTATACGCATCATTGTACTATTAATAAAATGCGATAAGTTTTTACCATTGCTTTCTACAGTTTCAATATTAAAACCAAAACCTTTATTTCCCTTCATATACGTTTGTTTGAAGTTGTCTGGAGTTACGAATTCTGATGCTCCTCCAGAAACTACATCTGGACTTTTAGAGTCATCCGCTCTCATATTTTGGTCTAACTGAACCCATAAATATTCTAAATTATCTTTAGAGTTATTGTAGTAAGTAATTGTTTCATCTCCGTAAATACGATTTGTATTTTCGTCTAAACGAATATCCATAACATAATCAACTTTTTGCTGAGTATATTCATGTCCTGGAGCTCCAGAAGCCGTATGAACTGTATTTGGCGTAGCCAATACATCTTTCATTTGTCTAAATTTGTTTTGATCTGTGTGTCCTTGTTGAGTTTTCTTTTCAGTTTTTTCTTGGGAAAACCCAGAAGCAACAATTAAGAAAATAGAAAATAAGAGTAATCCGATTTTTTTCATTTTGTGTATAGTTTGTATTGATTTTTAAAAATAATTATGAAAGTACTCATAATCTGTCATGAGTACTAATTTATGAAATTTATTTAACATACTTTTAGCAAAAAAGAAAAGAGGCACTATAAAATATAGGGCCTCTTTAAGTTTTTTAATAGGATGATTTATTATCCTTTAATTTTCTTTTTAAACGTATCAAACTTGGTTTCTTCTTTTTTAGGCCAGCTATTATTTGTTAAATCTACATCTGCGGTTTCTAAATCTGGATCTATTGTTATGTTTATAATTTCCTTATCAGAATGTATTGCTTTTGTAACTTCATTGTCATTCAATCTCCATATTTGAGCTGGATATGTTTTCTTTTCTTTTGTTCCGTCTTTATAAGTAAACTCAACAATAATTGGCATTACCAATCCGCCTGGTTTATCATAAGTGACTTCATAAAAATATTTTGAATTTGCTCCTTCTCCTTTCTTAAAACTTGCTCCTTCAGTTGTGTCTTCTGTAAAATCTACTTGATTGCTTTCTGGTTTTGCATAAAACTTTTTAACACTTTTAATTCCGATGTCTGTTACATCTGTAGTGTAAAACCAACCTCTCCAAAACCAATCTAAATCTAAAGCAGAAGCATCTTCCATAGACCTAAAGAAATCTGCTGGAGTTGGGTGTTTAAACATCCAACGTTGAGAGTAAGTTCTAAATGCATGGTCAAATAATTCGTGTCCCATAATTGTTTCACGTAAAATCCATAATGCAGTTGCTGGTTTTGCATAAGCATTAGCACCAAAGTTGTACAGATTATCTCCCTTAGACATAATTGGAGCAATTTTAGATTGATCTCCGCTCATATAAGGGACAATATTTTTTGGTAAACCTCTTCCTAAAGGATACCCTTTTTCATAATCACTCATTGCTAACATTTGTACAAATGAATTTAAACCTTCATCCATCCAAGTCCATTGGCGCTCATCTGAATTTACAATCATTGGGAAAAAGTTATGTCCAACTTCATGAATTGTTGTACCCAACATTCTATATTTCATTTTATCAGTATACGTTCCATCTGCATTTGGTCTTCCAGGATTAAATGCAATCATTGGATATTCCATTCCCATTTGCCCATCTACAGAAATTGCTTTATGATATGGGTAATCAAAAGTGTATCTTGAGTAGGTTTTTAATGTTTGTGCAGCAGCTCTTGTAGAATGATCTCCATACAAAGAATTTGCTTCTCTAGAATAATAAGAATATGCCATTACAGTTTTACCATTAATATCAACTGCCATTCCGTCCCAAATAAATTTTCTTGAAGTTGCAAATGCATAATCTCTAACATTTTCTGCAAAGAATTTCCAAGTTTTTGTTTTCTTAGATCTATTCTTTTCAATTTTTGTTGCTTCTTCTTGAGTGTGAATTACAACAGGATCTTTATAAGATTTTTTAGCTTCTGCTAATCTTTTTTGTTGTGTACTGGTTAACACATCACTCTCGTTCATTAAACGACCAGTAGCACCTAACATGTGGTCATCTGGAGTTGTAATGTTTACCGTATAATCTCCAAATTCTAACGCGAATTCACTTCTTCCCCAGAACTGGTCATTTTGCCAACCTTCTACGTTATTATACACACATAATCTTGGAAAGAATTGTGCAATTACATAGTTATTGTTTCCATCGGGAAAGTGCTCAAAACCAGATCTACCACCTTGAGTTCTGTGATTGTTGATTTTGTACCACCATTTAATTTTAAATTGAAATATTTCTCCACCAGCTAAAGGCTTTGATAAATTTATACGCATCATTGTTTGATTGATAGTATTTGATAAATTACTACCATCTACATTTGTAACGCTCATAATTTTAAATCCACCATCAAAAGGTTTTTCTTCATACGTTTTGTCATATTTATCTTTAGAAAGTCCTTTAGGAATTTCATCGGGATTAACATCTGGAGTTTTAGAATCTGCAGCACGCATATTTTGGTCTAATTGTAACCATAAATAGGTTAATTCGTCTTCTGAATTATTGTGATATGTGATTGTTTCACTTCCAGTTATTGTTTCTTTATCGTCATCTAAAACGATATCCATTACATAATCAACTTTTTGTTGAGTATATTTTTTTCCTGGCGCTCCAGAAGCAGTTCTTTGACTTGTAGGTGTTGCTAAAACATCTTTAAGTTGTTTAAACTTGTTCTGATTTGTGTGCCCTTGTTGGGTTTTCTTTTCTTGAGCAAAAGAAGAAGCCGCAACAAATACTAGTGAGAGAACTAATAAACTGATTTTTTTCATACTATTGGGTTTTGTTGAAATTAGTGATTATTATTAATATTTTAAAATACCTATTTGTTCTTTTTTGGTAAGCATAACGCTTTTATGTTTTTTTAAAACTTTAGATTTTACAAGGTTTTGTTGTTGAGGAAAATGTTCTAATAAAAGAGTGTTTTTAATTTCTATTTCTGTAATAGTTAGTACATTTTTAATTTCTAAATAGAAAAATAGAACATCGCCATCGTATTCTTTACCTATATAATTATAGTCATACGATTTTCCATCAACTTTAAATTTTATATTTTTTTGTAAATATTCTAAAAAGTATTTATCTGAATCTGCTGATTCGTTTTTGGTATCTAACTCAAACTTTTTATGATATATTTTATCGAAAGCAGTTTCTATGTCATCAATAAAAACATTGATAATTACTTCTATGGATTTATTTTTAGAATTGTAATTTATTTGAGTTAAACTCAAATAATATTTATGTGCTGTAAAAGCAAAAAGTGGAAGTATTAATACAAATAGCAATAGCTTTTTTGTTCTCATTAAGTAGTAATTGTATGTAAATCTGAGCAATTAAACATTATTAAACAAATTATTTATTGTTTTCTAGTAGAAGTAGATACGATTTGCTTTCTTTTAACAAAATTTTAAGAATATCGAGATGTTTTCCGTTTTTATATAATTCTTCGATGCCTAATGGATTGCAATATTCTAAGAAATGATAGTATTTTTCTTTTGGAATTTTTAATCGGATAAAAAAGAAATCTTCACCAAATAATTTTTTAAGGTTCAAGGGAAATTGTTCTTTGAAATTTATAAATTCCCTATCAGCTCTTTTCTTAGCTAAATCTGCATATGGAATCAAAGCGCTACCACCAACTCCTTCAAGACCTGGTAATTGTCCAGGAGTAACAGTTGGTTTTTGTAAATGACGTTCGTCTTTACCAATTCCCATATTCATAATTTCAGCATAAGGAATGCTCATAATTCCTTTTTCCAAGTTTTTCATTAAACTTCCAATAGTATCTTTTGGTTTGTCAATTCTATCAAAACGTAAAAAACCTGTCATTCTTTTTTTAAGTTTAACTTCATCTAATAGATTTATAATAGGTAAAAGATAAACACGTAAAAATTGTTCTTTACGAGTATTTTGGGTAATTTTTATGTTTTTAGGATAAAACTGAATGTTTGTTATTTGTAGCCAATCTCCTTTTTTTGCTTTAATTGTAAATGCACCCTCCGTATTAGAAATTGTTCCTGAATTAGTAGTTAAATTTAAAATGTGTGAGTTTTTAATTGCTTTTGAAGATGGATTTAAAATAACACCATTTATTTCTGCTCTTTTTTCTTGAGAAAAAGAAATTTGGAATAGTAGATAAAAGAAAAAGAGCGAGAGTATTTTTTTTCCCATTCGGTATTATAATTAGTTATTGGTTAGTAAAGTTTCTTCGTTCATTTTTTTATACGGAAATATTTTACTCTCTTTGATTAGAATTTCTGTTAATTTAAGTTGATTTCCTTTTTTAAAATGTGAAATAATATTTTTTGTCACACAAAAATTTAAAAATTGATTGATATATGGTTTTTGTATTCCAAGTTGTTTTTCAAAAAAGAAATCTGAAAATAGTTTTCTAATTTTCAACAATTCTGAATCTGTTATTTTTAATTTTTTTAATTGTTTTGCTCTTTTTGCGTTTCCGTTTAAACTATTTAGTAATCCTACTAAATTAATAGATAATCCAGATTTAAAACGAATGTCTAAACTATCTGCTCTCGATATTTTCTTCATATTTGTAAAAGGTAGTTTTAACGTTGTTGCATTTACCATATAAGCAGGCATAATTTCTGGATCTACATAAAAAATACTTCTTCTTTTTTTTAGTACAATTTCGTCTAAAAAATACGATGCCGCTTCTATGTTTAATACGATTTTTCTTGACACATACATCTCTTTTGTAATGCGAACTTCTTTATTTTTGATTGAGATATGAGAAATAAATAGTGTATCAGTTTCAGAAGTGGTTATTTTAAAAGCTCCTTTGGCATTTGTAATTACGCCAATTGATGTATTCTTATTAATTACATGAACATTTTCTAAAGGAATAGAATCTAAAGAAATGGTTCCATAAATTTCCATCGCTTTTTTCTCTTGAGAATTTATTAGGTTAGAAACTCCAACAAAGAGTATAAATAGCGTTAGGTTTTTCATTATCACAAAGAAAACCGACATGCTTCTTAAAACTCTATTAATGTACTTGTAAAATTTTGTTAAAGCAAATTGCAGAAAACACAAAGTTATTCTCTGTTTTTTGATGCAATAACTTTAGTTTCGTTATTTTTGAAATATGAAAAACCTCATTATTGCTAGTACATCAACCATTCATGGGAGCGAATATTTAGACTATTTATTACCAACACTTTCTATCCATTTTAGAAATGTTAAAAATTTGCTATTTATTCCGTATGCAAGACCAAGCGGAATTTCTTATGATGATTATACAGCAAAAGCAAAAGCAGCTTTTAGTGCAATTCATATTGAGGTAAAAGGAATTCATGAGTTTAAAAATCCTACAAAAGCAATTTTAACTGCCGAAGCAATTTTTACTGGTGGAGGAAATACGTTTGAGTTGGTAAATCAAATATATTTAAACAATATTTTTGATGTTTTAAAAGAAGTTGTAGAAAGCGGAACACCATATTTAGGAACAAGTGCAGGAAGCAATATTTGTGGTGTTTCTATGATGAATACCAATGATATGCCAATTGTGTATCCGCCGAGTTTTAAAACACTAGAATATATTCCTTTTAATATCAATGCACATTATTTAGATTCTGTAGACGGCTCAACACATATGGGAGAAACTAGAGAAACTCGAATTAAAGAACATCACGTGTATAATACAACTTCTGTTATCGGTTTACGAGAAGGAAGTTGGTTAGAAGTTATAGGAAACTCTATAATGTTAAAAGGAAACGTATCAGCAAGAGTTTTTAAACAAAATGAAATTCCGTACGAATTAGAAAGTGGGCGAGAAGTGTCTTTTTGAGTTACAAAGTTTGAAAGTAACAAAGTGGCAAAGAAAAAGAGTTGTAAAGTTACAGAGTTTTAAAGGTTGAAAGTGAAAAAGGTATATAGTAGAAAACTATTTTTTAAATTTCACTAACCACTAATACCCAACATAATCAACAATTTCTAGACCATAACCAATCATACCAACACGTTTTTCTTGTGCTGTGTTAGAAACCAATCGAATTTTATGAATGTTTAAATCGTGCAAAATTTGTGCGCCAATTCCAAAATCTTTACTATCCATTTTTATTTGTGGCGCTTTCATTTCGCCTTTAGATTGCGATTTTTTTAAAATCTCTAAACGATTTAATAAATTCTGAGACTGATTTTGTTGATTGATAAATAAAATAGCTCCTTTATTAGCATCTGTAATGGCTTTAAACATGTTGTCTAATTTTTTATCAGCATTATTGGTTAATGTTCCTAAGATATCATTGTTTACCAACGTAGAATTTACTCGTGTAATTACGGGTTCATTTTCTTTCCAAGAACCTTGTGTTAATGCTAAATGAACTTGACCGTTGTTTGTTTGCTGATACGCTCTTAATCTAAAGGTTCCGAAACGTGTTTCGATATCAAAATCTTCTTTCTTTTCAATTAAAGAATCGTGTTCCATTCTATAAGCAACTAAATCTTCTATAGAAACAATTTTCAAATTGAATTTTTTGGCAACTTTCATTAGTTGAGGTAAACGTGCCATTGTACCATCTTCATTCATTATTTCTACAATAACTCCAGCTGGTTCAGAGCCTGATAAACGCGCAAAATCAATTGCTGCTTCTGTATGACCAGTTCTACGTAAAACGCCGCCTTCTTTTGCTTTTAAAGGAAAAACATGCCCTGGTCTTACTAAATCAAAAGGTTTTGTAGCTGGATTGATGATGGATTTTATGGTTAACGCTCTATCTTTTGCAGAAATTCCGGTAGTAACTCCATTACCTTTTAAATCTACAGAAACTGTAAAAGCAGTTTCCATAGGGTCGGTATTGTTGTTTACCATCATTCCTAATTGCAATTCTTTACTACGTTCTTCTGTAATCGGAACGCAAATTAATCCACGACCATGAGTTGCCATAAAATTAATCATCTCTGGAGTTACTTTATCTGCAGCAGCAACAAAATCTCCTTCATTTTCTCTATCTTCATCATCAACAACAATTATAATTTTGCCATTTCTAATGTCTTCAATTGCTTCAGAAATTGAATCTAATTGTATGCTAGCGTTATTTGTTTGCTCCATTATATTTTTGTGTCTTTTTTAGATATTAATTTTTTAAAAAAAGTAGTAATTGGCTGCAAAAATACATCAATATTAAAGATTCCCATATCTTTTGTAGCTCTTCTTGTTAATAATACTGCAATTGGTATCATCAATATTGCGGAAATCCAAGAGCCCAACAATGCTGATATAGAGCTGTCTTCTGCTAAATTTCTTCCAAAAGTATTAGCAAAAAAGTACAACACATAGATAGAAATTGCCAATATCATTGGTAAACCAAAACCACCTTTTCTTATGATAGAACCTAGAGGAGCGCCAATAAAAAAGAGAATTAAACAGGATAAAGAAAACGCAATTCTATTGTAATATTCGATTTCGAACATATTTAATGCTTTCCTTTTAAACTTAAAGGTTTCTTTTTGACTATTTATAATATCTAAAGCAGCGTTATTTTTTGCTATTGAAGAATTAATCAAACGTAATTGTGCTCTTTCGTCAAAATTATTTAAAACTTCTGGCTTTAATTTAACTAAAAGACTATCATTTTGATTCGAAACTAATTTTTTTGCATCTGCGTTTATATAAAAGCTTTTTGCTCTTCCTTTGACGTATTCTCTGAAATCATCATTATAAAAAGGAATTGTATCTTTTAATTGACTTAAATTTTTCATATTAGGTAAATCTTTAAGATTTTCTTCTTCTAATAAAGAATCTTCTGGCATATTAATAATGATAGTATATTCATCAAAAATAGCTAAAGAAGCTGGCATGTTTTTCTCTGTTTTTACATTTAAATATTCTTCAAAAAATTGCCCATTGTATAAAACCAACGTCATGTATTTACTTCCTTCTTTATTGATGATTTTACCTGTTTTAGCGGTGATAATTTTCTTATTCAATTTCTTTTCAGACAAATCATAAATCATTACATTTTTTAAAAAATTATCATTATCACCATATTTTTCATCAAACTTAATCTGATAATTAGGAATTTCTGTGTTAAATCCGCCAGGGATTAAAGCCATCGCGGGTTTTTGGTTTTTAAGATTTATATACAAGTTTTTTTGTTTAAACATTGCATACGGAAATATGTTATTTAAAAACAAAAAATTAACAAAACTCAATAGAATTGTTAAAACCATTAAAGGCCTTATTAAACGCTGTAAAGAGATTCCGGCTGATTTAGTGGCGGCAAATTCGTAATTTTCAGAAAAATTGCCCAATGCCATAATTGAAGAAAGTAATATTGCAATTGGTAAAGCTTGTGGTATTACAGTTAAAGCAGTGTAAAACAGGAATTTTAATATAAAAACAATATCTATTCCTTTACCGGCAATATCTTCAAAAGCCAACCATAATACTTGCATTACAAGAACAAATAAAACAATTAAAAAAGTAGCCACAAATGGCTTTAAAAAACTTTTTAATATGTATTTATCTAGTATTCTCATAAAAAGGTTGGTTTATAAAAAGAGCTAGTCGATGCTGTAATTCTTTTTCAAATAACTGTCTTTATTAAAAACAAAAGTGCTTTTAGGTAGGTTTTGATTGTTTTTTAACGAAGTAATTGTAAATGTAGTTTTAGCAGAATTTGAACCAGTTTGAATTAATTTATAAATGTGTTTTGTTTTTAATTCAATTCCTAGCTCAACGTTTATAATATCAGAATTACTATCTATAGGAGTTAATTCTACAAACTGAATTTCTGACCCCTTTATAGTTGCTGTTTTTCCTAATTTAAAAGTATAACCTTCTTTATAAAAAGTTAATAATCTTGATGGATAAATAAATCCGTCATTAGTATCAAAATCACCATTATTTATAGCAATTTCTTTTTCGTCGTGGTTGATTACGTATAGTTTTTTACCATCAAAAACAAAACTATTCCCAATATAATCTAAGTTGTATTTTTCTCCTTCTAAAAAAATGGTTCCTTTCATTAGGGGTTCATCACCTTCTTTAATTCCTGCAGCTTCGTTACTTAAACTAGAAGTAAACTCAATTTTCATATTTGTATAAGAAGTCATTTGTGCTGAAACTTCATCTAACAATTTTTTGGCATCATCGTCTTGAGCAAAGCTGTTTGTTGAAATTACTACAAAAAGAAGTAAGAAATATATCGTTATTTTTTTCATGAATTGAATTCTAATTTTGTTCGTTTGCTATTAATTGATCTAAAGCAACTAAATCTGTTACTAAAACTTGTCTCGCTTTACTACCTTCAAATCCACCAACTATTCCAGCAGCTTCTAATTGATCAATTAATCTACCAGCTCTATTGTATCCTAATTTTAATTTTCGTTGTAATAAAGAAGCTGATCCTTGTTGAGCAGTAACAATTATTTCAGCAGCGTCTCTAAATAATGTATCTCTATCTGCAATGTCAATATCAAGATTGATGCCAGCTTCTTCACCAACATATTCAGGTAATAAATACGCTTCTGGATATGCTCTTTGCGAACCAATAAAGTCTGTAATTTTTTCAATTTCAGGGGTGTCAACAAAAGCACATTGAATTCTATTTATTTCATTCCCGGCAGTATATAATAAATCTCCACGACCAATTAATTGATCTGCACCACCAGCATCTAAAATGGTCCTAGAATCTATTTTAGAAGTTACTCTAAATGCAATTCTTGCTGGGAAATTGGCTTTAATAATTCCTGTAATTACGTTTACTGACGGACGCTGAGTTGCTACAATTAAATGGATTCCGATGGCACGTGCTAATTGTGCTAAACGAGCAATTGGAGTTTCTACTTCTTTACCAGCTGTCATTATTAAATCAGCAAATTCATCAATAACCAAAATAATGTATGGTAAAAATTGATGTCCATCATTCGGATTTAATTTACGTGCTTTAAATTTTACATTGTATTCTTTAATGTTACGAACCATTGCTATTTTAAGCAAATCATAGCGATTATCCATTTCTATACACAAAGAATTTAACGTATTTATTACTTTGGTTGTATCCGTAATAATTGCTTCTTCACTGTCAGGTAATTTTGCTAAATAATGACGTTCAATTTTATTAAACAACGTTAATTCTACTTTCTTCGGATCAATCAAAACAAACTTTACTTCAGCAGGATGTTTTTTGTATAATAACGAGGTTAATACAGCATTTAATCCAACAGATTTTCCTTGTCCTGTTGCTCCAGCCATTAATAAGTGCGGCATTTTTGCCAAATCTATTACAAACGTTTCGTTAGAAATTGTTTTTCCTAAAGCAATTGGTAATTCCATTGGTGATTCTTGAAATTTCTTAGAAGAAATAACAGAATGCATCGAAACAATAGTTGCTTTTTTATTAGGAACTTCAATTCCGATGGTTCCTTTTCCAGGAATAGGAGCGATGATACGAATTCCTAATGCTGATAAAGACAAGGCAATATCATCTTCTAAGTTTTTAATTTTCGAAATTCGAATTCCAGCTTCGGGTACAATTTCATACAACGTAATTGTTGGTCCAACTGTTGCTTTAATTTTAGCAATTTCGATTTTATAATTTTTAAGCGTTTTTAGAATAATATTTTTATTTTCTTCTAATTCTTCTGGATCAATAGAAATGCTTTCATTGTATTGTTTTAGTAAGTTGAATGAAGGAAATTTAAAATTTCCTAATTCTAACGTTGGATCAAACTCTCCAAAATCTTTTACTAATTTTTCTGATAAATTTTCAATAGAATGCTCTTCTTCTTCAATTTTTTCTACATCAATTTGTACTTCTTTTTCTGTAGTTTCATCTTCATCTTCATTGGTTTCGTTTTGTGAAACAACATCTAACAGACTATCGTCTTCTTCCATTTTATTTGAAGTATTGACATCAGAAAAATTATTTATAGTTGGTTTTAAATTTGTTATAGATTTTTCAAATTCAGATTCTTTTTCGGTTGTATTTTCTAAAATAAATTCGTTTTCAATTGTAGGTTTTTCAAGGGTTTCATCATCATCATCATCATTATTATTAACAGAATAAACTTCCTTTTTTTTTGATCTAAATTTTAATAAAATACTTTCTGGGGTTACTTTAAAACGGATAATGATATAGGTTAAAAAGAAAAACCCTAATACTAAGGTTAATCCAGTTTTTCCTAAAAAAGCTTGTAAATATTCGTTGATTTCTACGCCAATAATTCCTGCTAATACAACAAATTTATCAGGAACAAATCCTAAAGTAATCGTAAACCATAACATTACTACAATTCCCAAATTCCAAGTTTTAACAACTCTTCTAAAGGGCATTTTAAACAACCAATACAAACCGCTTACAAAAAGTAATATAGGAATAATGAATGCAGCAAGACCAAACCCTTTATAAATAAAGAAGTCACTCAGTTTAGCACCAACTTTACCTAATAAGTTTTTTGTTTCAACCGTTTTATCAGTAAATTGTGTTAGGGTACTTTGGTCTGCTTGCCAAGAAAAAAAGAATGAGAAAAATGCAATAATTAAAAAGATAGAAAACAATATCAAAAACAATCCAAAAACAGTGTGACTTTGTCTATTATTAAAAAACGCTTTTGTTTTTTGAAACCTAGGTATTTTAACTGTTTTTTGCTTGGTGGTTTTTGTTTCTGTAGCCATTAATTATGTGTAGATTGTAAAAATGTAAATATAAGTATTTGCTTAGAATAACTCTAGTATTTTAGGAATGTAAATAATTCCTGCTACAATTAGCGCAAATATAGCTGCAAAACTTGGAGCTCCAGCAGAAATGTCTTTAATAAACCCTATTTTTTCATGAAATTTTGGATGCACAAAATCCGCCATTTTTTCTACCGCGGTATTACAAGCTTCCGCTACTAAAACCAAAGCCAAAACAATTAATTGCAACATCCATTCTGTTGAAGAAATATCGAAATAAAAACCGATATAAATTGAAATGATTCCTAGAAAAAATTGTGTTTTTATACTATCTTCTGTAGTTAATAATAACCACATTCCTTTTAAAGCAAATTGTATACTTCGTAGTCTTCCTTTTAAAAAACCATCGTTTGGACTTTTCATTATTTATATTGCTTTTATCGCGGTTTCATAATTTGGTTCATCAACAATTTCTGATACTTGCTCAGTGTAAATTATATTTCCATCTTCATCAACAATAATAATTGCTCTAGAATGTAAGTTTGCTAAAGGACCATTTGTAATTTCTAAACGGTAATCTTTTCCGAAATTTCCAGTTGCGAAATCTGACAACATGATAACATTTTCAATGCCTTCTGCACCACAAAAACGAGCTTGTGCAAAAGGTAAATCTCTAGAGATACAAGCAATAATCGTATTATTTAGATTTGCTGCTTTCTTATTAAATTCTCTAACAGATGTAGCGCAAGTTCCAGTATCAATACTTGGAAAAATATTTAAAATTACTTTTTTACCAGAAAAATCTGATAAATTTTTATGAGATAAATCTACTGTTGTTAAGTTAAAACTTGGAGCTTTTTCTCCTACTTTTGGTAAATCTCCTAATGTGTTTATTTTATTTCCCTTTAAGGTAATTGTTGCCATAATAAATTGATTTTATAATTATCAAAAGTACATTTTTTTAGCGGATAAATTGTGATGACGATTTGTTAAAAATTGCCAAAATTATGAATATCTTCGCAGTCTTATAATCAACCACCAACTTTTGAATATTTCTTTATATACATCAGAATTTAAATACAACTGGAAACTTGCAGCACCTGTAATGCTAGGAATGTTAGGGCATACTTTTGTAGGTTTTGTAGATAATGTAATGGTTGGTCAGTTAGGAACGGCAGAATTAGCGGCGGTTTCTTTAGGAAACAGTTTTATGTTTATCGCCATGTCTTTAGGGATTGGTTTTTCTACAGCGATAACACCCTTAATAGCAGAAGCAGATTCGTCAAATAATTTTGAAAATGCAAAATCAACGTTTAAACACGGTTTGTTTTTATGTACTATTTTAGGAATTGCATTATTTTTACTCGTTTTTTTTGCAAAACCACTAATGTATTTAATGAAACAACCAACAGAAGTTGTTGAGTTGGCAATTCCGTATTTGAATTTAGTTGCTATTTCGTTAATTCCGTTGATCATTTTTCAGGCATTAAAACAGTTCAGTGATGGAATGTCGATGACTAAGTACCCGATGTATGCTACCTTATTAGCCAATATTTTAAATGCTGTATTAAACTATTTGTTGATTTTCGGAAAGTTTGGTTTTCCAGAAATGGGAATGGTTGGCGCAGCCTACGGAACATTACTTTCTCGTTTAGTAATGGTTGTTTATTTATGGTGGTTATTATCAAAAAAAGAACGATCAAAACGGTTGGTTACTAATATAAAATTCTTTGTTTTAGATACATTGATGATTCGAAAACTCATCAATTTAGGAACGCCAAGCGCGATGCAAATGTTTTTTGAAGTTGCTATTTTTACGGCAGCAATTTGGCTGAGTGGTTTGTTGGGTAAAAACCCACAAGCAGCAAATCAAATAGCCTTAAATTTATCTTCTATGACGTTTATGGTTGCAATGGGTTTAAGTGTTGCATCGATGATAAGAGTAGGAAATCAAAAAGGATTGCACAATTATAAAGAACTTAGAAGAATTGCATTTTCTATTTTTTTTATGGCAGTTTTATTTGCCATTTGTTTTGGGGCTGTTTTCTTTTTATTTCACAAACAATTACCAAAATTGTATGTAGATTATAGTGATGTTGAAAATCTAATCGACAATATGGAAGTTGTTTCTATTGCATCACAATTGTTAATTGCGGCAGCAATTTTTCAAATTTCTGATAGTATTCAAGTTGTGGTTTTGGGTGCATTACGTGGTTTACAAGATGTAAAAATACCAACAATTATTACGTTTATTTCGTATTGGTTAATTGGTTTTCCGGTTAGTTATTACTTCGGAAAAGAAGAACAATTAGGTAGTTTTGGTATTTGGATTGGCTTATTAGCGGGTTTATCTACTGCTGCCGTTTTATTATATATTCGTTTTAATTATTTAACTTTAAAACTCATTAGAGAAAAAGAAATAGTTACTCAAATAAAAAACTAAATTTGTCGCATCGAGTGATTTTGAAGTGATTCGAAATTGTATCGAGATGTAATAGTTCTTGATACAGTTTTTCTCATTTCAATCAAAAAAAACACTCGAACTGACAGTTTAATAAAATAGAAAAAAGTTGTCATTCCCATGGAAACGGGAATTTAGTTTTTAATGTATGGATTTCGTATCAAGAGCGAAATGATAAATAACAATAATATCATTCTGGATATAGTGAAGAATTTTTATGGGATTCTCAGCATTAATTCAAAATGACAACAAAAAAATAAAACATGGATTTACCAAAATTTTTACTTGCTGATAACAGCAATTTTCCAGATGATATTTTTGTTTTACACACAGAATATCCACGTTTTTTAATCAATTTAAAAGACGATGAAATAGAATGGTTTGAAGATTTATCTGGAGAAAATGAAGAAGATATTGCCGCAGAATTAGCCGATTTAATGGATAAAGCTGGTGAGTTTTATGATACTGAAATAAAACAGTTTGAGTAATTTGGTGAACTTTTAAAAAAGTCCACCAAAATTATAAGTTAAGCCATTACAGCTGCTTTCTTTGATTTTCTATAGATAAAAGAGTTGAAAATATTTCTTTTCCCGAAGTTATTCATAGATTTTGAATTTACAAATTTACCGAAAAGAATACGGTTTACACCAAAATATTCGTAGGTATTTCCATCTGTAAAAGTTACTTCTAAGGTCATGCTTTTATGATGCCAATCTGCAACCTGAAATTCTGTAATTGTAGTTTTGTAATCGTTTAAATTAGCTTCTTTAGTCTCTGGAGCAATACTTACTAAAAAATGATATCCATCAATAATTTTAGTGCTTTCTACTTCTGCAATTTCTTTTTGCTCTTCTTCTAAAAATTTATCTGGATGCCATTGTTTAACTAATCCTCTATAGGTAGTTTTTAGTTCTTTTAAATCGATAGCGCTTTCTACATTAAAAAGCTTTTTATATTCTTTAATACGTTTCATTTGCTGGTTTTCAAATTCGAGTGCAAAATTACTTAGATTTAATGAATTAGAAGGGAAAACTCTTCTTTTTTTATGAATCCTTTTTTGTGTGTAAAATGATGATTATTAGAGATGTATTGCATAAGTTTTGATAAGTTTCGATACTATTTTATGGATAAATAAATTTAAAGAACCTTATTTCTTCGCTTTCTCTACCAACTCTAATTGCTCTGCTTTTGCTTTGGTGGTAAATATGCCATAATTGATAAAAACGTTTTGCTTTTCAATTTTATCAATAGTTCCTACAGCGTTTCCATCTATTAAACGAACTCGGTCGTTGACTTTATAAAGATAATTAGCTCTAGCAGAAGCTTCTTTTTCAGCTACAACTTTCTTTTCTTTTCGTACTTCTACAACTTTTTGTAAGACTTCTTTTTCTATTTGTTTTACAACTTCTTGTTTTTTTATAACTTCTTTTTTCTCTTTTCTTTTTTCTTCTTTTGTCTTTTCTTTTGGCGGAGTTTTCTTTAAATGCTTTGTTTTTTCAGCAACAATCCATTTTTGTAATTCAGCATTTAGTTGCTTTTTATTGTTGGTTTGTAAATAATGATTTAATAACTCATTTACTTTTCTACCAACGGTTAGCATTTTCTGATTGCTATCATACAACTCCTGAAAATCGGCTAATTTATCTTGTACTTTTTGTTCTTTTTCTAGTAAACTATCTATATGTTCTTGGCCTTTTGTTTTTTGTCTTTCTAAATTTTCAGAATTTTTTTGCAGTCGATTGCGTTCTTTTTGTAGGTTAGAAATGGTTTTGTCTAATCTAATTTTCTCGGTTTCTACGCGCTTTTTTGCTTTGTTTATTAAACTATATGGAATTCCGTTTTTCTGGGCAACTTCAAACGTAAACGAACTACCGGCTTGTCCAATATATAATTTATACAAAGGCTCTAACGTACGTTCGTTAAACTGCATGTTTGCGTTGGTCACATTTTCTAATTCGTTTGCCAATACTTTTAAATTAGAATAATGTGTGGTAATTATTCCGAATGCTTTTTTATCGTAAAATTCTTCCAAGAAAATTTCAGCTAATGCACCACCTAATTCAGGGTCAGAACCTGTACCAAATTCATCAATTAAAAACAATGTGTTTTTATTACACTTTCGTAAAAAGTGACGCATGTTTTTTAATCTGTAGCTGTAGGTACTTAGTTGGTTTTCGATAGATTGATTGTCGCCAATATCGGTAAGAATTGTATCAAAAATATACGTTTCGCTACGTTCATCAACCGGAATTAACAATCCGCTTTGCAACATTACTTGTAATAAACCAATTGTTTTTAGCGTGATGCTTTTTCCACCAGCATTGGGTCCAGAAATTACAATAATTTGTTGCTGTTCATTTAAAACAATTGACTGTGGAACGGTTTCTATATTTTTTTCTTGGTTCTTTTTCCAAAGAATTGGATGATATGCTTTTTTAAAATCGATAACCTTTTTAGAAGTGATTTTTGGTAAAATAGCGTTTAAACTTTTGGCGTATTTTGCTTTTGCCGCAACACAATCTAAATGTGTTAAATAGTGTACATACAAATGTAATAAGGGAACAAAAGGTCTAATTTCGGTGGCTAATCCTTTTAATATTTTGGTAACTTCTTGTTGTTCTTCGTAGAATAAGTTCTGTAATTCTCTATCGTAATTTAATGTTGCTTGTGGAGCGATATAAACGATATTCCCAGATTTTGAAGAACCTAAAAAGTTTCCTTTCACTTTACGTCTGTGCATTGCTAAAACAGCCAAAACTCTATGATTGTCTATAACCGATTCTCTAATATCATCTAAAAAACCAGCAGCGGCATATTTGCTTAAATCTCTGGTAAAACTTTCTCCAATTTTACCTCGGATTTCAGTAATCTGTTTTCTAATTTCTTTTAATTGAGGTGAAGCAGTATTTGCAACTTCACCATAAGAAGTAATAACGGTATTTATTGCATTGATAATAAAAGGAGTATTCTCAATTTCTTGACTTAATTGATGAATTGTAGGGAAATACGCTTCAAACTTTATAAAGAATTTTAAGATTTCATTTACAGTTTCAGAAACAGTTACAATTTTTAAAAAGGCACTTGCTTCTAAAAAACTATTCTCAATATTTAGTGTAAATATTTCTTGAGAAATGTCTTCGAATCCATGATTTGGAATTCTATTTTCGCTAATAAATGAAGATAGATATTCGTTAACTAAATTTAATTCTTCCTCTAGCGCATCAGCATTTTCAATGGGTTTTATATTTAAAGCGTTGGCTTTACCTAATGCAGAAATACAATATTCCGCTACATGTTTTAAAACTGTAGGAAACTCTAAATCTTGTGCTGTTTTTTCTGAAATATTCTTACCCAAACTATTATCTTTGATTTTATGATGGCTGTCATTTCGAGCGGAGTCGAGAAATCTAACAAGAGATTCCTCCGTTGTAGTCGGAATGACACTATTGCTAAAATGACTAAAGCAAAAATAAGAAAGTATGCAGGTAAATATTGCTGATTCGTGGAAAAATATTTTACAACCAGAATTTGATAAACCGTATTTTAAAGATTTATCGAATTTTGTAACATCAGAATATAATAATCACACTTGTTTTCCAATTAAAAAGGACATTTTTGCAGCTTTTGATGCCTGTTCTTTTGATGATTTAAAAGTGGTACTTATTGGGCAAGATCCCTATCATGGAGACGGACAAGCAAATGGTTTGTGTTTTTCTGTTCACGACGGAATTAAACATCCGCCATCGTTGATAAATATTTTTAAAGAATTAAAAACTGATATTCAAAGATCAATTCCGGTTTCTGGAAATTTATCTCAGTGGGCAGAACAAGGTGTTTTGTTATTAAACGCTACATTAACTGTGAGAGCTCATGAAGCTGGAAGTCATCAAAAACAAGGTTGGGAAACATTTACAGATGCTGTAATTTCAAAAATATCTAAAGAAAAAGAAAATGTTGTTTTTTTACTTTGGGGCGGATTTGCACAAAAAAAAGGTAAGGAGATAGATGCTAAAAAACATCATATTTTAACTTCTGGACATCCATCACCATTAAGCGCAAACCGTGGTTATTGGTTTGGAAATAAACATTTTTCTAAAACAAATGAACTATTAGAAAGCTTAGGAAAATCAAAAATTACTTGGTAGAAACAAAAAAAACCGTTTAAAAAACTGATTTGCTGAATTTGAATAAGACAGTCAACTATTTAACCGCCCTTGTTGCAATTAGGGTTGTTTGTTGAAAGTTTTGCTGAGTTTGTTTCGTTGATGTGTTTTCTGCTAATCCGCAGCTAGAAGAAGCACTTCTACATGAAGTGATATTTAGAATTCCTATTATACAAATTGCAATACATACTACTTTTTTCATTTTGAAATAAAATTTAAAGCCTAAATGTACATATTTTTAATGAACTTTCCAGCATCAGCCTTCGAGTCAATAACGTTAAATGCTATCATTTTATTTTGTACATTCTCAATGAACTCTTTAGAAATCTGTTTTTCACTTTCCCATTCTGTAATTGATAACCATTTTTGAATATCTTCTAATTTCTGTTGATAACGATTAGAAAGAATTACATCAATATTTTCTGTCTGTTTAAAATTAGCAGTTTTGGTATTGATGATATTTAAAATTGTTTTTATTTCTTCTGGATGATTCTCTAAAATTTCATCTCTAGCAGCAATTACAAAACACGGCCATGGAGTAGGGCAATCTCCAATTATTCTGAAAGTATTATTATCAACTAAAGGTTTTGTGGTAAAATGCTCCCACATAAAATAATCTGCTTCTCCTTTTGTAAGCGCTTTAATTCCACCTTCTAAATCGTTAACAACTTTGAATTTTAACCTATTGATATCCCAACCATTATTATACGCGTTTACAATTGCCATTAAATGGGATCCAGAACCAACTCTACTGATAGCAATCGTTGCATATTCTAGATCAGAAATTTTTTGAAATGATGAATTATTGGCGACATGAATTCCCCAAACCAAAGGACTTTTAACAAATGTTTGTACAATTTTAGATGGATTTCCTTCGCCGATATCTTTAATAATACCTTCTGTTAAAACAAGGGCAATATCAATTTCAGAATTCCGAAGCGCAGCATTCATTTGTCCTGTTCCGCCAGGAAAATCTTTCCAACGTAAATTGATGTTATGCTTTGTGTATTCTTTATTTTTTAGTGTTACATACCAAGGATAATTAAAATGCTCTGGCACTCCGCCAATTGTAAGGTTGATCATTTATTTCGCCAATTTATCCAACGTATAAACAATTAAATCAGCTACAACGTCACCAGGATTTTTACTAAATGTTCCGTTTGCTCGGTTTGCAATAATGGCGTTCATAGAGCATGCATTGTGCCCTAATAATTTTGATAACCCATAAATAGCAGACGTTTCCATTTCTAGATTGGTTACTTTAATTCCGTTGTAATTAAAACAATCTATTTTAGTATTTAACTCTGGATCTTGAATTGCTAGGCGTAAAACTCTTCCTTGTGGTCCATAAAAACCAATTGCTGTTGCGGTAAAACCAATAAAAACGTTATCGCCAACTAGTTTTTTTTCTAATTCTGAACTATTATTTACAACATAAGGTCTCGCTTTTCTTGGTGACCAATTTGTATGTTCGATAAAAGCATTTTCAATTTCTTTATCTAAGATTTCTTCACACTTATATGCATGTAACATGCCATCTAAACCTAAGCCATATTTAGAAAGCACAAAACTATCTACAGGGATATCATTTTGTAATGATCCAGAAGTTCCAATACGCACAATATTTAGTTTTGTGAGAGTTGGTTTTATGGTTCTTGTTTTTAAATTGATATTCACCAAAGCATCTAGTTCGTTTAGTACAATATCTATATTATCTGGTCCAATTCCGGTAGATACTACTGTTAAACGTTTTCCTTTATAGCTTCCAGTTGAAGTTTTAAATTCTCGTTTTTGTGTTGTAAACTCTATCGAATCGAAATGTTTTGTAACTGTATCCACTCGGTCTTGATCTCCAACAAAAATTATGTCTGTAGCAATATTTTCTGGATGTAAATTTAAATGGTAAACGCTGCCATTAGGATTTAAAATTAATTCTGATTCTTGTATCATAAAGAGGTAATTTTTAATAATTTTTGAGTTGAGTTATCGTATAAGAAATTATATTTTTTAGCACCTCCTAAAAACGAGAAATCATCTCTCATATTGGCGTATGTATTTAAGACTTGTTGTTGAACTTTTAGACCTGTTTTATTCAATTTTACAGGAGAAAATGAGGAAAAATAATCTTTTAAATCAGTTACTTGTTTTTGGTATTGAACATCTCCAAAACCATATTGATTTCCTTGATGTAAAATAGCTGCAACTAATTCTTCTTTTGAACCTAATTTTGAATTGATAGCAGTAGTTAAAATGTTGTTTTCTGGTTTATTTAAGCCGTTTCCAATCGAAGGAAAACGTTGTAAATGTGCTAATAAGCTATCAATTAAATAGGTAAACGTTGTGTTTTGTTGATATTGATATAGGTTTTGTAATTTAATTGGATTATCAGAACAATACAATTGCCAAACATAATCTGCATAGGCAATATCGTCAATACTTAATTCTATTTTGTTTTTATAATGTTCTTTGACTTGTTTTTCTGACAATTCTGATAAGCCAAGTAACTTGCTAGTTCCTTCAACTCTACCAATACAAACCAACGATATTTTTCTTCCTTTTCTATATCTTTTTAACCAACTTATTACAGCAATCATATTTATTTGACAAAACAAATCGTACTCAAACCACAATACAATTTCTTCTTGCGATTTCTGATTACATAAATTTCTATATTCTTTAAGGGTTAAATCTATAAATTGTCTTTTAGTAATTTTATAGGATTTTTTTAAAAAATCGAATCTAGATTTCCAAAAATGCTCACTACCAACATGTACCGTTGTTTTACCTTCGCACAGCATTTCTCTCCAGGTAATAAAATCTCCTTGAAAGTTTATTTTCTTTAAATAATTGGTAGTGATATCACCATTTGTAATGTGTAAAATTGAGGTTTTCATAATTAAAAAACGAAGCTAAATTTGATTTATTTTTTAGTTGCTATACTTTAATATTTAGTACTAACCACCAACGCGTTTTACTTTAAATCCTTTTTCTTTTAGCATTGTCATTATTTTATCTCTAAAATCACCTTGAATAATAATTTTATCATCCTTAAAACTACCTCCAACATTCAATGTTGTTTTAATTTCTTTTGCAAGAATTTTAAAATCTGATGTTGCTCCTGTATATCCTTCTAAAATAGTAATTGGTTTTCCTTTACGTTTTTCATATTTGCAAATTATTGGGTCATCCTGTAGCCAAACAGTTGATTTCTCAATTACAGGTTTAGCTGTTTCTTTGTGTTCAGGAAATAAGTTTTTTAGTTGATCTTTAATATCCATTTTTTCAGTTTTCAGTTTCAGTATGCAGTCAGTTTATTACTGCCAACTGCAACTGAGTGCTGCTTACTTTTTAAGGCCTAATTCTCTTAACCGTTCATCTAAAAAGGCACCTGCAGTAATATCTTCAAACTGCTTAGGATTTTTTTCATCAATACAGTTTTCTAAAACATCTAATTTCATATCGCTTATTGGATGCATGAAAAAGGGAATAGAATACCGTGATGTTCCCCACATTTCTTTTGGAGGATTGGTAACTCTATGTATAGTAGATTTTAATTTATTGTTTGTATGTCTAGACAGCATATCTCCAACATTAATCATTAATTCGTCTGGTTCTGCAATAGCATCAATCCATTCTCCTTTAAGATTTTGAACTTGTAGTCCTTTTCCTTGAGCTCCCATTAACAACGTAATTAAGTTAATGTCTCCATGAGCAGCTGCTCTTTCTGCACCTTTTGGCTCAGTTTTTATTGGTGGGTAGTGAATAGGTCGTAAAATACTATTTCCATTTTTGATATACATATCAAAATAGGTTTCTTCTAACCCTAAATGCAACGCCAAAGAACGCAACACAAATTTGGCTGTTTTTTCTAACATTTGATAGGTTTGTTTACCAACTTCATTGAATTTTGATAACTCTTCTACAGAAACATTTTCTGGATACTCTTCTGCATATTTAGAAGCTGCATCAACATATTGACCAAAATGCCAAAACTCTTTTAAATCTCCTTCTTTTTTACCTTTAGCGCTTTCTTTACCAAAAGAAATATAACCACGCTGTCCTCCAATACCAGGGATTTCGTACTTCTCTTTTACGTCAGTTGGTAAATCAAAAAAGTTCTTTACTTCTTTGTATAAATCATTTACTAATTGATCGTCTAAAAAATGTCCTTTTAACGCCACAAAACCGATGTTTTCATATGCATGTCCAATTTCTTTTATAAACTGTTGTTTTCTGTTAGGATCATTCGATAAAAAATCGGCTAAATTAATACTAGGTATTTTGTTCATTTTAATTAAATTTAAATAATGGAGGATAAAGTTACTAAAAACAAGTAATAAAAAAAGAATTACTTGCTAATAAATGGAATTATATAAGAGATTGTGTAATTAAAACCAAAACCAGTTTCAGTTTGAAAAACTCTATTAAATCCAGGAACATAAAGCGTTTTGAAATTTGTTGGATGCGCTACGCTAAGCATAATTTTGTATGAAAAACTAAAGCCTAAAAACAAATTTTTAAAAGTTTCTGCTTTTATGCCCATTACAAATTCTGTCCAATGTGCATTTAAATCTTTAGTAGTTAAAGAAGTTGTAATTGTATTTCCAGAAAAATAATCGCTTCCGGTATTTGAAGTATAACTGTTTAGCGTTTGCTCAAAAACACTTGTTGCATATCTAAATCCAACAAATATTTCGTTATTCATATCTAGCCAATTATCATACGCATTGTAATTGACTCCAATTTTATAAAACGATCCCTTTGAAGTTGAATTGGTGTAATCTTCTACCGTAATTTCTTTTTGAGTTCCAAATTCTGCAGCGATATACCAATTTTTTGTAATTCTATAATCGGCAACAAATTCTAATCCGTTAGAATTAGAATCAATCATTCCCATAATTGGTTTGCTAATGTCTATTCCTAATCGTAAACCATAAGCAGTTTTGTTAGAGATAGAATCTTTGGCTTCTTTTTCTTGAGCAAAATTACTTAGAGTACTAAGTAACAAACAAAGATTAATGAAATATTTTAACATGTGCGCTTGTTTCATTATAAATTGTTGTTAAAGAAGTAGGAGTAAAGGACTTAATCCATCCGTTATTAGAAGTAATTGTTACATTGTTAAAAATGGTTTTAAAACCACAAGAACGAGAAACATATTCTTCTGTTGTTGTATACTTTATCGTTACTGTATTTGTAACATTATTTGCAATATTTCCATCAACTGAATTCGTTTTTAAATGATACACAGTTTGAGAAGTATTTACATTTAACGGAACTGCAACAGAATCTAAAGAAACACTTTTATAGTTTGAAATGGTGTCTTTTCCTTCTGCCCAAATAGATAAATTAGGAACGCTTTTAAACGCAGTTGGATTTGCAGTATCGTAAAAACGCAAAATCAGTTTTGGCGTTGTTGGCAATAAACAGATGTCATCTTTTTCGCAAGCACTAAAAAAGGCAAGAAAGAGCAGTAATAATGGAATGATTTTTTTCACAAGTCAAATATAAGAATTAGATTGTTTTATTGAATTATTCCTCTTTAACTTCTACAATTTTATTAATTGCAGTTGCTAATTTAAAGTCTAATTCTGTAACACCATCAGCATCATGAGTTGTTAATGTAATATCTAATGTGTTGTAAACATTAGTCCATTTTGGATGATGATTTAAAGCTTCACATTCAAAAGCAATTCTGTTCATTGCAGACATACAATCTTTAAAATTATCGAATTCAAAGTCGGTATGTAATGCATTGTCATAATATTCCCATTCTAGAAGAGCTGGTAATTTTTTTTCTATTTCGAAATCTGTAAGTTTTTTCATAGTTTCATATTTTAAGCAACTAATATATAAGGATTCTTATGAATATTTATTGCACTTTGTAATAAAGTTCTCTTTATTCTGATACCTGAAAGGTGTAATAGAGGCTATAGAAAGTCTCAATTTCGTTATTTCAAATAGTTCTCGATACAATTCCGATGAAAAACCGAAATCACTCGAACTGACAATTCATGAATATATTAAACAAATAAACTCTTAATTCTTTTCAAACAAAACCACCGTCTCAATATGAGAAGTGTGTGGAAATTGATCTACCAAACTAATTTTTTTAATTTGATAACCAGCTTCTCTTAACAATTCAGTATCTCTTGCTTGTGTTGCGGGGTTACAAGAAATATACACCATTCTGTCTGCATTTAAATAAATGATTTTTTGCAGGGTTTTTGCCATAATTCCAGCTCTTGAAGGATCTAAAATAATGGTTTTTATTTTGTCTTTATATTCTGGATGATCAGTTAAGAATTTACCAACATCTGCAGCATAAAATTTTAAACCACCAATATTGTTTCTTTTAGCATTTTCTTTGGCATCTTCAATAGCAGAAGCTACAATATCTACACCAACAATTTTTGCATTCTTGCTTTTAGAAGCTACAATTTGACCAATAGTTCCTGTTCCACAAAACAAGTCCAAAACAATAGTGTTGTCAACTTTTGTTTTATCTTCTAAAACATATTCAACAACCTTGTTGTATAATTTTTCTGCACATTTTGGATTTGTTTGAAAAAAACTTTTCATGCTTATTTCAAAATTCAATCCTAATAACTCTTCAACAATCTTGTCTTTGCCGTATACTAAATCGATACTTCCAGAAGTAGCAATCGTTCTATCTCCAGTTTCATCGTTAATTGTATGTAGTAAACCGGCTAAACGTTCTCCCAAAATGCCTTTTAAAAAGGATGCAAATTTATGTAAATCAAACTTCTCTAAATCAGGCGAAGTCGTTACTAAATTGCATAATAATTCTTCGGTTTTAAACGATTTACGAACGACTAAATATCGAAAGAAACCTTCTTTTTTTGGTCCGTGCCAAGGTTGTAAGCCGGTTTCTTGGCAATATTCACGAATGTTTTTTAGATTGTCTTCCATTTGCTTATCAAACAAACCAGAATCTTTCTCTAAATTATCTCCCATCCACCAAACACCACGTCTTTTAAAACCTAAGGTAAATTCGTCTTTATCACGTTTTGTAATTCTATCATACCCAATTGCAGAAAAGCCATATTCCATTTTATTTCTGTAATGAAATACATCTGGAGACGTTACAAATTCATCAAACAAATTTTCGATATTGGCAACTTTACCAATTCTTTTAAAAAGAGACAAGGTACTTTCTTTTTTGTATTGATGTTGTAAATCGATTGGCAACTGAATATAAGGCGCGCCAGGAATGTCTTGAAACGGAACTTCAACTTCATTTTTAGAATGCTCTAAAACATCAATCAATTTACATTCTGCGTAGTTTTTACTAGATTTACTAACTTGTGCTTTTACTAATTGTCCAGGTAACGTGTTCGGAACAAAAACAACAAATTCTCCTTCTTCAGAACGAATTCTTGCAATTCCTTTTCCACCAAAGGCATAATCTTCAATCTTTAATTCTAAAATCTGATTTTTATTTACAAATTTGTTTCGTTCTCTACGTGGCATTCAAAGTATTTTATGGTTGGTAAAATTAGGAAAAGAAAAGGAGAGGTTTGTTGTTTTTTAGAATTTTAAAAGCCTTTCCAGGTTTAAAAACTCATAAAGGCTAAAAAAAGCTATTGGTATTTTTAAATAATTGTTGTTTTTAGGTTCGCAATTCGCGTTAGCGATTGAAACGTCATCCTTTTTTGATAGATTGGTCATTGCTGTAAAGGTTAACTAATTCGCGGACAAAATTAAGAATATTTAATTTTGTTTATATGAGAAATAACAATCAAGATCTAACCTTAGTTCGTAATTATCTTCAAAAATATCAATTTTTGATATCTGAATACGAATT
>JBDNGO010000053.1:0-3198 GCA_041689245.1 Flavobacteriaceae bacterium | reverse complement strand
TCATTTCCACCGTACCAGTTAGATTCCCAACCTCTGATGATTCCTAAACGAAGTCCTATTGGATTTGTTTTTTGTCCCATGTCTACTTTAATTATTTGCTTTCAATATTTTTACTACCTAACTCTAAAGTAACGTGATTAGAACGCTTACGAATTCTATGTGCACGACCTTGTGGAGCGGGTCTTAATCTTTTTAACATACCTGCGCTGTCTACACAAATAGACTTCACAAATAAACCAGCATCTTCAATACTTGCATCTTCATTTTTAGCTTGCCAGTTTGCAATTGCAGACAATAACAATTTCTCTAAATTAATTGATGCTTCTTTCGAGCTGAATTTTAAAATTTGTAGTGCTTTTTCTACCTCAACACCTCTTACTAAATCCGCTACTAAACGCATTTTTCTTGGTGATGTAGGACAGTTAGTAAGCTTAGCAAAAGCTTTTTGCTTTCTACCTTCCTTTAACTGTTCTGCCATGTTATGTTTACGAACTCCCATTTCCTACTATTTTTTACCTTTATTTTTCGCACCTGCATGTCCTCTAAAAGAACGTGTTGGTGAAAATTCGCCTAATTTATGTCCTACCATGTTCTCAGTAACATATACTGGTACAAACTGCTTTCCGTTATGGACTGCAATTGTTTGTCCAACAAAATCAGGAGTAATCATTGTTGCTCTTGACCAAGTTTTAATTACTGATTTACTATCTGATTCTACATTAGCTAAAACTTTCTTTTCTAACTTGTAGTGAACATAAGGTCCTTTTTTTAATGATCTTGCCATGTCTTATTTCTTTCTACGTTCTAAAATATACTTATTACTAGCTTTTGTCTTAGATCTAGTTTTGAATCCTTTAGCAGGTATTCCATTTCTTGATCTTGGATGTCCTCCAGAAGATTTACCTTCACCACCACCCATTGGGTGATCGACAGGATTCATTACTACTGGTCTAGTTCTTGGTCTTCTACCTAACCATCTACTTCTACCTGCTTTACCAGACACTAGTAATTGATGATCTGAATTAGATACTACTCCAATTGTAGCCATACATGTTAACAAGATATATCTTGTTTCACCTGATGGTAATTTTACAGTCGCATACTTACTTTCTTTCGCTAATAATTGAGCAAAAGAACCAGCAGAACGTGCCATAACAGCACCTTGACCTGGACGTAATTCAATACACGAAATTGTAGTTCCTAAAGGAATTTCACTCAAAAGCATTGCGTTTCCAATTTCCGGCTTAATACCTTCACCTGAAACGATTGTTTGACCTACTTGTAAACCGTTTTGTGCAATTACATAACGCTTTTCACCATCAGTATAACTAACTAAAGCAATAAATGCGGTACGATTTGGATCGTACTCGATAGTTTTTACTGTTGCAGGAACACCTATCTTATCTCTTTTGAAATCGATAATACGGTATTTTTGTTTATGACCACCACCAATATTACGTGTTGTCATTCTTCCCTGATTGTTTCGACCTCCAGATCTTTTTTTCGGAGCTAATAAGCTTTTTTTCGGCTTGTCAGTAGTAATGGTGTCGAACCCATTTACTACTCTAAAACGCTGACCTGGTGTTACTGGTTTTAATTTTCTAACTGACATTGTGTCTTTTTACTTAAAGATTGTTATAAAAATCTATAGTTTCTCCTTCTGCTAACTGTACTATCGCTTTCTTGTAAGCACCTTTCATACCTGTTACCATACCTTTCTTAGTGAATTTGGTATTTCTTTGAACAGGATAATTCATTGTTCTTACAGCTGAAATTGCAACTCCATAAGCAGCTTCAATAGCTCCTTTGATTTCCAATTTGTTAGCTCTTTTATCTACAACAAATGCATAACGGTTATTTAACTCGCTATCGTTTGTTGCTTTTTCCGTAATAATAGGCTTTATTAAAATATTCATTTCTATTATTTGCTAAAATTTGCTTCAACTCCTTCTAAAGAACTTTCTGTAAACACAATCTTATTTGCGTTTAAAACTCCGTAAGTGCTTAAATCTGAACCACTTACTACAATAGTCCTTTTTAAATTTCGTGATGACAAATATACATTATTATTTGACTCAGCCAACACAAACAAAGATTTTTTGTTTTCTAATCCTAATGCCTTCAATACATTAACAAAATTCTTAGTTTTTGGAGTTTCAAAATCGAAGTTCTCAACAACTACTAAGTTTTTATCTTTTGCTTGTGTACTTAACGCAGATTTACGAGCTAAGCGCTTTAAATTTTTGTTTAATTTGAAAGAGTAATCTCTTGGTCTTGGTCCGAACATACGTCCACCACCTCTAAAAACACCAGACTTGATAGAGCCTGCTCTTGCAGTACCAGTTCCTTTTTGTTTTTTAATCTTTCTTGTACTTCCAGAAATCTCAGCTCTCTCTTTAGATTTGTGAGTTCCTTGTCTTTTATTTGCCAAATGTTGCTTTACATCTAAGTAAATAGCATGTTTATTTGGCTCTATCCCGAATACATCGTTAGAAAGTTCAACTTTTCTACCTGTATCTTTTCCTGTAATATCTAAAATTGCTACTTTCATTATTTCTGAATAGTTACGTAAGCATTTTTGTGTCCAGGAACTGCTCCTTTAACAACAAGTAGGTTTTTATCTGCAACCACTTTTAATACTTTTAGATTCTGTACTTTAATTGTATCTCCACCCATTCTTCCTGCCATACGCATTCCTTTGAATACTCTAGCTGGATAAGATGCTGCACCAATAGATCCAGGCGCTCTTAAACGGTTATGTTGTCCGTGTGTTGCTTGACCAACTCCGGCAAATCCATGACGTTTTACAACTCCTTGGAAACCTTTACCTTTAGAAGTTCCTGATACATCAACAAACTCACCTTCTTGAAAGTGCGATACTGTGATAGAATCTCCTAATTTATACTCTTTTTCAAACCCTTGGAATTCTATGACTTTTCTTTTAGCAGATGTACCAGCTTTTTTAAAGTGCCCATCTAAAGCTTTGTTAGAGCTTTTTGCTTTTTTGTCATCGAAACCAAGCTGTAAGGCGTTGTAGCCGTCAACCTCTTCGGTTCTGACTTGGGTAACAACGCAAGGACCTGCTTCGATTACTGTACAAGGAATATTCTTCCCGTTTTCATCGAATAAGCTGGTCATTCCTATTTTTCTTCCTATTAACCCAGACATTCTTGTTAGATTTTAGACGATAGATTTATA
>JBDNGO010000052.1:0-12250 GCA_041689245.1 Flavobacteriaceae bacterium | reverse complement strand
AACTCCTAATGCAGTATACATGTTCTTGATTTCTTCGTTTTCAAAAACTTTATGTTGCATTGCTTTTTCTACGTTCAATATTTTTCCACGTAATGGTAAAATAGCTTGAAAATTTCTATCTCTACCTTGTTTTGCTGTTCCACCAGCAGAATCTCCCTCAACTAAGAAAATTTCACACAGTGCTGGATCAGTTTCTGAACAATCTGATAATTTACCAGGTAAACCACCAATACTCATTACTGTTTTACGCTGTACCATTTCTCTGGCTTTACGCGCTGCATGACGAGCTGTAGCTGCTAAAATTACTTTTTGTACAATGGTTCTTGCATCATTTGGATTTTCTTCTAGGTAATCCGTTAGCATTTCTGAAACTGCTTGAGAAACTGCTGCTGTTACTTCTCTGTTTCCTAATTTCGTTTTGGTTTGACCTTCAAATTGTGGTTCTTGAACTTTAACTGAAATAATGGCTGTTAATCCTTCTCGGAAATCATCACCAGCAATTTCGAATTTTAAGTTTTTTAACAACCCAGAATCATCAGCATATTTTTTTAATGTAGCGGTTAATCCACGTCTAAAACCTGCTAAGTGTGTTCCTCCTTCGTGTGTATTGATATTGTTTACATACGAGTGTAAATTTTCTGAATACGAAGTGTTATAAACCATCGCTACTTCAACAGGAACGCCATTTTTTTCTCCTTCAATAGAAATAATATTTGCAATTAATTGTTCTCTAGTGCTATCTAAGTACTTGATAAATTCTGGTAATCCAATATCACTATAAAAAGTTTCTGAAATAAAGTTTCCTTCATCATCTGTATTACGTTTATCAGTAAGCGTAAGGGTAATTCCTTTATTTAAATATGACAATTCTCGCATACGTGTTGCAAGTGTATCATAATTATATTCTGTTGTTTGTGCAAAGATTGATTTGTCTGGTAAAAAAGTTACAATTGTTCCATTGAAATCTGTTTCTCCAACGGTTTTAACAGGGTATAAAGCTTTCCCTTTTTCGTATTCTTGTTGCCAAATTTTTCCGTCCTTATGAACCGTTGCAGTCAAATGTTCTGATAATGCATTTACACAGCTTACACCAACACCGTGTAATCCTCCAGAAACTTTATAAGAATCTTTATCAAATTTACCTCCAGCGCCAATTTTTGTCATTACAACTTGTAATGCAGAAACGCCTTCTTTTTTGTGAATTCCAACAGGAATTCCACGGCCGTTATCTTTAGTTGTAACGGAATTATCTTCGTTAATAGTTACATCAATTGCATCACAATAGCCACCCATTGCTTCGTCAATTGAGTTATCTATAACTTCATATACCAAATGATGCAAACCTCTAGTTCCAATATCTCCAATATACATTGATGGACGCATTCTTACATGCTCCATTCCTTCTAGTGCCAGAATACTATCGGCTGAATAATCGTGTTTTTTTTCTTCGCTCATTATTTTGAATTAAATTAAACGTTATTGTCACTTCGAGTGATTCCGATTTTTTTTCGGAATTGTATCGAGAAGTCATAAAAAATCGTCTTTAAAAAGACGAAGTATTATCTAACAAATTTACGGTTTTTAAAGATGAAAAAATCATTTTTTGATGATGAAGTATTGTAGTTATCAACATTTGTTAACTACGTAAAAGTGTCTTAAATCGCTTAAAAATGTCTTTATTTTTGATTTTTATAATTTGATTGCTGATAGGTTTTTATAAAACAAAAAAAATCTCGCAAAAGCGAGATTTTTAACCAAACACAAGTACTAAAGCTTCTTAATACGCATCCTCATGAACCATTTTAATAGCTCTTCCAGAAGGTTCGTTCATATTTTTAAAACTTTCATCCCATTCAAGTGCTATTCTAGAACTACAAGCAATTGATGGTTCTTGCGGGACACACAAAGCCGCAGTATCACTTGGAAAATGTTCTGCAAAAATTGAGCGATAGTAAAACTCTTCTTTTGTAGTTGGAGTTTGAATAGGAAACTTAAATTTTGCATTAGCTAATTGTTCATCAGTCACTTTTAAGCCTACTACTTCTTTTAGCGTATCAATCCAATCATAACCAACGCCGTCTGAAAATTGTTCTTTTTGCCTCCAAGCAACACTTTCAGGTAAATACTTTTCAAAAGCTTTTCTGAGAACCCATTTTTCCATACGTTCTCCGTTGATCATTTTATCTTTTGGATTGATGCGCATCGCAACATCCATAAATTCTTTATCTAAAAAGGGTACACGACCTTCAATTCCCCAAGCAGCTAAACTTTTGTTTGCTCTTAAGCAATCATACATATGTAATTTGTCTAGTTTACGAACCGTTTCTTTATGTAGCTCTTCTGCATTTGGCGCTTTATGAAAATACAAATAACCACCAAACAATTCATCAGCACCTTCTCCAGACAACACCATTTTTACCCCCATAGATTTAATGACTCTTGCCATTAAATACATTGGAGTAGAAGCTCTAATAGTTGTTATGTCGTAGGTTTCTAGATTGTAGATTACATCTTTTATTGCGTCTAAACCTTCTTGAATAGTGAATTTAATTTCATGATGTACTGTACCAATGTGTTTGGCAACTTTTTGTGCCGCAGCTAAATCTGGAGAACCATGTAATCCAACAGAAAATGAATGTAATTGTGGCCACCAAGCGGCTTGTGTATCATCAGATTCTATTCTTTTTTCGGCATATTTTTTAGCAATTACAGAAGTTATTGAAGAATCCAATCCTCCAGAAAGTAAGACTCCATAAGGAACATCGCTCATTAATTGTCGGTGAACAGCAGCTTCTAAAGCATCATGAATTTCATCAATAGAAGTTTTGTTTTCTTTTACGGCATCATACTTCATCCAATCGCGAGAATACCATTTTTTGTATTCTCCATCTTTACTAGATAAATAATGTCCTGGAGGAAATAACTCAATTTTTGTACAAATTCCTTCTAGTGCTTTTAATTCTGACGCTACATAAAAAGTACCGTTTTCATCCCAACCAACATATAATGGAATAACTCCTATATGATCTCTTGCAACAAAATATTCATCTTTTTCAACATCGTAAATAGCAAAACCAAAGATTCCGTTTAGTTCATCTAAAAATGTTTCTCCTTTTTCTTTGTACAATGCTAAAATAACTTCGCAATCTGAGGCTGTCTGAAAATTGTATTTGCCGTCGAATTGTTTACGAATTTCTCTATGATTGTAAATTTCTCCGTTAGCTGCTAATATTAACTTTTTATCTTCGCTTAATAAAGGTTGTTTTCCTGAAGCTGGATCTACGATAGCTAAACGCTCATGTGTTAAAATTGCTTTTTCATTACTATAAACTCCACTCCAATCTGGACCACGATGTCTAATTTTTTTAGACATTTCCAACAATTGAGGTCTTAATACTTCTGCTTTTTCTTTTAAATCGAACGCACAAACAATTCCACACATAATCTATCTTTTTTTATCCTGAATTTATTTCAGGATCTCATTATTACTTCTTATTATGACGCAAATAAAGAATTATAATTACTTTTTTAAAACTAAAAAGAGAATATTGGTTGATAAAATAAACAATAAATGTTAAAATGAATAAACTATGTAAGTTTTTAGGAATAAAAACAATAAAAAAAAGAAATTTGTTATTCGTGCAATTTTTTTAAACTATTTATTTGGATAATTAAAAATCTATCATACATTTGTAGCTCAATGATGAAACAACAAAACATATGGTGGTGGAACTCTCTTATTCGATAAGTGAGAACTTCCTATATATGTATATAACATAATTAAAAAGGCTTATCTCATGATAAGCCTTTTTTGTTTTTATGCTGAATTTATTTCAGCATCCTATAAATTAACCAGATACTGAAATAAATTCAGCATAAATGAAAAAATTACAATTTAAAACCACAAGTATATCTCAAATTTCAGATACAGTAACACCCGTAGGTTTGTATTTAAGATTCAGAGATACATACGCCAATTCTTTATTGTTAGAGAGTTCAGATTATCATAGTAAAGAAGAAAGTTTTTCTTTTATCTGTATAGAACCAATTTTATCTATGAAAGCAGATGACAATCAATTTGTAATTTCTCAAAAGGGAAATACAATTGAGAAACATTCAATTGATAAAAACTTTTACCAATTATTTGATGATTTTGCGAACTCTATTGAGTTGGATTGTAGCCCAGAATTAAAATCATTCAACGGTTTGTATGGATACACAACATATGATTCTGTTCAGTATTTTGAAAACATCAAACTGAATGTAAAAGATGCACCTTCAAAAATTCCGTTGATGCAATACAGTTTTTATAGATTTATTATTGCTATCAATCATTTTAATGATGAGATGACGTTGATAGAAAATGTAGAATCGGGAACTGAATCTAGAATTTCAGAAATAGAAACAATCATTGAGGCACAAACATTTAATACTCAGAAATTCGAAATTAAAGGAGATGAAACTTCAAATTGCACCAACGAAGATTTTAAAGATTATGTAGTAAAAGCAAAAGCACATTGTAAACGTGGCGATGTTTTTCAATTGGTATTATCGCGTCAGTTTCAACAAGAGTTTAAAGGGGATGAGTTTAATGTATATAGAGCTTTACGTTCAATAAATCCATCTCCATATTTATTTTATTTTGATTATGGCTCGTTCAAATTGATGGGTTCTTCACCAGAAGCACAGATAAAAATATCCGCAGGAAAAGCAACAATCAATCCAATTGCTGGAACTTTTAGAAGAACTGGTGATATGGCAGAAGATATCAAACTAGGAAAGAAATTATCTGAAGATAAAAAGGAAACCGCAGAACATGTTATGTTGGTAGATTTGGCTAGAAACGACTTAAGCAAACATGCCCAAAACGTAAAAGTTGAAGTATTCAAAGAAGTGCAATATTTTAGCCATGTAATTCATTTAGTTTCTACCGTTCAAGGAAAAATAAAAGGAAATCCGATTGAAATAGTTGGAGATACTTTTCCGGCCGGAACCTTAAGTGGCGCACCAAAATACAAAGCCATGCAATTAATTGACAGATATGAAAATCAATCTCGTGGATTTTATGGAGGCGCAGTTGGAATTATCGGTTTAGATGGCTCTGTGAATTTAGCCATTGCAATCAGATCATTTGTAAGTAAAAACAATATATTGTATTATCAAGCAGGAGCAGGAATTGTTATTCATTCTGATGAAGAAAAAGAATTGCAAGAAGTAAATAATAAATTAGCAGCGTTAAAAAAGGCATTGTTATTAGCTGAAGAGATTTAGTCTTCAGTAAACAACTGTCAGTAAACAAATAAACAAGTACACCCATAAACGATTAAACAATAAGATGAACATATTAATATTAGACAATTACGATTCTTTTACTTACAACTTAGTTCATATGGTAGAAGATATTACTGGAAATTTACCAGATGTTTTTCGTAATGATGAAATTGCTATAGAAGACATAGAGAGATACGATGTAATTATTCTGTCTCCGGGACCTGGAATTCCAGATGAAGCAGGAATTTTAAAAGAAGTAATTAAAACCTATGCGGGTAAAAAACCAATATTCGGAGTTTGTTTAGGATTGCAGGCAATTACAGAAGTTTTTGGAGGAAAGATTGAAAACATGGGAGAAGTGTTTCATGGAGTTGCAACTGAAATGACAGTTGTCAAAAAAGATGCGACAATCTTTAAAAACATTCCAGAAAAATTTGATGCAGCTAGATATCATTCTTGGATTGCATCCAAAGAGAATTTTCCCCTTGAATTAGAAATAACAGCAATTGATGAAGATGGAGAAGTTCAAGCGATTGAGCATAAAGAGTTTACTATTTCTGCGGTTCAGTTTCATCCAGAATCAATTTTAACAGAAGTTGGCGAGCAAATTGTTCGAAATTTTTTAGATTCTATAAAAAAGTAATATTATTACAAGGATTATTGAAATTAAAATATAGTTTAATTGAAAATACCCAAACGAAGTTTGTAACGAAGTAATCTCTTAATTAAAAGTAAAATAAAAAATAGATTCCTGCCTTCGCAGGAACTACAAAAAGATACTGAAATACTGAACCAAGTTCAGCATAAATAAATTCAGCATAAAAATGAAACAAATATTAAACGATTTATATCAACAAAAAAAATTGTCAAAAACTCAAGCAAAAGAGGTTTTGATACATATTGCCGCAGAGAAATATAACGATGCACATTTAGCATCTTTTATGACTGTTTTTATGATGCGTCCTATTACGGTTGATGAACTTTCTGGTTTTAGAGAAGCATTAAAAGAATTGGCAATTAAAGTAGATTTATCAGATTTTAACACGATTGATATTGTTGGAACTGGTGGAGACGGAAAAGACACGTTTAATATTTCAACATTAACCTCCTTTATTGTTGCAGGAACAGGACAGAAAGTTGCAAAACACGGAAATTATTCTGTTTCTTCTCAATCGGGCTCTTCAGATATGTTAGAGAGTTTTGGATACAAATTTACGAATGATGAGCGTGTTTTGAAACAGCAATTAGAAGAAGCAAATATTTGTTTTTTACATGCACCAAAGTTTCATCCAGCAATGAAAACTGTTGGTCCAACAAGAAAAGCATTAGCATTAAAAACTTTTTTTAATATATTAGGTCCATTGGTAAATCCGAGTTCACCTCAAAACCAATTGTTAGGAACGTTTAATTTAGAAGTTGCGCGTTTGTATAATTATATTTTGCAAGAAGAAGAAAGTAATTACGGAATTGTACATGCAGTAGATGGTTATGATGAAATCTCGCTAACTGGACCTTTTAAATTGTTTACAAAACAAGGAGAACAATTAATTACCCCAGAAGAATTAGGGCTTAAAAACTTAAAGCAGTCAGATATATTTGGTGGAAATTCTGTAGCTGATGCAGCCAATATATTTAAAACCATTATTGATGGAAAAGGAACCGAAGCGCAAAATAATGTGGTGTTAACTAATACCGCTTTTGCTTTGAAAATTGTTGATTCAACTAAAAGTTTTGAAACGGCTTTTGAAGAAGCTAAAGAATCGCTTTTCGGATTGAAAGCAAAAACGTGTCTTGAAAAATTAGTAAAATTCACTTGAAGTGACAGAAAGAATAAAATATGACAATACTAGATAAAATAATAGCATTTAAAAAAAAGGAAGTTGCAAAAATAAAAGCAGAAGTTCCTATAAAGAAATTGGTAGAAAGTCCAAATTTTAAAAGACAACCAATTTCACTAAAAAAATCTTTATTAGAAGTTGGTTCTACAGGAATTATTGCTGAGTTTAAACGTCAATCGCCATCTAAAGGAATTATCAATAATAAAGCTACAATTGCTGAGGTGACTAATGGGTATTTAGAGGCAAATGTTGCCGCACAATCTATCCTAACAGACACTTCATTTTTTGGAGGAACCATGGCAGATTTGATGGAAGCAAGAGTAATTAATCAGCAAAAACCAATTTTAAGAAAAGATTTTATTGTTGACGGATTTCAAATTGTAGAAGCGAAAGCAATTGGAGCAGATGTTGTTTTATTAATCGCTGCTTGTTTAACGAAACAAGAATTGAAGAACTATGGCCAATTGGCTACAGATTTAGGGTTGGATGTTTTATATGAAGTTCATAATCAAGAAGATTTAGATAAAATCAACGATTTAGACAATAAAATCATTGGAATCAACAATAGAAACTTAAAAACTTTTGAAGTTGATTTAGAACATTCTGTTGCGTTGGCAAATCAAATTCCTGAGAGTTGTGTTAAAGTTTCAGAAAGCGGAATTTCAGATCCAAGAATTATTACAGGATTAAAAGAATATGGTTTTCAAGGATTTTTAATTGGAGAAAATTTCATGAAAGCAGAAAATCCGGGATTAGCATGTCAAGAATTTATTAGTCAGATAAGATAGTTTTATTGTTATTCCTGCGAAGACAGGAATCTCATAAAGAGAATAAATAATTAAAAATTAATTCTTGCCTTTGCAGGAATGACACATAAGATGAAGTTAAAAGTTTGCGGAATGAAATATCTAGAAAACATCCAACAAGTTGCGGCATTGCAACCTGATTATTTGGGTTTTATTTTCTATGAAAAATCGAAACGTAATTTTGATGGAATTATTCCAAAACTTCCAAAATCGATTAAAAAAACAGGAGTTTTTGTCAATGCAACTGTTGATGAAATTGTTTCAAAAATCAAACAATTTGATTTGCAAGCCGTCCAATTACATGGCGATGAAACAGTAGAGTATATTAAAGAGTTAAAATGTCGTTTCGAACAAAGTGAGAAACATCATCAAAAGAAACTGATACAAACTCTCGATGGAGCTTGTATTAAACGAAGTCTAAATGCTGGAGGTAACAGTTCGGTAGAAGTCATCAAAGTATTCGGAATTAAAAACGAATTCAATTTTGATGTTTTAAAACCGTATGTAGATGTTGTCGATTTCTTCTTATTTGATACAAAAGGAAAAGAACGAGGCGGAAATGGAATTACATTCGATTGGAAAGTACTTAAAGAGTATCCTTTTTCAAAACCGTTTTTTTTAAGTGGCGGAGTAGGGCTAGAAAATACTGACAACGTTCTGTCATTCCTGCGTAGGCAGGAATCTAATTATTGTTATGCTTTAGATGTAAACAGTAAATTTGAAAGCGAACCCGGAGTTAAAAAAATAAAAGAGTTAAAAAATTTTAAAGAAAGCGTCATTACGAACGTAGTGAAGTAATCTACTTATTAATTAAGAGATTGCTTCGTTCCTAGCAATGACAGAATATTATAAAATATGAAATCAAAATTTCAACCAACTAAAGAAGGGTATTACGGACAATTCGGGGGAGCATTTATTCCAGAATTATTATATCCAAATGTAAAAGAATTAGAAGATAATTATTTAGATATCATTTATTCTGATGCGTTTCAAAAAGAATATAAAGACTTGTTACAACATTATGTTGGTCGTCCAAGTCCGTTGTATTTAGCAAAACGATTGTCTGAAAAATACGGCGCAACTATTTATTTAAAACGCGAAGATTTAAATCATACAGGAGCACATAAAATTAATAATACCATCGGACAAATTTTAGTTGCCAAACATTTAGGAAAAACAAAAATTATTGCAGAAACTGGTGCAGGACAACATGGTGTTGCAACAGCAACAGTTTGTGCATTAATGAATTTAGAATGTGTTGTTTTTATGGGCGAAAAAGACATCAAACGTCAGGCGCCAAATGTATCACGAATGAAAATGTTAGGAGCAAAAGTTGTTCCTGCTACAAGTGGAAGTAAAACACTAAAAGACGCAACGAATGAAGCCATAAGATATTGGATTCAAAATCCAGAAACTTATTATTTAATTGGGTCTGTTGTTGGCCCACACCCATATCCAGATATGGTTGCACGTTTACAAGCGGTGATTTCTGAGGAAATGAAAGTGCAATTAAAAGAGCAAACAGGTAATGAAAATCCTGATATCATTATTGCATGTGTTGGTGGTGGATCTAACGCTGCTGGAGCTTTTTATCATTATTTAGATGATGAAGAAGTTGAATTAATTGCTGTAGAAGCTGCTGGTTTAGGAGTAGATTCTGGAGAAAGTGCTGCGACTTCTCAATTAGGAGAAGTTGGTGTAATTCACGGAAGTAAAACTATTCTAATGCAAGATCAATATGGGCAAATTACTGAACCATATTCTATTTCTGCGGGATTGGATTATCCTGGAGTTGGACCCTTGCATGCGTATTTACACGAAACAAAACGTGCTAAATTTATGAATGCTACAGATAAAGAAGCATTAGATGCAGCATATGAATTAACCAAGATTGAAGGAATTATTCCTGCATTAGAAAGTGCACATGCATTAGCGGTTTTGCCTAAAATGAAGCTAAAAAAAGATCAAGTTGTGGTCATTAATTTATCGGGAAGAGGTGATAAAGATTTAGAAATATATATCAATCATTTAGAAGATTAGTTGTTTTACCTGCGAACGCAGGAATCTTATAAATAAAAACTTTCATTTTCGATTTTTCGTGAATGACAATTCAAAATAAATAGTTCTCGACTGCGCTCGAACTGACATAGATATGAAAATGAAAAAATTAAATCAAATATTTCAAGAAAAAGAAAATTTATTATCGATTTTCTTTACAGCTGGTTATCCAAAATTAACGGATACCACAAAAATTATTTCAGAATTAAGTAATAATCATGTCGATTTTATAGAAGTAGGTTTGCCATATTCTGATCCGTTAGCAGATGGCCCAACAATACAAGAAAGTAGTCAAGTTGCCTTGCAAAACGGAATGAATTTAGACATTGTTTTTGAGCAATTAAAATCTATTAAAGAAACCAATACAACTCCGTTGGTTTTAATGGGGTATTTAAATCAAGTACTAAAATATGGTGAAGATAAATTCTGCAAAGCTTGTGTAGATTGCGGAATAGAAACGGTTATTTTACCAGATTTACCAATGATTGAATATGAAAATCATTATCAAGAGTTATTTAAAAAATATGGCTTGACCAATGTGTTTTTAATTACGCCGCATACATCTGAAGAACGCATCCGAAAAATTGACACATTAACAGATGCTTTTATATATGTAGTTGCTTCTTCTTCAATCACGGGAGCAAAAGGAGAAATTTCTAATCAACAAATAGATTATTTTGAGCGTATCAAAGCAATGAATTTAAGAAGTAATTTAATTATAGGTTTTGGTATTTCTGACAACGAAACTTTTAAAACAGCTTGTAAGTATGCAAATGGAGCAATTATTGGTTCGGCTTTTATTAGGAATTTAGATGAAAATGGAGTGGAATCAATTTCAAAGTTTGTGCAAAAAATAAAAGAATAATTATTTTCAATCATAAAGTCTTTCAAAATTAATTATATTAAAACTCAAAATAAAAATATGAAATTACCAAAAAGAGCTGGAAACGGACCAGTAGCAGTAGAGTTGGAGGCAGGAAGAAATTACGTTTGGTGTTCTTGTGGCTTGTCTGAAAACCAACCATTATGTGATGGAAAACATAAAGGAACAGGAATGAGACCAAATGTGTTTACTGCGGAGAATACAGAAACAAAATATTTGTGCGCTTGTAAAGCAACGGGTAATCAACCATTTTGTGATGGTTCTCATAAATAGAGAAAAACTTATATTGAAAAAAAGGCAAACCAATTTGGTTTGCCTTTTTTTATTTACAAAATTATTCTTTTCCATTAATGAAAAGAATCAAAAATCTAGACTTGTATCTTCATCGGTCAAATTATTTTTCAGTTTCTAAAAGAAATAAAAAAAGTATTTCTTTTTTGACGAAACTTTCAAAAGTTTGACACTCGATTGCAGAAACTATGTCGGTTTGTGCTTCAAACCTAGAAATAGTGAACAAAGTAATGGAATTGCAGTTCGAAGAACTAAGCATGAAATTCCGAAAGAGAACGATCTGTAAGAATTTCATAAGGATTGAATTGATTTTTTGTTTCGTTTTGTATCAAGACAAAATGAAAATAAGTAAAAAAAAGCGAACCATTTGGTTCGCTTTTTCTATATCTATAAATAATGGTATTATATTTTTATTAATTCAGTTATAATTAAATAAACTCCTATTATAACAAATCCAATACCACCAACTCTCAATTTAAAAGTTAAACCACTGGATCGATTTTTTTGTTTTATCTTTTCATAACCAATAATTAATGCTATACCACTTATTATAAAAACAAAGCCAAATAATTAAGTATTCAAAATCCATTTAATAAACCTTCTCACCATTAACATAAGTAGAAACTACTTTCGTTTTGTGTATTTTATTTCCTTCAACTTCCATAATATTTTGGTTAAGAATCACGAAATCAGCAAATTTACCAACTTCAATACTTCCTTTTTCGTTTTCTTCAAAATTAGAATGTGCTGCCCAAATTGTCATTCCGCGTAAAGTTTCTTCTCTAGTTAATGCGTTTTCCATTTGAAATCCGTCTTTTGGATAACCCTCAGTATCTTGACGTGTTACCGCAGAAGAAAAAGTTAAAAAAGGACTTACTCTTTCCACCGGAAAATCAGTTCCTAAAGCTACGCTTCCGTATTTGTTTAATAAATCTTTAAAAGCATACGCACCTTTCATACGTTCTTTTCCAATTCTAGTTTCTGCCCAATACATATCAGAAGTTGCATGTGTTGGTTGAATAGAAGGAACAATATTATCGAATAGTTCAAAATCTTCTGGAGAAATAATTTGAGCGTGCTCAATTTTCCAACGTCTATCTTTT
>JBDNGO010000051.1:0-7082 GCA_041689245.1 Flavobacteriaceae bacterium | reverse complement strand
ATAAATGCTTCCATCAACAATACTTTTAAATTCGTTTTTAAGCAGTATAGAATCGTTTAAATTTAGTTTCCCTTCAGATTGTTGTTTGTACAATTCTATCATCACAGGAACCTTCATGGTGCTTGCTGCATGAAATTGCTCATCAACATGTATTAATATCTGATTATTATCATCAGATAAGTCTAAAAATGCAACAGCAATATCTCCATCAATTTTCGAAATTTGATTTTCTATAGTAACTTTTAAAGTGTCTAAAGAGTTAGGCGTATTTGCACAAGAAATTGCAACAAACAAAAGTGCTGTTAACAATAGTGATTTAATGAATTTAGTCATAGTGGTAAATTTAAAATTGAAGTGCTAATTTAACAAAAAAATGCCGTTGAGATACTGAAATAAATTCAGCACCAGTCAACGGCGTTTTAAATATGAATTAAAAATTAGGTTTATTTACCTTTTTCTTCTTTAATTCTTTTCATATAAAAGATAAAGAAAATAATTGTTAGAATAAATGGAGCTATTGAGGAGCTAATCTCTTTAAATATTGCCTTACCTTCTTTTATATTATCCCAATTGATTTCCCTAAATGAAATTACAAAGATCATGCACATGATTATCATGAAAATAAATGCTGCTTTTTTTGAAATTTTTATCATAATATTTTTTTTACATTACAGAGTGTTGTCCCACACACTTATTCATCCAATTATTAAATGAATAACCCCAAGAAAATAGAGCGAGTCCGCATAAAAATAGGGTAACACAACTACCTAAAGCAATTGTTGCTCCAACTAAAACTATAGACGCTAAAACACAACCTAAAATTCCTTCATCTTCTGCTGAAGATTTTGATAAAAGGTTTTTATTAGTTTCAAAATCTTTATAAAAAGCATTAGGGTTTTTATATTTCATAACCATTACCGTGTTAATGAATAGGTTTTTTTTACTAAACTCTTCTTTACTTAAGTTCATTTCTAGCACTCTTTTTTCAAAATTTAATATTGCTAAATCAATTCCATTATTTTTAAAATCTGACAAGAAAGATTTTGTTAAAGTAACATCTTCTAATGTCATCCATTTGTTTTTAAGTGATAAGCTTAAGATCTCTTTAGAACTAAGTTCTGCTAATTCTAATGCAGCATCTGGTAAATTAAGTTTATTATCCACTTTTGAGTTTACAATATTCAATATTTCTCTATTTTTTTTGAATTTTAGTCATTGATTTATTTAATTGACTTGCTCTCTTTTTTATCTCTTTAGAAATTTCATCTAAAATTGGATTGTTCTTATTTTCATTATACAAAGCATAATCAAATTTATTCGTTTTTACTTCAGTAACTGTATCATATTTAACATCTGTATCATACTGATTACAAGATACAAACAAAAATACAAAAGCCATAAATACTGATAGGTAAGATTTTCTAAAATTTTTCATTTTATTGTTTTTTAAATTAATATTTAATTATAAATGAAATTTTTCACTTATAACAGGATTCATAAAATTTAAAAAAAAGGAATGTGCGCAATTTTTATAAGCATTCTTTTTCTTTTTCATAATATTTTAAAAAACACATTGAGTAGCTACATCAAAGCACCTTCTAAAACATGATAAATCTAAGAAAAAAAAAACGAAAAAACCGAGTTTTACATCACAAAAATTAAAAAACAAGATTTACACCTATAAAAAAATGCCGTTGAGATACTGAAATAAATTCAGCACCAGTCAACGGCGTTTTAAATATGAATAAAAAGGTTGTTTTATTTACCTTCCATTTTCTTTTTTAAATCAGCTAAATCACTAATATCTCCAAGCGTAGTTTTTTCTGCTTCAGCTACTTTTTTAGAAGCTGCTTTTACATTTTTCTTCTCTTCTTCTTTAAAAATAGACGTATGAGAAACTACAACTCTTCTATATTCTTTAGAAAATTCTAATACTTTGAATTGTACAGTATCTCCTTTTTCTAATTTTCCACCATCTTCTTTATCTAAATAACGACTTGGTGCAAAACCTTCTACTCCATCAGCAAATGCTACTGTAGCTCCTTTATCATTCTTTTCAGAAACTGTTCCTTCATGTAAAGAATCTATAGCATAAGTTGCTTCATGTTCATCCCAAGGATTGTCTTGAGTTTGTTTGTGTCCTAAGTTTAACTTACGACCTTCAACATCTAATTCTAAAACTTGAACTTCTAATTTATCCCCTACAGATGTAAAATCTGATGGATGCTTAATTTTTTTAGTCCAAGATAAATCAGAAATATAAACCAATCCGTCAATACCTTCTTCTAGCTCAACAAACACACCAAAATTAGTATAGTTTCTTACTGTACCAGTATGAGTAGAACCAACAGAATATCTTTTAGTAATATCTGTCCAAGGATCTGGATGTAATTGTTTAATACCTAAAGACATTTTACGGTCTTCTCTATCTAAGGTTAAAATTTGCGCTTCTACTTCGTCACCAATTTTTACGAAATCTTGTGCAGAACGTAAGTGTGTAGACCAAGACATTTCAGAAACGTGAATTAATCCTTCAACTCCTTCAGATACTTCTATAAACGCACCGTAATCAGCTAAAACAACAACTTTTCCTGTTATTTTATCACCAATTTTTAAATCAGTATTTAACGCTTCCCAAGGATGCGCAGATAATTGTTTTAATCCTAATTGAATTCTAGATTTATTATCATCAAAGTCTAAGATTACAACGTTTAATTTTTGATCTAATTCTACCACCTCATTTGGATGATTGATTCTAGACCAAGATAAATCTGTAATATGAACTAATCCATCTACGCCACCTAAATCAACAAATACACCATAAGAAGTAATGTTTTTAACAACACCTTCTAGTACTTGTCCTTTTTCTAATTGACCGATGATTTCTTTTTTCTGAATTTCTAAATCAGCTTCTATTAATGCTTTATGAGAAACTACAACGTTTTTAAATTCGTGGTTGATTTTTACAACTTTAAATTCCATTGTTTTTTCTACATATTGATCGTAATCTCTAATTGGCTTCACATCAATTTGAGAACCTGGTAAGAATGCTTCAATTCCGAATACATCAACAATCATTCCTCCTCTAGTTCTACATTTTACAAAACCATTAACAATTTCTCCTGTTTCATGTGCGTTGTTAACTCTATCCCAAGCTTTAATTACTCTTGCTTTTTTGTGAGATAAAACTAGTTGACCTGAGCTATCTTCTCTTTTATCAACTAAAACTTCTACTATGTCTCCAACAGCTAAGCTAGAATTGTAACGGAATTCGTTTAAAGAAATAACTCCTTCAGATTTAGAGTTGATGTCTATAATAGCATCTCTATCTGTTAATCTTACTACGGTTCCTTCAATAACATCACGTTCGTTTACGAAACCTACTGTTCCTTCTAACGCTGTTTCAAATTCTTTTAATTTTGCTTCATCAACTGCTTCAATACCTTCTTCGTATTTATACCAATCAAAGTTTGCTAAAAATTCTTGTGGATTTACAGTCTCTACAACTGTTTCTGCAACAGCTTCAGTAGCTGTTTCTTGTACTTCAGTAACAACAACTTGCTCTTCCGTGTTTTTTGTTTCTTCAGACATTCTGAATTTACTTTGTATCTTATTGTTTTTCAGATTTTTAACGATTAAAACTCTAAGAGTTATTATTATAAATTGTTTTTTTTAACACCTTTTACAAATCTGTTCTCGCAAAAAGGAGTGCAAATGTACAAAATATTTGTAATTAAACAATTGAAAGTTAAAAGATTGTATTGTATTAAAATATTAAGAAAATTGTGCTGTTTACCCTATGTTTAATATGAGAGTTATTGGATAAACTCTTTAAATTCTTTTACACGTTCTCTACTCACAATAATTTCTGTTTCGTTATATGAATTCAATATGATTTTTAATCGGCTATTTGTATAGGCAATAATATCTTTTATAGCTGATATTTGAACGATAAATGTTCTGTTTACTCGAAAGAATTTTTCTGGATCTAATTCGGTTTGCACTAATTCTAAAGCGCCGTCTAACAAATAACTCCTATTGGTATTTGTATGTAAATAGGTTGCTTTATTTTCGCTAAAAAAACACTCAACATCTTCTGTTGAAACAATTTTTAAATGTTGACCAACTTTTATTGTAAATCGCTTTCTATATTTTCTATCAATTGGGTTTACTAACAGCTTTTTAATATCTTCAAAGTTTAATTGAACGTCTGTTTGTTGTATATGTTGAGTTTTATATTTTTCTACTGCTACTTTTAATTCATCTTCATCAATTGGTTTTAATAAATAATCGATGCTATTTAACTTAAACGCTTTTAACGCATATTCATCATACGCAGTGGTAAAAATAATTGCACTAGTAATCGTTACGTGTTCAAAGATTTCAAAGGACAAACCGTCGGATAATTGAATATCTAAAAAAATTAAATCTGGATGCTCGTTGTTCTTAAACCATTCGATTGATTCTTCTACAGAATGCAACATTTTGCTAGCTTTAATGTCTAACTCTTCTAGCATTCTACTTAATCTTCTTGCTGCTGGTTTTTCGTCTTCAATAATTATTACATTCATGGTTTACTAAAGGTTATTTTGTTTATCCATTTCTTCTTTTATTTTACGTTCTTCCCAGTTTTTACCAAAAAACTTATATCTATAAGTACTTACCCCATGAATCGCCAATCCAACTCCCCACCAAAAGAACAAACGATAATTACTCAACTCTGTAAATGCTTCAAATACAGAATCTCCGTAAGAAATATCAACATAAATTCTTCTACCAATAAAAAATCCATTAATTATTACATATACAGCAAAGTGTTTGTAAAAACCCTTTAACTCTTCTACTCTCTTTTTAGCTTTTATGTATTTATCACTCCTGTTTTTAGTTTCCATGATTTCTTTTATTTTTATCTAAAATTTCTTTTAGTTTTCTTTCTTCCCAATTTTTTCCAATAACTTTAGATTCGAAAACTGCTAACCAATGAAAAAACACTCCAATTCCCCAAATAAGCCAAACTGCATACATACCGAAATCAGAAAATATTTCAGCAACTGATTTATCTTCTGTAATTCCATCTACAACTTGAGCACTACTTATAAAAAGATTGACAGTAATATAAAAACCTAAGTGAATGTAAAATCCTTTTAACTCTTCTACTCTCTTTTTAGCTTTTAAATATTTTTTATTTACTTCTGTAGTTTCCATAATTTCTTATAATTTAGAATTACGTTCTTCTTTATCTAGAATTTCTTTCAATTTTCGTTCTTCCCAGTTTTTTCCTATAACATTAAATCCAAATACTCCTAACCAGTGAAAAAAGATTCCAATTCCCCAAGATACCCAAATTGAATATACTCCGAAATTCTGAATTACTTCGCCTAAAGAATCGCCATCATCATCCTGCATTAAACCAAAAATTATAATTCCACTTAAAAATGTATTGACAATAAAGTATACCATCAAATGAACGTAAAATCCTTTTATTTTTTCTACTCTCTTTTTTGCTCTAAGGTATTTAATACCTTCAATATTTTCTTCGTTTCTCATGATTTCTTAGAATTAGTATTCTTAAATGTTTTTTCTATTCTCTTCTTTCATTAATTGGTTTATTGTACGTTGTTCCCAATCTTTACTTAATCCCATAACTACCAACCAGTGTAATGACACTCCAATTAGCCAGCCGAATAATGCAAACCAGAAATAATGAAACCCAGGTACAAACATGATATTGGTTATGATTATAATTGGCATGCTCAAAACAAATACTGCTACATGAATATAAACCTCTTTTATTTTCTCCATTCTTTTTTTTACTCTAAGGTATTTAATGCCTTCAATATTTTCTTCATCTCTCATGATCTAATTATTTATAACGTTTGTATTTCTCTTCCTCATCCATCATTTCTTTAATCTTTTTCTCTTCCCAGTTTCTTCCTAAAAACGGATTGTAATTATATGTATCCATTGCGTGGAAAGTTAATCCCATTCCCCAACCGAACATCGGAAACCAAAACCAGTAAAACTCTGGCACAAACCGTAAATTTATAAATATTAAAAACGGAATTACAATACAGTAACTTAATGCGTTTGCATAAAAACCTTTTAATTTATCTACTTGCTTCTTAGCTCTTAAATATTGTTGTTCTTTATTAAAATTTGAGTCCATGATTTCTTGATTTTTGCTGTTTAATTATTCCCAATTTGATTTTTCATCGTTTTCTTCCATTAGCTCTTTGATCTTTTTGCTTTCCCAATTTCTTCCTAAAAACGGATTGTAATTATACACGTCTAATCCGTGGAATAACACTCCAATTCCCCAACCAAACATTGGAAACCAAAACCAGTGAAATTGTGGTGACGTATATAAGTTAATAAATACTAAAAATGGAATAACGATACAGTAAGAAGCTAAATTTTGATAAAATTCCTTTAGTTTTTCTACCTTTTCTACAGCTCTTACATAGCTTGTGTTTTTTATTTCTTCTGTGTACATAATATTGTTGTTTTTTGTTAATAATGGTAAGCTTACTCTAAAAACTATACCATCATTAGTGATTTCTACATTTCTCTTTGTCAGTAAATGATACCTATCTGTTATATTTCTTAATCCTATTTTTGTGCTTTTACCAATTGCCTCTTTATGATTCACGTTATTTTCTATAATTAAAGCTCCATCTTCTTCAAAAATTCTAAGTTTTAACGGTTTGCTTGATGAAACTACATTGTGTTTTACCGCATTTTCTAATAACAACTGCAATGATAAAGGCACTATTTTTAATTCTTCATTGCTAATTTCTGACGGAATATCGAATTGTATGGCATCTTCAAATCGCATTTGTAATAATTCCATGTATGCTCTTGCAAACTGCAATTCTTCTGAGAGCGGAATTAACTCTTTGTTTCGTTGTTCTAAAACGTACCGATATACTTTAGACAATTTAGTTGTAAAACGTTCTGCTTGTTTTGGGTTTTCTCCAATTAATGATGTTAATACATTTAGGCTATTAAATAAAAAGTGTGGATCAATCTGATTTTTTAAGGATTCAAATTTTGCCGTTTCTGTTTTTGCTACAATTTCTTGT
>JBDNGO010000050.1:0-10536 GCA_041689245.1 Flavobacteriaceae bacterium | reverse complement strand
GTATAATTGCCTTTTTCTACTTCGGATACAACAGCTAATTTAAAGCCTAAATTATAATCGCATTGGGTACGCTTTGCTCCTTTGTTCTCTCTGATTTTCATAATAAGTCCTTGTTGTGTCAACTTATTTTAGGACGGGACACTTGTATATAAAAAAAAGGCCATCAAATTTGATGGCCTTTTAAATAATATAGTATCAATTAATTATTGATCCCAGAAAACTTTAGTTTTAAATTTGTCTCCACCAATAGCAGTACTTGCTGCTTCGTAGTTTGTTCCGTTACGTTGAAGTTCATCAGCAGGATAAATAAATCTTACAGGTACTAAACCTTCAGCAGTTGCATGAGCACTAGTTGGAGCAGTTAATACTGGGTATCCAAATACTCTCCATGATGACCATCCTTCAAAACCATGAGAATATAAAGCAATATACTTTTGCATTCCAATTGATTCTTGCCAGTTTGTTGGATCATAAGCAACAGTAGCTTGTGTTAGATAAGTAGTTACATCCGCTCCAGGTATCCAATAGTTAATTGAAGCAGTTATTGCTTCATTATAGTGAGTTGCAGCTCCAGTAACCCCACCAAGACCTCTTGCAGCAGCTTCTGCTAATAAAAACTGAACTTCAGCATAATCCATAATAACTCCTTCGTAATCTGGTTCGTGGAAAATAGCTCCTAAATGTGTAAATTCTTTATAAGAGTTATTGGCACCGTAAGGACCTCCAACATATGGTACTTTATTGTCAGCCATGTAAACTGGCGCTCTTGGGTCATTTAGTGGGCTAATAATATTTACAAATGTGTCAGAAACTAATACATCTTTACGACCACTTTGAACTAAATTCTCCCATAATGGATTTGTATATGGAGCAGAAGATAAGAACTTGAATGCAGCATTATCACTATTAGAAGTGAATACACCTCCTGCAATAGCAGAAGAAATTTTTGCAGCATCTTTAACTCTTAATGCCATTCTTAATTTTAATGAATTAGCAAACTTTTTCCAAGAAGAAACATCTCCGTTGTAAATGAAATCTGCACCACCAAAAGAACCAGCAGTTTCATTTAAATTAGCAATTGCACCATCAAGTTTAGTGAATAATGCAACATATATATCTGTATCATTATCATACTTAGGTGAAGGATTCTCAATATCTAAAGCCTCTGTAAATGGTACATCACCAAAAACATCAACTAAAACATGGTAGGTATATACTTCAAGTATAGATACTACCGCTAATTGGTTTTTATTTTTTAATAAAAGCGCAGGAGCTAGAGTTGCTGTTTCAGCAGTTAAAATTTTAGTTGATTCTTTCAAATCAATTAAAACGCCAATGAACAGACTATTCCAAAAGCTACCAGTAGCGTCACCACCTGCTCTTACATCATAATTTGATACCTCTGGATAGGTTGTTGCTGTCCAGTACTGAGCCAGATTGCTAAAGAAGCCATTGCCCTTCACCGTTCTTACTAAGGTTATCTCCGCATTACTGAAAAGCGTACTTGCAGGTATTTCGGTTGCTTGCTTAGGGTCTACATTCCAAGCACTAAAATCATTAGTACATGAAATAGCACCTATTAAAATAAAAGCTATTATTATAAATTTTTTCATAATTAAATTATTTTAAAATTGAACGTTAAGGTTTAACCCGAATTCTTTTACAGAAGGGTATGCACCAGATTGATTTCCTTGAATATTACCAGAACTTAAACCAGCTTCAGGATCTGCAAAAGGAGTATTTTTGTTAATAATCCATAGGTTTTTACCTATTGCAGTTAATGTTAGTTTATTTATTTTTAATTTCTTAAGATTTTCAGTGTCGAAATCGTAAGAAAGAGCAACTTCTCTAAGTTTTACATATCCTGCATCATAAGTATGCGCCGCATGTACACTGTGTTTATATCCCCATGGGTTTGCATAGTTATCTGCTCTAACTCTTTTTGTATTTGCAGATCCATTAGCTAAAACACCTTCTAAAATAACACCACCGCCATTAGCTAAGGTGTTTCTTACCGGGTTACCAAGATCATTCGTGAAAACAGTATTAGCATAAACACCAGTTGCATAACCATACCAAGTATCAAGAGAGAATACACTACCACCTTTTTTTACATCAATTAAGAAGCTAAAGTTGAAGTTTTTGTATCTAAATGAATTGTTGATACCACCGATCCAATCTGGGTTTACATTTCCAAGTACTTCTTTATTAGGAGTTATTAAATAGTAACCATTAGCACCAATCGTTTTATTACCATTGCTATCATAAACATAGTTAGAACCTACAATAGAACCATATGGTTGACCAATTGTAGCATTAATAGAAGCTCCACCTTGTACAGTAGCCAATTGTAATTGAGTTACATCACCATATAAAGACACAACTTTATTGGCATTTTTACTCCAGTTTACATTTACTTTCCAATTAAAATCAGTTGTTTTGATTGGTTCTGCATATAAACTTAATTCAACACCTTTATTTGAAACTTCTCCTGCATTAACCCATTTAGAGTTGTATCCAGTAGCCGTTGAAACTGACACTGACATAATTTGATCAATTGATTTTTTGTCATATGCTGAAAAGTCAAAACCTAACCTGTTATTAGCAAATCTCATTTCTAAACCTACTTCCATTTCTTTTGTAGACTCATCTTTTAAATTTGCATTATTTTTTGATGAAGGTAAAGAGTATAGTGGATTTCCACCCATATTACCAACAGCAGAATACGTGTCGTAAATTCTAAGTGCATCTGCAGCATTTCCTGTTTCAGCATATCCAGCTCTTAATTTACCAAATGAAATAAGATTAGATTTAATAAATTTAGAAAAAATAAAACTTGAAGAAACTGATAAGTAATCAAACGTATTGTTGTCTTTTGGTAACGTTGAAGCTTTCTCAGATCTATAAGAACCTTCTAAGTATAGAAAATTGTCATACCCTAAACTTACGTTTCCAAAGATTGAATTTCTTCCCCAAGTAGCTTCATATTCACCTGGTGCAGATGAAAGTTCTTTACTATTGCTTAATGCATATAATCCAGGAACTACAAGTCCACCAGTTGTTTGAGCAAATAAATTACTTACAGTAGTTCTAACAACATTTGTTCCTAAAGTACCTCTTACATTTAACTTGTCTTCTAAGAAGTTTTTGTCAAAATTTAAATAAAGGTCATAGTTGTTATTGTTAAAACTATTAAGTCCTTTGCTATATTGAGGTACCTCAACACTACCAACAGCAATTCTTTCTTCCTGAATTTCGCTGTAAGTGTCAACTGTAGCTCTAGCCATTATGCTTAACCAATCAGTAGCTTCATAAGATAAAGTGATGTGTCCATTAACACGATTTCTTTCATCGTTTTGGTAATTTTCGTAACGTACCCAATATGGGTTGTTAAAAAATATAGGAGTTAAATCAGAAGGAGAATTTGGGTTCCAAGTAATGTTTTGTTTTGTTAAAAAATAAGCCTTTTTTTGATCTTGAATATCAACGTTTGTTTGATACCATTGCTTAAATGATTGATTAGGGTTTAAACCACTATAACCAGTTCCATAACGACCTTTACCTTTTATTTTAGAGTACGTAACTTTAGAATTAACACTAAGTTTGTCATTTAAATTATAAGAAGCACCAAAATCGATGATATCTTTTTTGATAGAACTGTTAGGTAAAATACCTTTTTGATCAAAATTAGTATAAGCGAACCTATACGTTCCTTTGTCTGTAGAGCCTTCAAAAGAAAGGCTATTAATAGCAGTCTCAGCTGTTTCAAAGAACGTTAATGGGTTGTTTTTAGCAGCGACCCAAGGTCTTGCCTTTAAATAAGTATCAGGTAATTGTGGATAAAATGAATCCCATTGGTATACCATTAAGTTCGGGTCGAAAGCCGCACCATATGATGCATCTTCTGTTGTAGGAGTAGTTAAGTCTAAGATTCCGTCTCCGTTCATGTCAACATCTTCAAAATACCCTGTGCTTCCATAATAAGCTCCGTAACCTGCACCATAACTATCTTGGTATTCAGTATATGTACTTTTGTCTATAGACCCTAACGTAAAACTTGAGTTAATAGTAATACCAAGTTGATTTTTTTTTGATTTTCCTTTTTTAGTAGTAATGATAATAACACCATTCGCAGCACTTGATCCGTATAATATAGATGCAGCACCACCTTTTAAAACGTTGATTGATTCAATATCATCTGGGTTAATATCTGAAGCAGCATTTCCGTAGTCATAACCACCTCTAGCAGTTTGTTGTCTTACAGAGTTACTGTTGTTGTTGCTCATTGGAACACCATCTACAACAAATAACGCTTGGTTATTTCCTGTTAAAGAGCTACTTCCACGAATAACAACGTTAGTAGATCCACCCATAGTTCCACTCGACTTAATTTCAACACCTGATATTTTACCAGATAAAGAATTAATGAAGTTAGCGTCTTTTACTCTAGAAACTTCGTCTCCATCAACTTTTTGAGTAGAGTACCCTAAAGATTTTTTCTCTTTTGAAATACCTAAAGCGGTAACAACCACTTCATCTAATATATTTGCATCTTCTTCCATAGTAACATTTATGGTACTTGAAGACCCAATAGTTTTTTCAACTGTTTTGTATCCTAAATAACTAAAACTAAGAACATCTCCTGTTTTAGCTTTAAGGGAATATTTACCGTTAAAATCCGTTTCAGTACCTGTAGTTGTTCCTTTAATAAGGATACTAACTCCTGGTAGAGCTCCTGAATTGTCAGAAACGGTACCCGAAACAATTTTTTCCTGTGCAAAAGAAATTTGCACTACCAACGCTAGTAATAGCGTTAAAATTCGATTAAACTTTGTTTTCATTTGTGTAATTATTTTGAATTAATTAGTTATAAATATACAACAAAAAGAGAGGTATTATTTAATTTACACCTATTGTGGTTAAATTTATACCTATTGTGGTTAATATAATACCTATTGTAGTTAAAAAAGCGTTACTATTTTGATGCTAATTATTGAGGTTTCTAAATAGTTGTTACCAAATAGGTTATTGAATGTGCCGTTGATATCAATTTTACTATTGCCTTTTGTAAATTGATATCCGAACCCTATTGATTTTAAGATTTTGTTCTGACTCTCTATATTAAATATGCCTATATCATGTATGCTATAAATATAGGAGTCGGTTTTTGTGTTTAATCTGAATTCACTATTAACATAGGTGTAAGAATTTGATAGTATGGAATTTTCTTGAAAACCCCTAATGCTATTTGTTCCTCCCGATCTAAATAGCTCATTTTTTAGCGTAGTTTGATTGCTAGTTAGCTTTAATGCGTTTTTTAGTAGAAAGTTTATTTTTTTAGAAAAGGAAAAGATGGATGATGTGTTTATGTTTAACTGGTAAAGAGATGTTGTCTCCTCCGTTTTCCTTGTTTTATGTAATAGTTCCATTTCAAAGTCGAATTTATGACTATTAAAAGAGGTGTATGCGATTCCTAAACCTAAACCGAGCTTTTGGTAATTTTCAAAATCAGTTAAACTATTGCTGATTTTGGAAGCTTCATTTTTTGCAATAAAGCTGATGTTTATGTTGTTGGTTATAGGGTAATGTAGAGACATGCTCGCTTGAGTGTTTATGTAAGTAGAATCATTTCTAAAGAAGTTAAAAGAAACCTCAGAACTTATTTTACTATTAAAAATATAAGGAATTTTAGTTTGTAGGGTAAGATCTTGTTTGTTGTTGCTATTGTTTTTCCAATTGATTTTTATTTCTTCACCTTTATTAAAAATGTTAACTAAATTCAAATCTAAATACCCTCTAAAATTCAATTTTTTGTTTTCTGTTGAAAAATTAATCAATCCATCAAAACTACTTGACTTTTTCTTTTTTAAATAGAGATAGAGAATTGTTGAATCTTTGCTAAACAAGATTTCTGGTTTTTTAATTTCTGAAACAAAATTTAATTGATTGATTTTTTTAGAAATTTCTTCAATTTTATTTTCATTAAGTACGCTCTTGTCGTTTAAGTTTAAATACTGTTTTATAAATGATGTAGGAAAATCAGTATATCCATTTACTATTGTTTTGTTGATACTTCTTTTTTTAGAGCGACTAATTTGAAGTTCTGTAAAAAGAGATTGATTTTTGATTTTAGAATTAATCAATCTAACTTTAGAAAATAGTTGACCATTTTCAATTAGATAATTGCTGATAGAATTTAAAAAAGGTTTTAACTTTTCGTTTTCAAGGACTAAATACTTGTTTTTAAGATTTAAGTTTAATGCTCGAAGAATTTTTTCATCTTCAGAACTTACTTTTATAGTAGCGGTTTTTATTTTAACCCCTAACTTTAAATAATAGGTGTACTTCTTTTTTTGCTGATACATACTATCAATTAATACCGTGTAATATCCCTTTTCTTTTAAAATAGCAAGAACGCTATCTTTTGTGTTGTTTAGGTTTTTAATCTTGTTAAATTTATTGCTGTAATTGATACTTTTAATGACACTATTTTCAAGACTATTTTTGCTCTTTATTTCTAGGCTAAAATAATTGTTTTCCTGACCGTAAAACGTACTGGAGAAAAAGCTAAAAAAAAGTATATATATATAAGGTGTAATTTTTTTATTCAAAATCAAGAGATCTATAGCTTTTAAATGTAAGTTGAAATTTATAAAAATCAATAATAATTTAATGTTTTAAAAAATAACCTACGGACATTTGAATAAATGGAAATTAATTGTACATTTGCAAACTCTTAAAAAGAGACAATTATAAATAAAAACGTAATTATTAACATTTTAGTATGCCAACGATACAACAATTAGTACGTAAAGGAAGAACCAAAATAACTAAGAAGAGTAAATCGGCTGCTTTGAAATCATGTCCTCAACGAAGAGGAGTATGTACACGTGTTTATACGACTACACCTAAGAAACCTAACTCTGCGATGCGTAAAGTAGCGAGAGTAAGATTGACTAACGGTAATGAGATAAACGCATACATTCCTGGAGAAGGACATAATTTGCAAGAGCATTCGATAGTATTAGTTAGAGGAGGAAGGGTAAAAGATTTGCCAGGAGTAAAGTATCACGTAGTACGTGGAGCTTTAGATACAGCGGGAGTTGAGGGAAGAACTCAACGTAGATCAAAGTATGGTGCAAAACGCCCAAAGAAGTAATTTATTAACTTTTTTAATGTAAAGACATGAGAAAAAGAAGAGCGAAAAAAAGAATTCTTTTACCAGATCCAAAATTTAACGATCAATTAGTTACACGTTTTGTAAACAACTTAATGTGGGATGGTAAAAAATCAGTAGCTTTTAAAGTATTTTACGACGCGTTAGAGCTTGTAGAAGAAAGAAAAGGTGAAGAAGAAAAATCAGCATTAGAAATTTGGAAAGAAGCATTATCAAATGTAATGCCCCACGTAGAAGTTCGTTCAAAACGAGTTGGTGGAGCAACATTCCAAATACCAATGCAAATTAGACCAGACAGAAAAGTTTCTTTAGCAATCAAATGGTTAATCTTACACACACGTAAGAGAAACGAAAAAACAATGGCACAACGTTTAGCTGCAGAAGTATTAGCTGCTGCTAAAGAAGAAGGAGCTGCTGTTAAGAAAAGAGTAGATGTTCATAAAATGGCAGAAGCTAATAAAGCATTCTCTCACTTCAGATTTTAATTTAGATGGCTAGAGATTTAAAATACACAAGAAATATTGGTATTGCAGCACATATTGATGCTGGTAAAACTACAACAACAGAACGTGTTTTGTACTATACAGGAGTTTCTCATAAGATTGGAGAAGTTCATGATGGTGCAGCAACGATGGACTGGATGGAGCAAGAGCAAGAAAGAGGGATTACAATTACCTCTGCAGCTACAACTTGTGAGTGGGTTTTTCCAAGAGTAAACGGAGAGCCAACTGATGAATCTAAGGAATATCACTTTAATATTATTGATACTCCAGGTCACGTTGATTTTACAGTAGAAGTAAATCGTTCATTAAGAGTTCTTGATGGTTTAGTTTTCTTGTTTTCTGCAGTTGATGGTGTTGAGCCACAATCAGAAACGAACTGGAGATTAGCTGATAACTATAAAGTGCCAAGAATTGGGTTCGTTAATAAAATGGACCGTTCTGGAGCAAACTTTATGGCTGTTTGTCAACAAGTAAAAGACATGTTAAAGTCTAATGCAGTGCCAATTGTAATGAACATTGGAGATGAAACAGATTTTAAAGGTATTGTTGATTTAGTAAAGAATAGAGCTATTATATGGCATGATGAAACTCAAGGGGCAACTTTTGATGTAATCGATATTCCAGAAGAATTAAAAGAAGAAGCTGCAATGTTGAGAGGGAAACTGATCGAAGAAGTTGCTGCTTATGACGAGAATTTACTAGAAAAATACATGGAAGATGAAGATTCAATTACCGAAGAAGAAGTGCATGCTGCGCTTCGTGCTGCGGTAATGGACATGTCTATTATTCCTATGATTTGTGGTTCTGCATTTAAAAATAAAGGTGTTCAGTTCTTATTAGATGCTGTATGTCGTTATTTACCTTCTCCTATGGATAAAGAAGGAATTGTAGGTACAAACCCTGATACTGGTAAAGAGATTATTCGTAAGCCAGATGTAAAGGAGCCTTTCGCGGCTTTAGCATTTAAAATTGCTACAGACCCTTTTGTAGGTCGTTTAGCTTTCTTTAGAGCATATTCTGGTCGTTTAGATGCGGGTTCTTATGTTTTAAATAACCGTTCAGGTAAAAAAGAACGTATTTCTAGAATCTATCAAATGCATGCCAATAAACAAAATGCTATCGATTATATCGAAGCAGGAGATATAGGTGCAGCTGTAGGATTTAAATCTATAAAAACTGGAGATACTTTGTCAGATGTAAAACATCCTATTGTTTTAGAATCAATGGATTTTCCAGATCCAGTAATTGGTATTGCTGTAGAGCCTAAGACTAAGACTGATGTTGAAAAAATGGGTGTAGCATTGTCAAAATTGGCAGAAGAAGATCCTACTTTTCAAGTAAAAACAGATGAAGCATCTGGACAAACAATTATATCTGGAATGGGAGAATTACACCTAGATATTATTATTGACAGAATGAGACGTGAGTTTAATGTTGAAGTAAATCAAGGAGAACCTCAAGTTGAATATAAAGAAGCTTTAACAAAAACTGCAGAGCACAGAGAAACTTATAAAAAGCAATCTGGAGGACGTGGTAAGTTTGGAGATATTATATTTGAAATGGGACCAGCAGATGAAGATTTCAAAGAATCAGGTTTGCAGTTTGTAGATCAAATTAAAGGTGGTCGTATTCCAAAAGAATTTATTCCGTCTATTGAAAAAGGATTTAGAGAGGCTATGAAAAACGGTCCTCTAGCTGGATTTGAAATGGAAACGATGAAAATTACATTGAAAGATGGTTCTTTTCACGCGGTGGATTCTGATGCGCTTTCTTTTGAGTTAGCAGCAAGAATGGGATATAGAGCTTGTGGAAAAGCAGCAGGAGCTATTGTTCTTGAGCCGATTATGAAAATGGACGTTGTGACACCTGAGGAAAACATGGGTGACATAGTTGGAGATTTAAATCGCCGTAGAGGTCAGGTAAATGCTATGGATGATAGAGCAGGAGCAAAGGTTGTAAAGGCGGATGTGCCTTTATCTGAGCTGTTTGGTTATGTTACTACATTAAGAACATTGTCTTCTGGTAGAGCAACTTCTACTATGGAATTTTCTCACTATGCACAAACACCTTCTAACATTTCAGAAGATGTAATTACGAAAGCTAAAGGTTAATAAGATATTAAGATGAGCCAAAAAATTAGAATTAAATTAAAATCTTACGATTACAACTTAGTAGATAAGTCTGCTGAAAAAATCGTAAAAACAGTAAAGAGTACAGGAGCTTTAGTAAATGGCCCAATCCCTTTACCAACAAATAAAAAGATTTTCACTGTATTACGTTCACCACACGTAAACAAAAAATCTAGAGAGCAATTTCAATTATTCGCTTACAAAAGATTATTAGATATTTATAGTTCTTCTTCAAAGACTATTGATGCTCTAATGAAACTTGAGTTACCAAGCGGTGTAGAAGTTGAAATTAAAGTATAAGTAAATGAAACTAGCTTTTAGCCTATTTCAGATTAAAAGCCAAGTTGAATTTATCCTGAACTTGTTTCAGGATCTCGTAAAGAGAAAAAGTTAAGACTCTGAGGAGATCCTGAAAGTTCAGGATAAAATTCAGAATACACATGTCCGGAGGGTTTCGCGAAGGAAAAACGGTAAAACATATTCAGCGTTGAAGATGTTTAACGCTGTTTTTTTTGGAGTGAATTTCTAAAGGAGATACTGAAACGGAAGTTTCAAATATTTATTATTAATATAGACGCTATGGATTTATAAATCTATCGTCTAAAATCTAACAAGAATGTCTGGGTTAATAGGAAGAAAAATAGGAATGACCAGCTTATTCGATGAAAACGGGAAGAATATTCCTTGTACAGTAATCGAAGCAGGTCCTTGCGTTGTTACCCAAGTC
>JBDNGO010000049.1:0-16310 GCA_041689245.1 Flavobacteriaceae bacterium | reverse complement strand
TTAGCGAAACACTTATATAAAAGCTGCTTTTTATTCTCTTGAAATTTCTGGTAATTTATTTTTAAAACTAGGTGCAGTATCTCTGCAAGAAACTTGTTTCTTTTTAGAAACTAGTACCAATAAATCGTAACTCAACGTAAATAATGTCCCTGTTCTAAAAGTTTCTAGTAGCAATTTTTCTAGTTCAGACATTGCCTCGTTTAAAGAAAATTTCTTGAATTTATTATCCGCTGCATAACGATATTTGAATTCGAATATTTCTTTACCATCAATCACTAATAAGCGAACATAAACATTTAATAAGCCTTCACTTTTTCTAATAGGTTTGCTTAAGGTTAATTTTACAAACTCATTATTTACAATGCTTTGTTGAATTGCTTCAAAAAAATCTTTAAATTCACTCATAGGGCAAAGATAATAAGGATTAATTATAAAAAAAGCTCAAGTTTTACACTTGAGCTTTTATATTTTATTTAATGAGATTTCTCCTACGGTCGAAATGACAATGAGATACTGAAAAGTTCAGCATAAAATTATCCTTTAAAAACAATTTTACGCATACGTAAACTCTCAGGAGTTACTTCTAAATACTCATCTCCTTTAATGTATTCCATATTTTCTTCTAAAGAAAAATCTGTTTTTGGAGCAATTTTCATTGCTTCATCTGTTCCAGATTTACGCATGTTAGTTAATTGCTTTCCTTTTATAAGGTTTACTGCCATATCTTCAGACTTGCTATTTTCTCCAACAACTTGTCCTATATAAATTTCTTGGTTGATATCAATAAAGAAACGTCCTCTATCTTGTAATCTATCAATTGCATACGCAGTTGCTTTACCTGCCGCAGAAGAAACGATTGCTCCTTTAATATCTTCGGTAAAATCACCTTTATAAGGTCCGTATTCACTAAATCTATGGTTGATAATTGCTGTACCTGCAGTTGCCGTTAAAATTTTATTACGCAAACCAATCAATCCTCTTGAAGGAATTGTAAACTCTAAATGTTGTAAATCTCCTTTAGGTTCCATTATCAATAAATCTCCTTTTCTAAGAGATACTAAATTAATCGCTTTAGAAGCAACATCTTCAGGAACATCAATAGACAATGTTTCCATTGGTTCATGTTTCTTACCATCAATTTCTTTGATAATTACTTGTGGTCTTCCCACTTGTAATTCATATCCTTCTCTTCGCATGGTTTCAATCAATACAGATAAGTGTAAAACTCCACGTCCAAAAACGGTGAATTTATCTTCACTATCTGTTGTTTCAACTTTTAATGCTAAGTTTTTCTCTAATTCTTTAAATAATCTGTCACGCAAGTGACGAGAAGTTACATATTTTCCTTCTTTACCGAAGAAAGGCGAATTGTTAATGGTAAATAACATACTCATTGTAGGTTGATCTACTTCAATTCTTGGTAATGCTTCAGGGTTTTCAATATCAGCAATTGTATCTCCAATTTCAAAATCTTCAATACCTGTAATTGCACAGATATCTCCACTTCTTACTTTAGAAACCTTTACTTTTCCCATTCCTTCAAAAACATGTAATTCTTTAATTCTAACTTTTTTTGTAGAACCATCTCTTTTACATAGCATGTAATCTTTATTCTCTTCTAAATCTCCTCTATATATACGTCCGATTGCTATTCTTCCTGTAAAAGCAGAAAAATCTAACGAAGTAATTTGCATTTGTGGGGTTCCTTCTCTGTATGGAGCTTCTGGAATAGATTCTATTACGGCATCTAATAAATCAAGAATATCATCTTTTGGATCTTGCCAATCTGTACTCATCCAACCATTTTTAGCCGAACCATAAATAGTCACAAAATCTAATTGCTCTTCTGTTGCTTCTAAAGCAAACATTAAATCGAACACTTTTTCGTGCACTAAATCTGGCGTACAGTTTACTTTATCTACTTTATTTACAACTACAATTGGCGTTAATCCTAATTCTAGTGCTTTTCCTAGTACAAAACGAGTTTGTGGCATTGGTCCTTCAAAAGCATCAACTAATAATAATACACCATCCGCCATTTTTAATACACGTTCTACTTCTCCACCAAAATCGGCGTGACCAGGAGTATCAATTACATTGATTTTTACACCTTTATAATTAACAGAAACATTTTTGGAAAGAATTGTAATTCCTCTTTCACGTTCTAAATCGTTATTATCTAATAACAAATCAGTGCGTTCTTTACGATCATCTAAGATTTTTGCTTGGTCGATAATTTTATCTACCAACGTTGTTTTTCCGTGATCTACGTGGGCTATAATAGCGATATTTCTAATTGATTGCATACTTGCTTATTTTGAAGCTGCAAAACTAATGTTTTAAATTGGAATTTAATGAGTTAAAAGTTGAATACTTTTCTCTCTTTATTTAAGGTCGATATCTATGGAATCTTCTCTAAATGAGCTTGGTAGGATATCTGGAATCAATTTAATTAAAAGCGGCAATAAAAGTGCTCCACCAGGAAGCATAAAAACGGCTAAGGCAGGAATACTTTTACAAATATCTAACAGCTGATTTTTTACTTTCTTTTTTTCTTCTGGTGTTAGTTTTTTATGAGTAGATTTTGTTAATAGTGAAAGTAATTCTTTACTTTCTCGCAGTTCTTTAGCTAGTCGTTTTTTGTTTTTATAAATACTTGCTTTTATTTCTTGAATGGTAGTACTCACTATAGTTTCCTGCGTTTTTTTTCTAATTTTATCAATCCAAGTTCTCTACTTGTTTGTCCAGCAACAGAAGTGTTTTCTTCTGCTCTTCTAATTAAATAAGGCATTACATCTCTAACTGGACCAAAAGGCAAATACTTAGCAACATTATATCCTTCTTTCGCTAAATTAAAACTGATATGATCACTCATTCCGTATAATTGACCAAACCATACACGCATATCATTTGGTTGTATATTGTGTTTTTTTATCAAATCCATTACTAAAAAAGAACTTTCTTCGTTATGTGTTCCTGCAAACAATGCCATGTTTGGATGCTCCATCATATAAACAATCACTGCATTGTAATTATCGTCTGTTGCTTGTTTATCTTTACAAATTGGTGATTCATATCCTTTTTCTGCTGCACGCTCACGTTCTTTTTCCATATATGCACCACGAACAATTTTCATTCCAATATGATATCCTTTTTGATGCGCCTTTTGATGCAATTCTTTTAAATACTTAAATCTATCGTGACGATACATTTGCAATGTACTAAATACGATGGCTTTTTTGGCGTTATAAATTTCCATCAATTCTTCTATTAAATTATCTACTGCATCCTGCATCCAACTTTCTTCTGCATCAATTAATAAAGGAACATCTTTTTCTAGGGCAACTCTACAAACGGTATGATACCGTTCTACAACACGTAACCATTCAGATTTCTCATTAACAGTTAATTCTTTCTCTTCTGTTATTTTTTGATACAATCCAAAACGCCCAAATCCTGTTGGTTTAAAAACTGCATAGGGAATTGATTCTTTTTCTTTTGCAAAATCTATGGTTTTTAGCGTTTTCTGTAACGCATCATCAAACTGATCTTCTGTTTCTTTTCCTTCTACAGAATAATCTAAAATTGAATGTACCTTTTTGGTGTACATATTATCTATATTTGGAATACAATCTTCTTCTGTTATGCCACCACAAAAATGATCAAAAACGGTTGAACGAATTAAACCTTCTACTGGTAAATGTGCTTTTAACGCAAAGTTTGTAACCGCAGTCCCTATACGAACCATTGGTTGGTTCTGTATCATTTTAAATAAAAAATAAGCACGTTCTAATTGAGAATCAGATTTTAAAGAGAATGCTACTTCCGTATTTTCAAAAAGCTTCATAGATAAACACTTGTAATTTGTGTTAACAAAGATAGTTTTAATGTGTAACTATTTCAATTTTTTCTACTTAATTTGCAACTACAAAGTGCAACTTATGAAATCAATTAAAGCAGCAACGTATTTTGTTCATTTTGAGGAAAATGGATATGCAGAATTAAATACATTAATAGCTTCAAAATCATACTCTTCTATTTTTATCTTGGTGGATGAAAATACGCATGAATATTGTTACGGAAAATTTATTCCAAAATTAGTAGCTACTTGTCCAATTGAACTTATAGAAATTGAATCTGGTGAAATAAACAAAAACCTAGAAACTTGTACTGGAGTTTGGAATGTTTTAACCGAATTAAATGCCGATAGAAAAAGTTTATTGATTACGTTGGGTGGCGGAGTTATTACAGATTTAGGCGGATTTGTAGCGGCAACTTTTAAACGTGGAATTGATTTTGTTAATATTCCGACAACCTTATTAAGTATGGTTGATGCTTCTGTAGGCGGAAAAACTGGCGTTGATTTAGGTGTGTTAAAAAATCAAATTGGTTTGTTTGCAAATCCTGAAATGGTACTTGTTGATACAGGGTATTTAGAAACAGTTACGCCAAGAGAAATTAGATCTGGAACTGCAGAAATCATTAAATATGGATTGACCTATGATGTGAGTTTATATGATAACATTAAAAATACAGAAAATTTAGATATTACCGAGTTAATTCATCGTTCTATAGAAATTAAAAACGAAGTTGTTCTACAAGATCCTAAAGAACAAAACCTGCGTAAAATTTTAAATTTCGGTCATACCATTGGTCATGCAGTAGAATCTTATTTCTTAGAATCTAAGGATAAAGAAAATTTAACACACGGAGAAGCAATTGCAATAGGAATGGTTGTTGAGTGTTTTTTATCTGCTGAATTGCTAGGGTTTCCAAAAGAAGAACTAGAAAACATAAAACAACTAATTATTTCTATTTACGGAAAAACTCAAATCTTAGAAGATAATTTTAATGGGATTTTAGATTTGCTTAAACACGATAAAAAAAATGTTAGCGGACAAGTTAATTTTGTGTTGCTAACTAATTTAGAACAAACAAAAATAGATTGTAAAGTTTCTACAGAGTTAATTATAAAAAGTATTCAGTTTTATAATTCTTAATTCACTTTTACTTTTAGAGACTCGTAAATATCTTCATACACAGGTAAGATATTTCTTATAGAAAACTGTTTTGTATGCGCTTTTGCATTTTGTTTAAACTGTAATAACGTAGCATCGTCTTTTACAATTTTTAATACATTCTTCGCCATGTCTTCTACATCGCCAACATTACTTAAATAACCTGTAATACCATCAACATTTACTTCTGGTAAACCTCCAGAATTTGAAGAAACTACAGCTGTTTCTGCCGCCATTGCTTCTAAAGCCGCCAAACCAAAACTTTCTGTTTTAGAAGGTAATAAGAACACATCTGTATAACATAAGATTTCAGCTACTTCAGAACTGTTTCCTAAGAATAAAACATCGTCTTTTATACCTAATTTTTTTGCTAATAACTCAGCATTTCTTCTTTCTGGACCATCGCCAACCATTAACAATTTACTAGGAACTGTTCGATGTACAATTTCAAAAGTTTTAATTACATCTTCAATTCTTTTTACGGGTCTAAAATTACTAATATGAGTTAAAATTCTTTCGGTTGGTTTTGCCAAAGCAATTCTCTGACATTCTCGCCCATGTGCTTTTTCATATTTAGTGGTATCAATAAAATTATGAATTACATGAATTTCATTTTTAATATTAAAAAGACGTAAGGTATCTTCTTTTAAACTTTTAGAAACTGTAGTAACTACATCAGAATTGTTGATACTAAATTCTACTGCGGTTTTATAGGTTGGATGACTTCCAACCAAGGTAATATCTGTTCCATGTAAAGTGGTAACAACTTTAATGTCTATTCCTTTTTCTTTTAGCATTTGCTTTGCCATATAGGCTGCATATGCATGTGGAATTGCATAGTGTACATGTAAAATATCTAATTGATATTTTACTACAACTTCTACCATTCTTGTTGATAAGGCCAATTCGTATGGTTGATATTGAAACAATGGATATTCCTCTATTACTACTTCATGAAAATGTAAATTATGAGAAATAAAATCCAATCGAACAGGTAAATTATATGTAATAAAATGGACTTCATGACCATTATCTGCTAATGCCATTCCTAATTCTGTTGCAACGACTCCACTACCTCCAAAAGTTGGATAACAAACAATACCTATTTTCATATTAATTATTGAAAGATTAAATGATTTAAAAAATGAAGTTATTAAACTTCAATTAGTTTAGTTGTAAAAGTAAAACTATTCTTACATTTTAGTTCTAAATAAAAAAATAAAAAAAGTAATTATCATTTAGAAATGAATTTTTTATGATTGAGAAATCTATCAATTAGTCAGTAATATTATAATTGCAGTTTCACTTTATCGGATTGCTTCAATATTTTCGCTATGACAAATAAAAAAACCTGTACATTTTATACAGGCTTCCTTTTATCTATTCAAAAGATACTGAAACGAGTTCAGCATTAATAATCTCCCAGCGTTTCTGGATTTTGAGCCAACGCATTCTCCAATTGCTCATCATTCGGCGCTTTTCCGTGCCAAGCATGTGTATGCATCATAAAATCTACTCCATTACCCATTTCTGTATGTAATAAAATACACACTGGTTTTCCTTTTCCTGTTCTAGATTTTGCTTCTGCTAAACCTTCTAAAATCGACGCAATATCATTTCCTTTTTCTACTTCTAACACATCCCAGCCAAAAGCTTCAAACTTTGCTTTGAGACTTCCCATTGGTAACACATCATCTGTTGCTCCGTCAATTTGCTTTCCGTTTAAATCAATAGTAGAAATTATATTATCAATTTTTTTTGCTGACGCATACATAATTGCCTCCCAGTTCTGACCTTCTTGCAACTCGCCATCACCATGCAACGTATATACTAAATGCGAATCGTTGTTTAGTTTTTTTGCTTGTGCAGCTCCAATTCCAACACTCATTCCTTGTCCTAAAGAACCAGAAGAAATTCTAACTCCTTCTAAGCCTTCATGTGTCGTTGGATGTCCTTGCAAACGTGAATTTAATTTTCTAAATGTTGCTAATTCTTCAATGTTGAAAAATCCTGTATGCGCTAAAACACTATAAAAAACTGGTGAAATATGACCATTAGATAAAAAGAATAAATCTTCATTTATTCCGTCCATTTTAAAATCTGTAGAATAATCCATTACTTCTTGATATAAACAAGTAATAAATTCTGCACACCCTAAAGAACCTCCTGGATGACCTGAATTTACTGCATGAACCATGCGTAAAATATCTCTTCGAACTTGTTGGGTGAAAATTTCTAGGCGTTGTACTGTTGTAGACATCTGTGTTTTGTTTGTTGCTGACAAAAGTACTTTTTTAAATACGATTTGGCAATGGCATTTTTACCTTTTTATTGACATAAATAAGAAGTTATTAAGAATATGAAAATAATGTTGTTTTACTATTTTCTTTTTACTTCGACTCTGCTTGATATGATAGAAAATAGTACAATCAATTGTTCTCTATACAATTTAGATTATATCTGAATCACTCGAACTGATAAATTAAAAAGCAACTTAGATACTTATGTCTTTTGCTCCTTTTTCTTAGCTGCAGGAAATAACACATTATTTAAGATTAAACGATATCCTGGTGATGTTCGATGTAAATCTAGTTCGGTTTTTGGGTCTCCAACTCTGTGTTGATAATCTTCCGGATCATGACCCCCATAAAAAGTAAACATTCCTTTTCCTTTAGTTCCGTGGATATAACGTGCTTCTCTATTCACTTTATTTTCTCCCATAACCAATACCGTTGGTTTTACCGTACTTCTATCAAAAGAAGTAGTTTGTCCCATAAAACCTTTCACCAATTGTGTGTGGTTTTGCGTTAACATAGTTGGAACTAGATCCCATTTTGCAGAATACTCTTGTAAATAAAAATAATCTGACGTTTTCGGAATTCTACGTTTACCTGTCATATCGATAGATGAAAACTCGTATGTAGTCGGATTTCTTTCCAATGTATAATTTTCAAACGCAAAGGTTTTATTAAAATCTATTTTAGACTGATAATTAGGTTCTGACGAATCTCCATCAAACATAGATTCTGCTATATCAACACCTTCTGCGGATAATGCAATATCAAAACTATCGGTTGCAGAACACATAGCAAACATAAATCCGCCACCAATTACATAATCTCTAATTTTTTTACTGACCGCTAATTTTTCTTCGGATACTTTTTCATATCCCAATTTTTTAGCCAGCGCTTCTGCTCTCAATTTACTTTCAATATACCAAGGTTCCGCTCTAAAACTACCGTAAAAACGACCATATTGACCTGTAAAGTCTTCGTGATGCAAATGCAACCACTCGTATAATAACAACTTATCATTTAATACTTCTTCGTCGTAAATAACGTCAAACGGAATTTCGGCATATTTCAACACCATAGTTACGGCATCGTCCCAAGGCATTTTTTCTTTTGGCGAATACACCGCAATTTTTGGCGCTTTTTCCAACGTTACAGCTTCTTGATTTTTGGATGGTGAAGAAATATCTTGTAATATCAATTGCGCTTTTGCATCTGAAATAATTTGATACGAAACTCCACGAATCTTACATTCTTTTTCAATAAGTTCTGAGTTTTCTATTAAGAATGCACCACCATCATAATTGAGTAGCCATTTTGCTTTTATGCCGTTTTGTAGAGAATAAAAGACAATTCCGTAGGCTTTTAAATGATTTTTCTGATTCTCTGCACTCATTGGTATATAAATGAAAGATGCCCAGCCTGAATTGGTAATCAGTAAAAAAGAGAATATAAAAAGGAGTTTTTTCATTTGATAAAATGGTATGCTAAGCTTGTCGAAGCACTAAAATACATAAATCCATTATTGCAATTGTGTATTTAACATATTTTATAACTTAAAAATGTCATTCCTGTGAAAACAGGAATCTATACAAAGTTTATTTATATGGATTCCTGCCTTCGCAGGAATGACAAAACGGTAAAAATTTCTTGATGAAAAAAATCTTAAAAAGGTACATCGTCTCCATCATCTTCAATACCAAAAGCATCTTTTGGACTGATAAATTGATCTGGAGAAACGGCATTCATTTTAGATTGGAATTCAGAGCTAAAACCTTCCTCTAAATCAGAGAATTTCGCTAAATGTCCTGTAAACTTTAAACGAATATTTTCCAATCCACCATTTCTGTGTTTTGCAACAATAAACTCTCCTTGTCCTTCACATGGTGTATGCTCGTCATCATCCCATTCTGTAACTCCGTAATATTCTGGACGGAAAATAAATGATACAATATCTGCATCTTGCTCAATAGCTCCAGATTCACGTAAATCTGACAATAAAGGTCTTTTAGATCCTCCACGTGTTTCAACCGCACGCGATAATTGTGATAATGCGATAACTGGAACTGCTAATTCTTTTGCTAATGCTTTTAAGTTTCTAGAAATAGAAGAAATTTCTTGCTCTCTATTTCCACCTCCTTTTCCAGCAGAACCACCAGCTGTCATTAATTGTAAATAATCAACTATAATAATTTTTACGCCATGTTGAGAAACCAATCTTCGTGCTTTTGCGCGTAAATCAAAAATAGATAGTGATGGTGTATCATCAATAAAAATAGGTGCATCAGATAATTTTTTTACTTTTACATTTAATTGCTCCCACTCGTGTGCTTCTAAATTCCCTTTACGTAGTTTTTCTGAAGTTAATCCTGTTTCAGAAGAAATCATACGAGTAATTAATTGTACCGAAGACATCTCTAATGAGAATAATGCAACTGGATGACCGAAATCTATCGCCATATTTTTAGCCATAGAAATTACAAAAGCAGTTTTTCCCATACCAGGACGTGCAGCAATAATAATTAAATCTGAGGGTTGCCAACCAGAAGTTAATGCATCTAATTTTGCAAAACCGGTTTCTAAACCGCTCATTCCATCTTGATTAGAAATATCTTGAATCTTCTTTAAAGCTTGTTTTACTAAATCTCCTGCGCCTTCAGAACCTTTTTTAAGGTTTCCTTGTGTAACTTCAAATAGTTTTCCTTCTGCTAAATCTAACAAGTCAAAAACATCTACAGTTTCATCATAAGCAGTTTCTATAATATCACTAGAAATAGAGATTAATTTACGCTGAATATATTTTTGTAAAATAATACGTGCATGGTATTCTATATTTGCAGAAGAAGCTACTTTCTGTGTTAAGTTGATTAGGTAAAAATCTCCACCAACCATTTCTAACTTCGCTTCTTTTCTTAATTGCTGAGAAACTGTAAGTAAATCTATGGGTTCAGAATTTTGGAACAACGTATAAATCGCGCTATAAATTTCTTGGTGTTTTCTATCATAAAAAGCCTCTGAATGTAAAATATCTATTACATCGTCAATTCCTTTTTTATCAATCATCATTGCTCCTAAAACAGCAATTTCTAAATCTAATGCTTGTGGTGGTATCTTTCCTTTTTCTAAGCTAATAATTCTAGCTTTATCTACTTTTTTAACTTGTAAAGACTTTATTTCCTCCATAATAACAAATGTAGTTTTTTAGGTTGATACTTTTAATCTGAAATTTTTATTTCTTTATACACAAATTTTGTTCACTAAAATGTTATTAACCTGTTAATAACACCTCAAGATTCATTTATTTCTTTATTTTTGATACGATGAAAAACAAAAAGCTTCATATTTTTCTTACTTTTTTATTTGCTTTTCAAATTGTATTTGTGCAGTTGATTAGTAAATATCCTAGCGTAATTGAAAAATATTACTCAAACGGAATTTACCGTTTTTCAAGTGTCTTATTACGTTTTCTTTTTGGATGGATTCCTTTTTCTGTTGGTGATTTTTTAATTGGAGTTTTACTTTTTATTATTCTTCGATTTGTCTATCGTTTATTTAAAGATAAATTTAAAAATTTAAAATCAAAACTGCTACAAGCAATTGCTTTTATTTCAATTCTTTATAGTTGTTTTTATTGGTTTTGGGGATTCAATTACTTTAGAGAGCCATTGGCTAAAAACCTAGGTTTTTCGAAAACAAAATATACAACAGAGCAACTTACCCAAGTTTCAGAAAATATTATAAAACACTTAAATGAAACACAACTTTTAATTACAAATAATGATTCTTTAAAAGTTAAAAATCCGTATTCTCAAAATGAAATGTATCAGAAAGCTATTTCTGGATATATAAACTTGACCTATGAATATCCACAATTTACCTATAGTTTTAAATCTGTAAAAAGTTCATTAATGAGTTTAATTCAAACCTATAACGGAACATCAGGATATTTTAATCCTTTGACTGGAGAAGCACAAGTAAACGATATGATTCCAATAAATGGATATCCTACTACGATTTGTCATGAAATGGCACATCAATTAGGAATTGCAGCAGAAAATGAAGCTAACTTTGTTGGCTATTTAGCAGCGCTATCAAATGATGATCTCTATTTTAAATATGCTGCATATAGAATGGCTTTTAGTTATTTAATTTCTGAAGTTAAAAAACATGATAAAGAAATTTTCAATACATTTATAAATACTGTAAATAAAGGCGTTTTAATTGATTTTAAAGAAAGCTCAGAATTTTGGAATCAATATAGAAATCCGATTGAGCCTTTTATCAAAAAAGGATATAATTCTTATTTAAAATCCAATAATCAAGCAAACGGAATACAATCTTACAATTACGTAGTTGATTTAATTATCAGTTATTTTGAGGATTCAAAAAAAGATTTATAATCTTAAAATTATGTTAAAACACTTTTAATTTCATATTAATAACTCTGTTCTCAATAAATTTATAAACTAAAACAAACTTAACTAATGAAAAAAACACTACTATTATTCTTGTTTTTGTCAACTTTGGTTGTACAAGCTCAAGAATATTTTCCAACAAATTCTGGTGTTAAGACTACAGAAAATACAACTGTAGCTTTTACCAATGCAAAAATTTATGTAACACCAACACAAATTATCAACAAAGGAACTTTACTTGTAAAAGATGGCAAAGTTGTTTTGGTTGGTAAACATGTTAGTATTCCTAATGGAGCTAAAATCGTAGATCTATCAGGAAAGACAATTTATCCTTCTTTTATAGAAGTGTATTCTGATTTCGGAATTAAAAATCCGACTCCGCCAAAAAGTTCTGATAATGATAGACAATACGAAGCTAATAGAGAAGGTTATTATTGGAATGATCATATCAGACCAGAAACAGACGCTTTTGACAGCTTTACTTTTGATACTAAAAAAGCAACTGATTTACTAAAAGCTGGGTTTGGAGTTGTAAACACACATTTATATGATGGAATAATTAGCGGAAATGGAGTTTTAGTTGCTTTAAATGCTAATTCTTCTGATGCCTACAGAATCTTAGATACCAAATCTGCAAACTACTTTTCTTTACATAAAAGCAAAATGTCTAAACAAGCTTATCCTAGTTCATTTATGGGTAAAACTGCCTTATTAAGACAAGTATACATGGATGCAGAATGGTATGAAAGCGGAAATGCTAAAAATAAAGACATGTCTTTAGAAGCCTTAATTGCAAACAAAAATTTAACTCAAATTTTTGATGCTGGAGGGTCTAATTTAAATGCTATTAGAGTGGATAAAGTTGGTGACGAAAGCGGAGTTCAATTTAGTTTTGTTGGTTCTGGCTATGAATATGAAGATATTGAGCAAATTAAAAAAATGAACGCAACAATGATTGTTCCTGTTAATTTTAGAAATACGTATGATGTTTCTAATCCATATTTAGCAAATGAATTAGAGTTAAGTGATATGCGTAGATGGAATCAAGAACCATCAAACTTAGCAGTTTTAGCTAATAACAATGTAAATTTTACAATTACGACCCATACATTAAAATTGCTTACCGATTTTCAAAAAAACATTCAAAAAGCCATTCAATATGGTTTAGATGAAACAAAAGCTTTAGAAGCATTAACAATAATTCCTGCTAAAATTTTAGGAAAATCATCAGAAATTGGAACATTACAAAACGGTAGTTATGCTAATTTTTTAATTACTTCTGGAGCTATCTTTGATAGTAAAACTAAAATTTACGAAAATTGGGTTCAAGGAAATAAACATGTAATTTCTGATATGAATGCAGTTGATGCAAGCGGAGATTACACGTTATCTTATGACAATAAAAACTTAGACCTTACTATTTCTGGAGATACAGATTCTCAAAAAGGAACTTTAAAAAGCGGAGCTACACCTTTAAAATCTAAATTTTCTTTTAAAGATAATTGGGTTTCAATTACACTAAATAATCAAAATGATGATTCTAAATTTACTCGTTTTATTGGAACTTTAGATGCTAATAAAAATAATTTTTCTGGTACTGTCGTTGACGAATATGGAAATGAATCTTCTTGGACAGCAATAAAAAATAATGCTGTAAAAAAGAAAGAAGATGAAAAGAAAAAACCAAAGACTTCTACTCCAGTTGTGGTTCCGGTAACGTATCCGAATATTGGTTATGGGTTTACTTCTAAACCTGAGCAAGAAACAATTCTATTTAAAAACGCAACAGTTTGGACAAGTGAAAAAGAAGGAGTTTTAAAAAATACTGATGTATTATTAAAAGACGGAAAAATTGCTCAAATAGGAAAAAACTTAAGCTCACGTGGAGCAAAAATTGTTGATGCAACTGGTAAACATTTAACTGCTGGTATTATTGATGAACATACACATATTGCCTTGTTTGATGTAAACGAAGGCGGTCAAAACTCTTCTGCTGAAGTTACTGAAGAAGATGATATAAACCCTGCTGACATGAACATCTATAGAAATTTAGCTGGTGGAGTTACTTCAGCGCAATTATTGCATGGCTCTGCTAACCCAATTGGAGGTAGATCTGCTATTATCAAATTAAAATGGGGTGAAACTTCTGAAAATATGGTGTATAAGAACGCACCTAAGTTTATCAAATTTGCTTTAGGAGAAAACGTAAAACAATCTAGATCTTCAAATGGCACTAGATTTCCACAAACCAGAATGGGTGTAGAACAAGTATTTACAGACTATTTTCAAAGAGCAAAAGAATATGATGAGCTAAAGAAAAGTGGAAAACCATATCGTAAAGATTTGGAAATGGAAGTTATCGCTGAAATTTTAAATAAAGAACGTTTTGTTACATCTCACTCTTATGTTCAGAGTGAAATTAATATGTTGATGAAAGTTGCTGAAAAATTCAACTTTAACATCAATACATTTACCCATATTTTAGAAGGATATAAAGTTGCTGACAAAATGAAAAGTCATGGAGTTGGTGGTTCTACGTTTTCAGATTGGTGGTCGTATAAATACGAAGTAAATGATGCGATTCCTTATAATGCAGCAATTATGCATAATGCAGGGATTATAGTTGCAATTAATTCTGATGACAGAGAAATGTCTAGAAGACTAAATCAAGAAGCTGCTAAAACTATTAAATACGGTGGAATGACGGAATTCGACGCTTGGAATATGATAACGATTAATCCTGCAAAACTATTACACTTAGATGATAAAGTTGGAAGTATTAAAGAAGGTAAAGATGCCGATGTTGTTTTATGGACAGACAATCCATTATCCATTTATGCAAAAGTCCAAACAACTATTATTAATGGAACAGTTTACTTTGATTTAGAAAGAGATTTAGCTCAAAGAGAAGTCATTAAAAAAGAGCGTAGCTTCTTAATGAATTTGATGTTAAAAGAAAAAAATAATGGTGAAAAAACAGAGGCTCCTAAAAAGAATATTAAGAAAGAGGCTACCTGTGAAACTGGTATGAATCAATTAAACTAAGAAGATTATGAAAAAACAAATTATATATAACATACTATTTTTCTTACTACTAGGAAATAGTTTAGCACAACAAACACCCGCTCCAAAGCAGACGAAAGCATTCTCAATTGAAGGTGCTACTGCACATCTAGGAGATGGAACTGTAATTGATGATTCTCTTATTATGTTTGCCGATGGGAAAATAACTTTTGTGGGTTCTGCAAAAATGAAAATTGCAAGAATGGGAACCATTATTAATGCAAAAGGGAAACATGTGTATCCAGGATTTATAGCTGTTAATACAACCTTGGGTTTAGCAGAAATTAGTTCGGTAAAAGCAACCTTAGATTATGATGAAATTGGCACAATGAATCCACATATTCGTAGTTTAATTGCTTATAACGCTGAATCTAAATTAATTGAAGTAATGAGACCAAACGGTATTTTAATGGGGCAAATTACACCTCGTGGCGGTACTATTTCTGGTACATCTTCTATTGTTCAGTTTGACGCTTGGAACTGGGAAGATGCAGCAATTAAGGTAGATGATGGAATTCATATGAATTGGCCTAGTAGTATTACGTTTGGAAGACCTTGGTTAGGAGAAGATGCAGGAATAAAAATGGATGAAAACTATACGAAAAACATAAACATCATTAATGATTATTTAAATGAAGCTGAAGTTTATTTAAAAGGTCTAAAGTCGCCAAAAAATCTTGAATTAGAAGCATTAAAAGGCATATTTAATAAATCTCAGAAATTATATATTCATGTAAATGGTGAAAGAGAAATTACTGATGCCGTAAATTTTGCGAAAAAACATGAGGTAAATTTAGTAATTGTTGGTGGTGATGAAGCTCATAAAGTTTCAGATATTTTATTAAAAAATAATATTCCTGTAGTCATTAAAAGAGCACACTTAGTGCCTGGAAATGATGATGACAATTATGACAAATCTTATAAAACAGCGATACAATTAGCTGAAAAAGGAATTACTTTTACTATTGGATTAGAAGAAGGTAGTGTTAGAATGAATGACCGTAATTTACCTTTTAATGCAGGTACTTTTGCTGCTCATGGTCTTAATAAAGAAGAAGCGGTAAAAGTGATTACATTAAATGCTGCAAAAATCTTAGGAATAGATGATAAAGTTGGTTCTCTTACTGTTGGTAAAGATGCAACACTATTTATTTCTGAAGGCGATGCTTTAGATATGAGAGGAAATATTCTTGATGAAGCTTTTATTCAAGGTAGAAAATTGAGTTTAGAAACACATCAAACGAAACTTTGGAAACGATATTCCAATAAATATAATAATCAATAACAACAAAAAGGCTCTGAAAAATTCAGAGCCTTTTTTTATTTTGTTTTTGTCCCGTCCTGAAATAGCAATACACAAAAAGTATCCTAATGGAAAAATCACAAGAATTTTTAATATATAAATGCAATAATGGTAAGGAGTTAAATCAATTAATAAAAGAGTCTATAGAGATATATAATAACAAAAGACCTCATTTGAATCTTAAAATGAAAACACCTAACTTTATACACAACAAAAAACC